>QKDA01000235.1 GCA_003246765.1 Spirochaetales bacterium | reverse complement strand
TCTATCAATACCCCTCGCCTTCCATCTCGAGCAGGGGGGCGAGTTCATTCAGCCTGCCGGAGACCAGCTTCAGGTCCGCCGGATGGATCACCGCCTTCATGGCCGCGAGATTCTGCATGGCCGTGTCCATGTAGGACTTCATTTCGGGGCTTTCTCCGTACTCTTGCGCGTAGCCCGCATAGGACGCCTCCATAAAGGCAATGCCGGTGCAGTAGGAAATGATCACGAATTTCAGGAACCCCCGGTCCCCAAGGCCGTTTTTCCTCATTATGGCCTCCACCTCCGCGGGGGGCTTAACCTCCCGCAGCCGGCGGAAGGAGGCGGCGAGGTCGGCGTCGTCCTCCTCGTCCTCGAAGGGGTCGAAGAAATAGTCGTCGTATTTATCCCCCAAGGCGTCGAGCTGGTCCTGAATGGCCTGGAAGTTGGCTACGTAGGCGCTTACGTCGGCGGAAGAGAGAACCTTTTCGGGAGCGGTTTGGGCGTACGCGGAAGGGAGGGTGATCAAAAACAGGCAGAAGAGCGAGAACCGCAGGGCGGCTCCGAATTTTTTGTTCATGGGAAACTCCTTATTAACCCGGAAAACGGAAAGGCGGCCCCGTGCCGCCCTTCCGCATCCCGTAAGGATTCCTATTTTACCACAACTTTCTCGAGTTTCCAAATGTCCCGGACGTAGTCCTCGATGGTGCGGTCTGAGCTGAACTTGCCCGACCGGGCCACGTTGAGGAAGGCCATCTTGGCCCAGCGCCGCTGGTCCCGGTAAGCCTGCTCGAGGCGCTCGTGGGCCTCGGCGTAGGCGCCGAAATCCGCGAGGACGTAGTACACGTCGGGCCGCTGACCCTCGATGCCGAAGACCAGGGACTCGTACAGCTCCCGGAAAATGCCGGCGGTATCCGCGCCGAGGCTGCCGTCCACGAGCTGGTTAAGCACCGAGGCGAGGCCGGGGTTCCTGGCGAGGTATTCCTGGGGATTGTACTTGTGGCCCGACTCGATCGCCTGAATTTCCTCGGCGGTGAGGCCGAAGATGAAGGCGTTCTCCTCGCCCGCCTCCTCGACTATCTCGATGTTCGCGCCGTCCAGGGTTCCGACGGTCACGGCGCCGTTGATCATGAACTTCATGTTCCCCGTGCCCGAGGCTTCCTTTCCCGCGGTAGAGATCTGCTCGGAGACGTCGGAGGCGGGGAAGATCTTTTCCGCCAGGGAAACCCGGTAGTTCTCCAGGAACACCACCCGGAGCTTTCCCTTAACCCGGTGGTCGTTGTTCACCCGGTCGCCGACGGCGTTGATGAGCTTGATGATGCTCTTGGCGCGGCGGTAGCCCGAGGCGGCCTTGGCGCCGAAAATGAAGGTGCGGGGGGCGCACTGGTAGGTGGGGTCTTCCAGAATGCGCCGGTACAGGTACATCACGTGGAGGATATTGAGGAGCTGACGCTTGTACTCGTGGAGCCGCTTGATCTGAACGTCGAAGATCGAGTCCGGATCGATGAACACGTTTTGGGTCTCCTTGAGATAGCGGGCGAGTTCCACCTTGTTTTCCCGCTTGATCGCCATGAACTCGTCCAGGGTGGCGTCGTCGTCGGCGTATTTCTCGAGCTTTTTCAGCTGGGAAAGGTCCTTTTCCCAGCCGTGGCCGATCTTCTTGGTGATAAAGGCCGAAAGCTTGGGATTGGCGCTCGCGAGCCAGCGCCGCTGGGTCACGCCGTTGGTCTTGTTGTTGAACTTCGCCGGGAAAAGCTCGTACCAGTCCTTGAGCTCGACTCCCTTGAGAAGCTCGGTATGAAGGGCCGCGACGCCGTTCACCGAGAAGGAACCGACGATGGCGAGCCAGGCCATGTGAATCTTCCCCTCGGCGATGATGGACATGCGGTTCTGCCGCTGCCAGTCCTCGGGGAATTTCTCCCGAAGCTGGGTCACGAAGCGCCGGTTAATCTCCTCGACGATCTGGTAGATGCGGGGAAGGAGACCCTGGAAGATGTCGATGGGCCATTTCTCGAGGGCCTCCGCCAGGATGGTATGGTTGGTGTAGGCGAAGGTCTTGGTGACCACCGCCCAGGCGTCGTCCCAGCCCATGTAGTGCTCGTCGATGAGGAGGCGCATCAGTTCGGGAATCGCCACCACCGGGTGGGTATCGTTGAGCTGGATTACGTTGTACTCGGCGAACTTCGAGAGGTCCTCCCCGTGGTCGCGCTTATACTTGGCCAGGAGGTCCTGGAGGCTCGCGGAGGAGAAGAAATACTGCTGCTTGAGCCTGAGGGCCTTTCCGGAGGGACCGGAGTCGTTGGGGTAGAGGACCCGGGAGATATTCTCGGCGCTGTTCTGCCGCTCCACCGCCCGGTTATAGTGCATGTCGTTAAAGAGCTGAAGGTCAAAGCCGTCGTCGGAGCTCGCCTCCCACAGGCGCAGCCGGTTGACGGTCTTGGTGTCGAAGCCGACCACCGGAACGTCGTAGGGGGTGGCGGTTATGACCTCGCCGCCCTCGATCCTGAAGGCCACGTGGCCGCCGGAGACGTTTTTCGCCGTCGGGGTGCCCCCGAAAATAACCTTCACCGCCAGGTCCGAGCGCTTGACCTCCCAGGGATCCCGGTGCTTGAGCCAGTTGTCGGGATACTCCACCTGGTAGCCGTTCTCGATCCGCTGCTCGAACATGCCGTATTGGTAGCGGATGCCGTAGCCGTGTCCCGGGTAGTCCAGGGTCGCCAGGGAATCGAGAAAGCAGGCCGCCAGGCGGCCGAGACCCCCGTTTCCGAGGCCCGCGTCGGGCTCTTCTTCCTCAATGGAGGTGTAGTCGAAGTTGAGCTCGTCGAGCACCTCCTTCACCTCCTTCATGATGCCGAAGTTGATGAGGTTGTTGCTGAGGGCCCGGCCCATGAGGAATTCCGCCGAGAGGTAGTACATCTGACGGCAGGGCTTTTCCTCATAGGTCTTTCTGGTAGCCATCCAGTTGGTCTGGATGTACTCCATCACCGAGGCGGAAACCGCGTCGTAGATGTCGTGTTTATTCGCTTCTTCCAGGTGTTTTCCGTAATTGCGCTTGAGCCGGGTACGGATCGAGGTTTTGAAGGCTTCCTTATCAAAATTCATGATGCGTCTTCTCCTTAGGTTCGCCCGCCGCCCGAAGCCGCGGGTACCTGTCGCCCAAAGGTTAACAGGTAAACCGGTTTATAAGGGAATATTACACCATCTTGGAAATGAGCACAACACCGCTCCGGCCGTTTACCCGGTATTTTACGGAGTTTGCCAGTTCTTCCTCCTCCCCCGGGGATAAAATGTCCCGGGGCGAAGGAAGGGACGTATCTATGGCGCGGACCCATTTTTTCCCAGGCGGGGGCGGCGCGAGAACCGCGGAAATCTCGTGAACCGAGGAGTTGAACATGATGAGAAAGTCGTTCTCGTCGCAGTCCTGGGCAATGTTCGCCCGGGTTCCCATAAGTCGGTAGGCGATAAACCGGTCCAGGGAAGCCCAGTCGGCGCCCTTCCCGTCGGGACCGAACCAGGCCACGTCGGGCATGACGTGGGAGGAATGGTGTGCGCCGGTAAGAAATTCCGGCCTAAGGAAGGCCTGGTGGCGCCTCCGAAAGGCTATCGCCTCCCGAACGAAGCGGAGTACCTCGGCGTTCCGTTCCATACAGCCCCAGTCCATCCAGGAAAGCTCGTTGTCCTGGCAATAGGCGTTATTGTTCCCCCGCTGGGTGCGTCTCGCCTCGTCGCCCATGAGGATCATGGGGGTTCCAAGGGAAACGAGCAGGGTAAGGAAGAAGTTTTTCGCCTGCCGGCTCCTGACCCGCTCAATGGAGGCGTTAGGGCTCGGCCCTTCCTGGCCGTAGTTGTAGCTTACGTTATGGTCGCTGCCGTCCCGGTTATCCTCGCCGTTGGCGTCGTTGTGCTTTCCGTTGTAGGAAACCAGGTCGTTGAGGGTAAAGCCGTCGTGGCTCGTTACGAAGTTGATCGAATGGAAAGGCTTTCTCCCGTCCCGAAGGTACAGGTCCGAGGAGCCCGTCAGGCGCGTGGCCAGATGGCTCACGAGGCCCGGATCGCCCCGCCAGAAGGCGCGCACGTCGTCCCGGAAGCGGTCGTTCCATTCCGCCCAGCGGCCCCCGGGGAACCAGCCTACCTGATAGGCCCCGCCGGCGTCCCAGGCCTCGGCGATGATCTTGGTCTGCCTGAGGACCGGGTCTTCGGCGATGCGCTCGATCATGGGGGGATTCTCCAAAAGGTTGCCCCGCTGGTCCCGGCCGAGGATTGACCCCAGGTCAAAGCGGAAGCCGTCCACGTGCATCTCCGTCACCCAGTAGCGGAGGCAGTCCAGGATCAGGGTTCTCACCACCGGATGGTTGCAGTTCACGGTATTCCCGCAGCCCGAATAGTTGCGGTAATACCGGGGATTGTCCTCGAGCATGTAGTATATCGAGTTGTCAAAGCCCCGGAAGCTCATGGTGACGCCCCGCTCGTTGCCCTCGGCGGTATGGTTGAACACGATGTCCAGGATCACCTCGATTCCCGCCTTGT
>QKDA01000252.1 GCA_003246765.1 Spirochaetales bacterium | reverse complement strand
TTCCTTACGGACGTGAAGACCTTCCCCGTCATCGTTCTCCTCTCGGACGCGTGGAAGGAGATGGGCTGGAGCGCGATCATCTTCATCGCCGCCCTCATGGCCATCGATCCCTCCCTGTTCGAGGCCGCCATGGTGGAGGGAAGTTCCGCGGTCCAGCGGGTGTGGTACATCACGTTACCCTCCATCCGGCCGGTTATCGTGATGGTGGTGCTCCTCAGGCTCGGCACCATTCTGGACGCGGGCTTCAACCAGATGTTCATGCTCTATTCCATCCCCGTGTACAGCGTGGCGGACATCATCGACACCTGGGTGTACCGACAGGGACTCCTGGAATTCCAGTTCGCCCTCGCCACGGCGGTGGGTATCTTCAAGGGAATCATCGGCCTTGGCCTGATTCTAGCCTCCAATGCCCTCGTCAAGCGCTTCGCCGACGGATCCGTCCTTTAGGAGATAGGAAATGCCGAAACGAACCAGTTCCATCATTGCCCTCACCGCGGGAGACCGCCTTTTTTACCTCTTCCTGGACCTGTTCCTGGTCTTCATCCTTATCGCGGTGTCGATTCCCCTGTGGAGCACCGTTACCCTTTCCTTTAGGCCCAATGACTTCATCGGTTCCAACCTGGAGGGAATGTTCCTGGCCCCCTGGAAGTGGTCGACCGCGGCCTACAAGGCCCTCCTGGGGAATCGGGGTTTCGCCCTGGCCTTCCTCAACAGCGGCAAGATACTGTTATTCGGCGTGGCCACCGCCCTGTTCCTCACCATCCCCCTGGCCTACGTCCTCTCCGTGAAGACCCTTCCGGGTCGGAAATTTCTCAACCTCTTCGTGCTCCTTCCCTACCTCTTCAACGTGGGCATTATCCCCATGTACCTCGTGGTCACCGGGGTGGGGCTGGCGAACCACCTCGCCGCGATCTACCTGCCCGCCGCTATCAGCACCTACAACTGCCTGATCATGCGGGGCTTTTTCGAGGGGATCCCCGAGGAGCTCAAGGAATCCGCCCGCATCGACGGGGCCCCGGAATGGTACGTCCTCGTCAGGATCATCCTGCCCCTCTCAAAGCCGATCATCATGACCATAGGCCTGTACTACGGGGTATCCTTCTGGAACGACTTCTTTCACGCCATGCTCTTCCTCAACAAGAACGAGCTCCAGCCGCTGCCGATACTGCTGCGGAACATCCTCATGGCGAGCGGAATGAACGAATTCGTGGAGGTGAACGCCTTCGGCAACGCCTCGGTGCAGGCCATCAAGGCGGCGAGCGTGTTCATGTCCGCGATTCCGATGATAATCGCCTATCCGTTCATTCAAAAGTACTTCACCAAGGGAACGCTCCTCGGCTCCGTCAAGGGCTGAGGCATGCCGCCCATAGGTTTTATTAAGTTTCTGTCTTAAGGAGGACATTGATGAAAACGAGCATCTCACGGATCGCCGCGATCGCGGCCCTGGCCGCCCTGGCGATCCCCGCCTTCGCGAACGGAAAGGCCGACGCTTCAAAGCAGTCAGGCCCGGTCACCATCGAGCTGTGGTACGGCGCGGCCGTTACCGAGGCGGGACCTCCCCCCGCGGACTGGAAGGCTCTCCAGATCGTCCGGGACAAGCTCGGCATCAACCTGGTTCTCACGGCCCTTCCCTCGAACGAGGCGGACCAGGACGTGAAGATCAACGCCGCCGCCGCCGCGAACTCCCTGCCCGACCTTTTCATGGTCCGCCGGGAAACCTGGCAGAAACTGGTGCCCACGGGCCTTCTTGCCCCGATGGACGACCTCTACGCCAAGATGCCCACCCGCACCGCCCAGCAGTACGACGCGGACAGCCGCGCCTTTACCACCCTCAACGGGCGTTCCTGGGGTCTCGCCTCCCCGGGCTCCATCGCCAGGAACGAGGGCGTCCTGATCCGCAAGGACTGGCTGGACAGGCTCGGCCTGAAGGTTCCCGTAACGACCGAGGAGTTCCTCGCGGTCATGAAGGCCTTCACCTTCAACGACCCCGACGGTAACGGAAAGAACGACACCTACGGATACGGCGCCTTCATCGAGATCAACAACTACGAGGAAGGCCTCGGTCGCCGGCTCGACCCCTTCATGGGAGCCTTCGGCGTCGCCGGAACCTGGAGCCTCAGCGCCTCGGATCCGGGGCTCAACCTCCGCAAGAGCGCCTACTTCGACGCCCTTTCCTTCGTGAAGAAGATGGTGTACGAGCGGGTTATCGACCCGAACTGGATGAGCTACAAGAAAGACGATTTCCGCGCCGCCTGGAAGCAGGGCCGCTTCGGCATCATGCGCGAGCAGAACGCCGCCTTCGCCGCCGAATCCAACTATGCGCCCTTCGACAAGAACTTCCCCAAGGGCGAGTGGATCGTAATCGATCCCCCCAAGGGCCCCAAGGGAAAACAGGCCGTGGGCGTGTACACCGCCAACTACCGCGTGTATTCCATGAGCGCCAACGCCTACAAGCAGGGAAAGGGCCCCGCCGTCGCGAGGCTTCTCGAGTGGATGTCCTCCGACGAGGGCTACTATCTCCTGGGTTGGGGAGAGGAAGGGGTCAATTTCGTGAAGGACGCCAAGGGCGTCCCCTCGGTCAAGGGCATTCCCGACGAGGCCCTGGGCTACAGCAAGCCCGAGATGCAGCCCCTTACCCAGCTGCGCAACATGGTGTACTACAACGGCGACATCGAGCTCGCCTCCCGCTACCCGACCTACACCTGCGCCGTTTCCGGCAAGACCATGAGCGCCCTCACGGTTCTGCGGGACATGCAGAAGCGCGCCTGGAACGCCGCGATCGGGGTGGATACCCTTCCCCCGCCGAACGCCGACCTGAAGCGTTTCTACGAGCAGGGGGTCCTCGAGTTCCTTACCGGAACGCGTACCCTGGATAAGGCCGGATGGGCTGCCTTCGTTTCCGACTTCGACAAGCTCGGCGGCGCCGAGTGGGAAAAGGCCGGAGTGGAGTACGCCAAGCAGAACGGCCTTCTGAAGTGACCTCCCCCGGAAGGGCCGGTGCCCCGGCGCCTCGCCCTTCCGGCGGCCTTTTCCGCCGTCCCGGGGCCCCTTATTTACCCTATCGAGGATTTGACGCCTATGAACACCGCAGAGAAAGGACCCCGGCTATCCGAGCGCATGGCCCGTTCCGTAATGAGCCGTTATTCGCCTTCCCAAGTGCAGTGGCATTACGAGCACGGCCTCGTGCTGCAAGCCGTCTGGGAAGTGGCCGAGACCGTGGGGGACCGGGGAATGAAGGATTGGGTCCTCTCCATGTACGACACCAAGATCCGGGATGACGGTTCCATCGAAACCTACAGGGACGACGAGTTCAATCTTGACCAGATCAACCCGGGCAAGCTCCTTTTTGACCTTTTCGAGGATACGGGCAGCCGGAAATACCTTACGGCCATAGAGATCCTTCGCGACCAGCTGAGAAACCAGCCCCGCACCCGTTCCGGGGGGTTTTGGCATAAAAAGATCTATCCCTGGCAGATGTGGCTCGACGGCCTATACATGCAGGGACCCTTTTACGCCCGGTATGCCTCGGAGCGGGGCTCCCGGGAAGACCTGGAGGACGCGGTGGCCCAGTTTACGCTGGCTGAGCGCCACGCCAGGGACCCCGCCACGGGGCTCATGTACCATGCCTGGGACGAGTCGGGAAAACAGCTTTGGGCGAATCCTGATACCGGCTGCTCTCCCCATTTTTGGGCCCGCGCCATGGGCTGGTTTTGCATGGCCTTGATCGACGTGCTTCAGTGGATTCCCCGGGAGTCGCCAAACGCCGACCTCCGACGCCCCCTGGAGGCAATGGTAGCCCGTCTCGTGCCGGCGGTGCTGTCGGTTCAGGACGGCGAGAGCGCCCTGTGGTTCCAGGTACTCGACCAGCCCATGCGGGAGGGAAATTACCTTGAATCCTCCGCCTCTTCCATGTTCGTGCGGTTCCTGTACCGCGCCGCCCGGGAAGGCCTCGCTGGCGACGGCGAGAGCGCCCTGAAAGCGGCCCGCCGGGGCTATGAGGGGTTGTGCCGGGAACGGATCGTCGAAGACGGGGAGGGTGGGCTCCACCTCACGGGCATATGCAGCGTCGCGGGCCTCGGGGGGAATCCCTACCGGGACGGCTCCTTCGGCTACTACGTGAAGGAGCCCGTGGTTTCCGACGATTTCAAGGGCGTCGGGCCTTTCATTCTTGCAAGCCTGGAGGCGGAACGGGTATAATCCGGGCGCATGAAAAGCCGTCTCGATAAACTCCTGGCCGACAACGGATTCGGCTCCCGCAGGGACATAAAAAAGATGCTGAAGGGCGGAAGCTTTCTCGTGAACGGCGCCGTCCGCACCGACCCTGGCTTCATGGTCGACCCCGAGGGGGACGTCTTCACGTACCGGGGGGAGCCCTTCCTTCCGCGCGGCGAAATTTACCTCATGCTCAACAAGCCCTTGGGGGTCGTTACCTCCACCGCGGATCCGTTGCACGCGACGGTTATGGATCTCCTGGAGGAGAGGTGGCGGCCTTTTGGCCTCTTTCCGGTGGGACGCCTCGATTACGACACCGGGGGGCTTCTTCTCCTCACCAATGACGGACCCCTGACCCA
>QKDA01000152.1 GCA_003246765.1 Spirochaetales bacterium | reverse complement strand
GAACCCGTCGGGAGAAGGGCCTCGGTCCCGTTTTCCGGGTCTAAAAAGGGAACGAGCCCCGCCGGGGGAAGTTCCGAGTCGGTGGGTGACTCGATGCGGGCCGCCACGACGTCGTGTTTTCTGGAAAGCAGCGCCAGCTGTTTCTCGTAGCCCGCGACTCGGAAATCCGAAAGGATGACCGCGAGGGACCGGGAACGCAGGGCCCGGGACGCCCCCGCCAGGGCCCCGGAGAGCGCCGAACCGGGTCCCCGCGGCCGGCAGCGTTCCAGGGAGTACAGGATCGAAAGGACCTGTTCCCGGGACGTGGAAGGCTTAAAGACCGAAAGGATCTGCCCTTCGAAGGAGAGAGCCCCCAGGGGACTCCCGTTATGGGAGGCCGCGAAGGCTAGCAGGGCCGCCGCCTCGAGGGCCTTTTCCCGCTTGGAGATTCTTCCCCCGTTGGTGTCCATGGAAAGGGATCCGTCATACAGGATAAAAACCGTCAGTTCCCGCTCCTCCCGGTACATCTTCACGTAGGGGTGGGCGCTCCGGGCGGTCACGTTCCAGTCGATGGAGCGGATATCGTCGCCCCGCTCATAGGCGCGAACCGCGTCGAATTCCATTCCCTGCCCCCGGTACATGGACCGGAAACCGCCCGTGCGCATGCCTTCCGAAAGGGAGAGGGCGGCGAGCTTGAGTTGACGGGAGCGTTCGGCGACGGAAGCGGCGATCATGGAAGGGGAACGACCGAAAGGATCTTCGAGACGATATCGTCCGCGTCGAGGGCATCTGCCCCGGCCTCGTAGGAAAGCACCAGGCGGTGGCGAAGCACGGGCAGGGCCACGGACTTGACGTCTGCCGGCACGACGTAGTCCCTGCCCTCGAGCAGGGCATGGATGCGGGACAGCCGGCGTAGGGCTATGCTCGCCCGGGGAGAGGCCCCGAAGGAGATGTACTTAAGGTAATCGTCCCGGTACTTCCGGTCCTTGCGGGATTCCGGCGAGGGCCTGGTCGCCGCCACGAGGGAAACGATATAGGCCACGATCGCCTCGTCGCAGCGGACGAGCTCCAGGGCATCCCGGAGAAACTCCAGCTCTCCCGTGCCGATGACGGGAGCTTTGGAGCCCTTCCCCGCTCCCGGCCCGGGGTTAAGCGAGGAAGGTCCGCCTTCATGGGACGGGGATGCGTTAACCACAGCGGCCTCCTCTTCCGGGGTCGGGTAGGGAACCTCCAGCTTGAGAAGGAAGCGGTCCAGTTCCGCCTCGGGCAGGGGATAGGTTCCCTCCTGCTCGATGGGATTCTGGGTCGCCAAAACGAAAAAGGGCGCGGGCAGGGGATAGGTACGCTCCCCGATGGTAACCTGCCGCTCCGCCATGGCCTCCAGGAGGGCGGACTGAACCTTCGCCGGAGCCCGGTTGATTTCGTCCGCCAGAACGAGGTTCGCGAACACGGGTCCCTTCCGCACGGAAAAGCCGCCCGTGGCCTGCTCGAAAATGAGGGTTCCCACGAGGTCCGCGGGAAGGAGGTCCGGAGTGAACTGAATGCGCTTGAACTCGAGTCCCGAAAGGGAGGAGAAGGTCTTCACCGCCAGGGTTTTAGCGAGACCCGGTACGCCTTCCAGGAGCACATGCCCTCCGGCGATCCAGGCCATGAGCATGCCCCGAAGGAGCTCGTCCTGGGCGACGATCCTCTCGGCCATGCCGGTACGGTAGGCCTCGACGATCTCCCGCACGCGGCTAAAATCAGCTTCCCTTTCCTTCATTTTCCGTTTCTCCGCATCGTATGGTAGTATTTTCATACTACACGCCCCTGGCTACATTGACAACATGATTCCGTCCGTTGTATACGGTTACTACCATGGCTAACAACCACCGTATCAACCCCTTGGCCCAGGAACTGAACGATATCCTGGCCCAATCGATTGCAGGAAGGCTGCTTTCCGACCTCGGAAGCCGACTTTATTTTCCCAAGGGAATTATCGCCCAGAGCGGCGAGGCGAAGCTCCACGGAAAAACCGCCAATGCCACCATCGGCATGGCCGTCCGGGGCGGGAAACCGATCCTGCTGAGCACCTTGGCGGAACAGCTTCCCACCCTCGATCCGGGGGAAGCGGTGGCCTACGCGCCGACCGCGGGCAACGAGGAGCTCCGAAAGCTCTGGCTCGAGGCCATAAAAAAGAAAAATCCCTCCCTCGGAGATACCCCGGTCTCCATGCCCGTGCTCGTGCCCGGGCTCACCGCGGGAATTTCGTACCTGGCGGACCTGTTCCTCGGGGAAGGCACGGTTCTCCTGACCGGCGCCCCCGCCTGGGACAATTACGTCCTCGTGGCGGAGGCCCGCCGCAACGCGGTCCTCGCCACCTTCCCGGTCTTTAAGGGCAAGGGCTTCGACGTGGAGGGCTTTCGCGCCGCCGTGGCCGAGCGGGCCAAGGAGGGGGCGGTAAGGGTTCTCCTCAACTTCCCCCAGAATCCCTCGGGCTATACCCCTACCAAAAAGGAAGCCGCCGAGATCGTGCGCATCCTGGTCGCCGCCGCGGAGGCGGGAACCGACGTGCTCGTCTGGTGCGACGACGCCTACTTCGGCCTTGAGTACGAAGAGGATATCGAAAGCGAGTCCCTGTTCGCCCGCCTGGCGGGGGCCCACGAGCGCCTTCTGGCCGTAAAGATCGACGGACCGACGAAGGAAGACTACGTATGGGGGCTCCGCACGGGTTTCCTCACCTTCGGAAGCAAGGGGATGACCGCGTCGCACTACGACGCCCTCATCAAGAAGCTCATGGGCGCCATCCGGTCTTCCGTTTCCTGCGCGGCTACCCCCTCCCAGTCCCTGGCCCTCAAGATGATGAAGGACCCCCGCACCGAGGGAGAAAAGCTTGCCTACAAGAAGCTCCTGGCGGAACGGTACGCCGTGGTGCGCCGGTTTATCGACGCCCACGAGAATCACCCGGTCCTCAAGACCCTCCCCTTCAACTCAGGCTATTTCATGAGTATGGCCTGCGTCGGCGTCGGGGCGGAAGAGCTTCGGGTCAAGCTGCTCCACGAGCACGGCATCGGCACCATCTCGATCGACCCGACCCACCTCCGGGTGGCGTTCTCCTCGGTGGACACCGAAAAACTCGAGCCGATGTACGAGACCATCTTCCGGGTAGCGGAAGAAATGGCCCGGTAACGCGCAGGGCCGGCAACGGCGAAAAAGCCCGGAGGTTTAGCCCCCCGGGCTTTTTTTTACGCCCCTTGGGAAGGGTCATTTTTCCACGAGGTAGCGGCCGAGTTCCTCCAGGCCGACAATGCTCCGGTACACGGGCTTCCCGGTTCCGGCCTTGGACTTGTCGAAATTCACCGTCTTGAGGTAGAGCTCGTTCACGTAATCCGCGAGGATCTTCAGGTTGGCGCCGAAGTTGTTCATCGCCATCTCCCGATAGACGTAGTTGGCGTCGGTCCCCTTTCCGCCGCTGGAGAGGGCCCGCAGGTTCGGCAGCACGTCCATGCGCACGAGGTATATGAAGCGGCCCATGGCCAGGATCTCCAGGTAGAGCTCGTCGAGATGGACCCCCTGGGTGGAGAGCATCTCGCTGTGCTCGGTAAGGTCGGCGATGCGGCGGGAAAGGTCCGAGTCGGCCAGGATACCCGCCAGGAGGGGGCGGATAAAGCGGGTGGCGATGTTGGTATTGTACTGGTCCGCGACCTTTTCGATCGCCTCCATTATGGTAGAGTCATGGGTCATCATAGTGGAAAAAGTATACCCCGGCTCTCCGAGGAAGGCAATGGCCGGGATTGACAGACTACCCTCCCCTCCCTAGAGTGGTGCCATGAAAAGATCCCGCATCCGAGCCGCCCGCGCCGTTTCCGCGGCCCTCCTCGCCCTCGCGGCCCTTCTCTCCCTCCCCTCCTGCTCCCGGGGGGACCAGGGTATCATGACCATATGGACCGACCGCAGCGAATTCGTATCCTACGCGGAGCTTTTCAACGCGAGCCAAAAACAGTACCGGGCGGTAGTGGAATACCGGGAAAATCCCGCGGACGCCATCATCAAGGCCGACGACCTTCCCGACATCGTGGTGGGTCCCTGGCTGAAGGGCGAAAAAACGAGGACCAAGCTCATCCAGCTCGACTATCTCTTCAACGAGATACGGGTAAACTCGAGCCTCTTCTACAGGCCCCTGCTGGAGCTCGGCAACGTCCACGGCCGTCAGTACCTCCTCCCGGTCAGCTTCAACCTCGCGGCGATAATCTTCTCGAAGGAGAATCAGTCCCTGATCAAGGATACCTTCTTCCTCCCCCTGGACGAGATCAAGCTTCTCGCGAAGGGCTACAACGAGGAGAAGGACGGCCGTTTCGCGCGCATGGGGTTCTCCCCCCGCTGGGATCCGGAATTCCTCTATCTCGTAACCAGGATGTTCGGCACCCAATACGAGGAAAGCAACAAGTTTTTCACCTGGTACCCCAAGGGACTCCAGGAATCCCTGGACTACGTGAGGGACTGGTCGTCTTCGGTCAACGGCTCGACGCGGGCGGAAGACGACTACCAGTTCAAGAACCTCTACGATCCGCCCTACAAGCAGGTAACCAGCGGCCGAAGCCTGTTTTCGTACCTCTCGAGCCGGGACCTGCTCATTCTCCCCTCGGACAAGGTCGCGTCCATCGACTTCCGCTGGGTTACCAAAAACGAGCTTACCCCGGTGGAAGACGGCATGACCTACCTCGGTATCTGCAAGCAGGCCAGGCACCTGGAGGCCGCGGAGGCCTTCCTGATCTGGTTCTTCAACGAAAAGAACCAAAAGGCCATGCTGGAGAGAAAGCAGAGCCTCGGGCTGATGGACCGGAACTTCGGTATCGCCGACGGCTTTTCGGCCCTCCGACCGGTGAACGAAAGGGTGTTCCCCCTCTTTTATCCCGGCATTCTCGGGCACCTGCCCCCCCAGGAATCCCTCATGGCCCCGAGGATCCTTCCGAACAACTGGGACATCCTCAAAGAGGGCATTCTCATGCCCTATCTTACCGCGTCCTTTTCCTCCTCCTCGTCCCTGGAAACAAGGATCCAGGAGTGGCAAAAGGCCCACTGAGACCTCCCCGGACCCGCTGACCTTTTTTATTAATCCCGGCCCCCCCGCCAACCGATAAGTTAAGCGGAGGGTAACGCCGATGCTATCGAACCTCGGTCCGCTGCAGACCGTTTCTTACAGCGTCATGCCGTCCGCTCAGGCGGGGGGCAAAACCTACATTCCCGTCAAGCCCAGCGAGTTCATGTACTCCCAGTTTCAGTACGTGGCGGGAATACCCGCTGCCCAGGGACAGGAAGGGGTCGCGGTGGACAAGCTGAAGATCCTCAACACCCTCATCGACCACCTGGTGAGCATGAAGCAAAAAAACGTCATGCCCAAGGTCGAAATCCAGGGAGACCTCTCCAACGGCCAGATCGACGCCCTCATCAAGCAATACCAAGACCAGATCAAAACCGTTACCGCCCAGACCGAAAACATGCCCTACCAAGCCCCTCCCCTCCAGACCGGCATCGCGGTCAATCTCGTGGCCTGATTTTTTGTAAACGCCCTCTTACATGCCTTGAATAAAAGCGAGGTTTCCGCTATGTTTTTATCGATTGGAGCGAGAACTCCGCGATTATAACTGTGTAAGGAGCCTTGTATGACCATTAATGACATCAAGCATCCCAAGGTAAAAGCCTGGGTTGAAGAAGTCGCGAAGATGTGCGAACCGAAGGACGTGTACGTCTGCGACGGTACGCAAGCCGAGTACGACCGACTCATGAAGATCATGATCGATTCCGGACTCGCAACCCCCCTCAAGAAGCGCCCGAACAGCGTCCTGTTCCGCTCCCAGCCCTCCGACGTGGCGCGCGTCGAGAACCGCACCTACATCGCCAGCAAGACCAAGGAAGCCGCCGGCCCCACCAACAACTGGATCGACCCCAACGAGCTCAAGAAGACCATGACCGGCCTCTACAAGGGCTGCATGAAGGGCCGCACCATGTACGTGATCCCCTTCTCCATGGGACCCGTAGGCTCCGACATCGCCAAGATCGGCGTTGAAATCACCGACTCCGAATACGTCGTATGCAACATGGACATCATGACCCGCGTCGGCACCAAGGTCCTGGACGTTCTCGGCACCTCTGGCGAATACGTTCCCTGCCTCCACTCCGTGGGCAAGCCGTTAGCCGAAGGCGAGACCGACAAGGGCCAGTGGCCCTGCGCGGACATCGACAACAAGTACATCTCCCACTTCCCGGAAGAGCGCGCCATCTGGTCCTACGGTTCCGGATACGGCGGAAACGCCCTCCTCGGCAAGAAGTGCTTCGCCCTCCGCATCGCCTCCGTTCAGGCGAAGGAAGAAGGCTGGCTCGCCGAGCACATGCTCATCCTCAAGCTCACCAACCCCCAGGGCAAGGTGAAGTACGTCACCGGCGCCTTCCCCTCGGCCTGCGGAAAGACCAACCTCGCCATGCTCATCCCCACCATCCCCGGATGGAAGGTCGAGACCGTCGGCGACGACATCGCCTGGATGAAGTACGGCAAGGACGGAAGGCTCTACGCGATCAACCCCGAGGCGGGCTTCTTCGGCGTCGCCCCCGGAACCAACGAGCAGTCCAACAAGAGCGCCATGGACTCCATCAAGAAGGACACCATCTTCACCAACTGCGCCCTCACCGAGGACGGAGACATTTGGTGGGAGCAGATCGGCTACGATGCCCCCGGCCCTCTCGTGGACTGGAAGGGAAATAAGTGGGTCCAGGACAAGGCCAACAAGGCCCAGGAGCCCGCCGCCCACCCCAACGCCCGCTTCACAGCCCACGCTGACCACTGCCCGGCCATCGCGAAGGAATGGAACGATCCCGCCGGCGTGCCCATCGACGCCATCCTCTTCGGCGGCCGCCGCCCCTCCACCATCCCCCTGGTCCACCAGGCCACCAGCTGGAACCACGGCGTGTTCCTCGGCTCCATCGTCGGTTCCGAGATCACCGCCGCCGCCCTCGACCTCAAGGCCGGCACCATCCGCCGCGACCCCTTCGCCATGCTGCCCTTCTGCGGCTACAACATGGGCGAGTACTTCCAGCACTGGATCAACGTCGGCAAGAAGAGCACCGAGGACAAGCTCCCGAAGATCTTCTTCGTGAACTGGTTCCGCAAGAACGCCGAAGGCAAGTTCATGTGGCCCGGATACGGCGACAACAGCCGCGTCCTCGCGTGGATCTTCGACCGCTGCGACGGCAAGGACAACGCCGTGAAGACCCAGATCGGCTGGATGCCCAAGGAAGGAGCCCTCGACATCTCCGGTCTCGACGTGAAACCCGAAACCATGAAGGAACTCCTTACGGTGGACGTGGAAGGCTGGAAGAAGGAGATCGCGGACGTCCGCGAGAACCACTACCCGAAGTTCGGCGACAAGCTCCCCGCCGAGCTCAAGGCCGAGATCGAAGCCCTGGAAAAGAGGCTTAATGCCTAACGGCATTAAGCTTGGAGAATGACCCTCGGTCATTCTCCACGCCTAAACGCGTAAGCGTTTAATCCAAGTTGGAGACGCGTAAGCGGCTCCAACCAGGCTCAATGCCTAAACGCGTAAGGGTTGGCTAAAAGCGAAAAGGCGCGGAATGCCGGGTAACCGGGTTCCGCGCCTTTTTTTTATCGCCGGCGCTCAGCGCCCCGCGGCGGCAAGCATCCTCGCGAAATCGCTTCCGGAAACGGAGCCGGCCCCCATGAAATTCCTGCCGTCCGGCAGGGCCATGATCTCGTTCTCCACGCAGCCCATGACGGAGTCGAAGGCGGGGTCGGAAACGGGCACGTCCGGGATGGGGGACGAGAGGGAAGCGGCCCCCCATCGGAGGGAGTACTTCGTCAGGAGCGCCTTGTCGGAACGGTGCTCCGCCGCGAGGCGCCACAGGTAGCGGGCGACGGCGGCTCGGTCCGCGGGATCCTGAAGCCTTCGCGCGGTCCCGTCGCCCCGGGGAGGAATTACGCCGGAGGCGGAAAGTTTCGGAAAAAGCTTGGCCGGGGTAGTCCCCTTTCCGGCGGTTTCAAAATCCAGGAGAGGGCTCTTCGCGAGGGTGAGGGTCAGTACGTCCTGCCAGCTCACGGCCTCCTTGGCGAGCACTTCCGCAATTCCCTTCTCTCCGGCGGAATCGGCGTCCCGCAAGGACCACGAACGGTCCCGTAAGGAGCCGTAGGTGTCGCGGTAATACGGGGGAAGGCGGGGAAAGGCCGCGTCAAAGCCCGCCACTGCCTCCGCGTAACGGCCCAGGGAGGCGGCGAGCCGGGCGCGCTCCGCCAGCAGCCTCGGGTCGTCCGCCCCGTCGAGCAGGGCCTTCTCGACCCTGGCGAGGGCCCCTTCCCCGTCCTTCTCGAGCCGGGCGGCGAGGATGACCGTGGGGCCGTCAAAGGCGAACAGGCGCGATGCCGCGGCGTAATCCCTGGCGGCCTCGGAGCGCTTTCCCGCCGCAAGGTAGAGCCGCCCCGACCAGGCCGCCAGACGGGCCTGAAAAACCGTGTCCCCCACATTAAGGCGCTGCAGGGACGTCACCCTCTCCCGGGCGGAGGCGATCGCCGCGCCCCGATCCGGGCTCTCCTCCGCGTCCAGGGGAACAATGGCTTCCTCCAGGGACGCGAGGGACTGGGCGAGGGTGGAATCGTCCACCGACACCATCCGGTCGTCCTGCATGCTGGCGCATCCCCCCAGAAGGGCCGAGAGAAGCAAAGTCCCCCCGCAGAGAGCGGCCGCCAGGGCCGCGGGCAAAGACAGTCGATTCGGGGCACTCAGTGCCGTTCTATGTATCATCGCGAACGCTCCTTGCGAAACTGCCATGCCCCGATGGTTCCGTCCATCGCCGAGGCGACGCATTCCACCGTTCCGTCGCCGTTCAAGTCCCCGAACCAGGGGGTTCCCCAGGCGGGGAGAGGGAAGGAGGCGAGGGCGTTAAACGAGGCGCCGTAGCCGTAGAGGGCATTCCCGTCGCCGGTAAGGAAGATTTCCGGGGCTCCGTCCCCGTCTACGTCCGATGAGGCTAGATGCCCGGATTCGGCCTTGAAGCCCGGAATCTGCTGGGACAGGGTTTTTCCCTCCAGATCGACCCGCCACAGGACGCCGTCGGCGGCGAGAGCCCATAGGTATTCTCCGTCCCAGAGGGGCTGGGCGTAGAAAACCCCCGTGAGGGACAGGGGGAACCCGGGAAGGATCTCCCCCCGCCCGTCAAAGAGGTAAAGGTCCCCTGCCTGGGTAATAAAGGCCACGCTGAAGCCGTCAGAGCGGGGGGTCACGAAAACCGGGGAGCCGTAGGCAATGCCCGAAACCTGGCGGGGCCATCCCGAGAGGGGAGTTCCCCGATCGTCGGTAAGCCAAACCTGGGAAAAAAAGCTCTTGGGATAGAGGGCCAACAGGGTTTTCCCTCCCCTCACGAGAGACGACGGGGGGGAACGCAGGCTCTCGGTAAAGGGCATGGAGAGGGTCTCCACCGACCCGTCGGGGCCGACCCTCTTGAGGGACGAGTCCAGGTCCGCGAAATAGAGATACTCCCCCGCCGCCGCGGGCCGGGAAGCGGGTCTCGTTCCCGTGAGCGCGGGAAATCCCGGAAGGGTTTCAAGATTTCCGTCAAGCAGGGATACCTCCCCGTCATCCGTCAGCGTCCATACCGTGGGCTCCGCCGGGGTCTCGGGACCCGCGGAGGTTGCGGGTATGAAGGTAAGTCCCGGCCGGAAATCACGCCGTATCCATTCGCCCGTCGCGGGGTCGTAGGAACCGAGGGTCTTTCCCCCGAGAACGCTGAGAATCCGGTATCCTCCCTTTTTGGAGAACCGGATGACCGATACCTCCCTGCCGGGGGCCGAATCCTTCGCGGCGGAGCCCTCCTCCTCAGGAGGACGCACGGGGAAACCGGGGATCGGCGTAACGCCCCCTCCGGAGCCCGGAACGGCCACGAGGCTCACGAATACCGTGCCGGCCTCCCAGCGCACCGTGAGGCAACCCTCCCGGTAGAGGCGAAGCGCGGACTGAACCGGGCCCTTCCCCTTCAGGAAAAAGGGAGTGGACCGATCCAGGGAATAGAACACGCTGGCGGAGGCCCTCGCGGAATCCGAGGAGGCCAAGGCCCTCCAGGTATCGTTCTTGGCGAGGGTTTCCCCCTTGCGCCGGGAGGACACCGCGGCAAGAAGGGTTTCCGGCGATTCCGACGCCAACAGGTACCCGTCGTCCACCATCCAATAGGGAGAGGGCACGCTCAAGCCGAAAACCGACAGAACGGAAGCGAGAAAGTCGGGAAGGGTGATCCGGGATATCCGATAGCCGTCGAGCACCGTAGAGTCGTCCTCGGCCACCGCCACGGAGGACACTATGCGGTCAAAGGCGCGTTTTCGGGCATCTTCGTCGGCGATTTTTACCGCAAAGACCGGTTTAGGACGCCCTTCCAGGCCAAAGACCGCGACCTCATCCCCCGCCCAGTCGAAGAGGAGCTCCCCGAGGCCGGCCCCGAAGAGCAGCCTCGCGCCCCGCTCGGCCTTGTCGAGCACCGCGGCCGCGTCCGGCGCGAGTTCCTTCCAAACCCCCACCAGGCCCGTGAGGGGCCCCGCCGAGATCAGGGTTTCGTACTGGGTCGAATGGGGGAACCGCGAAAGGAGAGAGGGAACGGATGAGTCCGAGGCGAGAAGCCCCTTTAGGGAATCCAGGGCCGGCGTAGGGGAGCCTGAGACGGAGAGGTCGAGTCGGTCCCTCTCGAGGGAGAGGGTCACTTCCGCGAAATCTCCCCAGGAGAGGGAAGAAATGAGACGGGAAAGGGGACCGTTGTCCGCGGGAACCAGGGAGGTCACGGCGGCGGGGTCCACCAGCAGGGCCGCGTCGAAGGAGGAGCGGTGAAACGTGCGCTTTCCGA
Source organism: Spirochaetales bacterium (assembly GCA_003246765.1). Taxonomy (GTDB): domain Bacteria; phylum Spirochaetota; class Spirochaetia; order Treponematales; family Treponemataceae; genus Teretinema. The sequence goes on along the minus strand of QKDA01000152.1, from coordinate 5,974 downwards.
AGTCTCCCCCCGAGGGTTCGCCCCGAAGGATCGACTCCAGGGCCGCCGGGGAATCGGTCGCCACCAGGAGGTTCTTCCAAAGGCCCACGTAGACCGCGGCGTTTTCGGGGGGCCTGTATTCGAAACGGGACAGGGGCCCTGCCTGCACGTAATAAAGGTTCGGAACCGAGATACCGCCGGCCAGCAGGGGGAGAAGCCGCAAACTCGAGGAGAACAGCCCCGTATCGAAGGCGGCAACCCACCGCTTATCCGGGTAGAGGGCCGCGTCGAGCTCCCCCGCCAGGGAAGCGAGGAGGAGACCCTTCCCCGGAAAGGAAGAGTCCTTGAGGGCGGATACGAGGGGAAGCACCGCCGAAAAGGCGGGGTCCGCGGCGAGTTCCCCGACGGTTTCGTGGTTCGCCATGCGCTCCAGCGCCGGCGCGGCCCGGGGAACCCTCGCGGCGAGGCTAAAGCCGGGAGGAAGCACGGAAGCCGGAGAAACGCGGCCTATGAGGGAAAGTCCCGCCAGAATGAGCGGAAGCAAGAACAGAAGTGCAAGGAGCGCCCCGATCACGACCAGGAAGCCGCGGCGGCGCCGCTTTGGTGTGTTTTCCATCCCATGATTTTCCCCCGATTCGCCCAAAAAATCAATTGTTCCGGCGCAATTCCATGACGAGGGGAAGATGATCCGAGTATCCCCGGGAGCTGAAAAGCTCGTAACGATCTGGACGACCCTCGTCATCCGTCAAAGGCGGCCCTGAAAGCAATATCCCCCGCCGCACCGACCATGCCCCTTCCCCTCCCCTCTCAAGGCTTTGGGACCATAACATATGGTCGATTCGCTCCCAGGAACCGTCGTACCAGTATGAGCCCGGGGATTCCCCTTCCGCCGCGTCCCAAAGGTCGGAATACTCGGACAATACCGCCGCTTCCCCGGCGGTGCAGTTAAAATCCCCGCAAACGATAAAGGGCATGCCGGGGGATTCGCGGCGAATGGTAGCCAGCCGCTCCCGAAGAAGCCGGTCTTGGGCTTGCCTCTCCCCATCCCCTTCCCCGAGCTTTGACTTCCAATGCACGGCGAACACCGTGAGGGGCCCCGCGGGGGTGTCGAAAACAGCCTCCACCGTCGGCCGCAAGGGCACCCCGGGGGAGTAGGGGGTATGGGAGCGGACCGACAGGGGAACGTACCGGGAGAGGATAGCGCAGGCGAAGGCGTTGCCCGGCGGGGGCGAAACGAAGATTCCGTAGGGATAGGGGGACGTGCCGCCCATTCGGTTGCTCAGGTCCGACAGTACCCTGGAATTCTCGATCTCCTGGAGCACGACTATCTCGGGGCCCCGCTCGGGACCCATGCCCATAACGGCCCCTGCACGAAGGATGGTCTCCGCCAGCCGGTCAAGGCGCTCGGCGTAACGCTCCGCGTTCCAGGGGGACCTGGGCCCCCGGAATTCCGAGAATTCCCCGCCCTCCTCCCGGGCGTCAAAGAAGGTTTGGGCATTCCAGCTCATGATCCTGATCCGGTCGGGGTCGTTCCCGTGCCCGGCCGCGGCGGCGAGGGCGGCGGGGCTGCAGGATATCAGGAGATACGCTGGTAAGAATATAGCGAAGACCGCCGCGGCGAAACAGAGCCGGGAGGGTCTTGCCAAACGCGGCCGCAGACCGAGCGGCGTAGAAAGGCTAAAAAAAGGGTTCCGATGCGGCATAACAGCCTCCGGAACCCTTGTCGCCCTCAACGGCGGGGGCGCCTTGGAAAATCAGATAAAAAATACGCAGCGGATCGGGTTACTGGTACACCCGGACGTAATCCACGAGCATCTCGGCGCTCTTCATCTTCGGGTCTATACCCTGCTGTCCGCCCCAGGAACCGCCTATGGCGACGTTCATGATAAGGTGGAAGGGAATGTCGAAGGGCCACTCCGCCAGGGTCTTTCCCTCGTTCTCGAAGCGGTACGCCTCGGTCCCGTCGATATACCAGGTAATGGCGTTTTCCGTCCAGCCCATGGCGTAGGTATGGAAGCCCTTGAGCGATCCGGGAACCTTCCGGGACGAGCCCTTTTGGGTGCCGATCTTATGGTTGTAGGCCTGGGTATGAACCGTAGTCACGATAACCTCGGGGTCGAAGCCAACGTGCTCCATGATGTCGATCTCCCCGGAACGGGGCCATCCGCCGTACTTCGGGAACCGGGGAAGCATCCAGATCGCGGGCCAGGTGCCCACGCCCTTGGGGAGCCAGGCGCGAATCTCGAAATAGCCGTAGGTCCAATCCGCCTTCCCCTCGGTCTTAAGCCTGGCGCTGGTCCATAGGCCGCCCTCGTTTAGGGCGACGATGTGGAGTACGCCGTCCTTCACGAAGGAGTTTTTCCGGGCGTTGGTGTAGTTTTGCGATTCCCCGTTGCCCCACCCGTTGCCCCCGGTGGAATAGTCCCACTTGGAGGCGTCAGGGGCCCCGTCGGCGTCGAACTCGTCGGACCAGACAAGGCTCATTCCGGCGGGGACGGCCGAAATCGGGGGGGCTTTGTCGACGGGGGAAAACACCGGGCGTATGCCCATGAAGAAGTAATACCCCGCCAGGGCGAGAATGGCCCAATGATAGGCCTTGAGACCGCGAAAGAAACCCTTGCGGACCGTCGGCTTTGCGTCTTCCCCCTGGGGGCCTTTCTCTTTGTTTCCCATGAACGCCGCCTTATACGTTAAATTTGAAGAAGATAACGTCGCCGTCGGCGACCACGTACTCCTTGCCTTCCTGGCGCAGCCTTCCGGCTTCCTTAATTTTCTGTTCCGTGCCGTACTTTACGAAGTCGTCGTAGGAATAGACCTCCGCCTTGATGAAGCCCTTCTCGAAGTCCGTATGGATGACCCCCGCGGCCTTCGGGGCGGTATCCCCGGCGTGGATGGTCCATGCCCGGCACTCGTCCTCGCCGGCGGTGAAGAAGGTACGCAGCCCCAAAAGGTGGTACGCCGCCCGGGCGAGGGAGGTGAGCCCGGACTCGGTAAGCCCGATCTCCTCCAGGAAGGCGAGCTTTTCCTCGAGGCTCTCGAGGTCCGCGAGCTCCGCCTCGAATTTACCGCAGATGGTCACCACGTCGGCGCCTTCCGCCTCGGCGATGCGCTTCACCGTATCGATGTGGGCGTTGCCCTTTTTCATTCCCTCTTCGTCCACGTTGCACACGTACATCTGGGGCTTCATGGTGATGAGGTGACTGTCGTACATCGCCTCTTTTTCCTCGTCCGTCAGGTCCGCCAGGCGCGCGGGCTTGCCGTCCTGAAGAAGGGGGCGGATCTTGGCGATGGCGGAGAGCACGGTGGCGGACTCCTTCTGGGCGTCCTTTCCCTGGACCTTCGCGGCCCGGGTCGCGCGCTCGGCCCGGCGGTCCACCGTGTCGAGGTCCGCCAGGGCAAGCTCCACGTTGATGGTCTCGATGTCGCTCGCGGGGTCGACCTTGTTGCTCACGTGAATGATGTCGGGGTTTTCGAAGCACCGCACCACCTGGGCTATGACGCCCACCTCGCGGATATGGGAAAGGAACTGGTTACCCAAGCCTTCCCCCTGGGAGGCGCCCTTAACGAGGCCCGCGATATCCACGAATTCCACCGCCGCGGGAATGGTCTTTTTCGGGTTGAATTTGGAGGCGAGGTAGGAGAGCCTCGGGTCCGGAACGTCCACGATGCCGACGTTCGGGTTGATGGTGCAGAAGGGATAGTTCGCCGCCTCCGCGGGGGCGCTCGTGAGGGCTGAAAAGATGGTGGATTTTCCCACGTTCGGGAGGCCCACGATGCCGCAGTTTATTGCCATGGTTCGGTCCTTGAAAGGTAGTCTGTCCGCCATTGTACCGGCCCGGGGGTTAAACTTCAAGACGAGGGGCGATCTACGGGGTTTTATCAACTTTACAAAGGCTCAAGATACTGCTAAATTGTTAAACAAAGTCCCTTATCACAAGGGCATTCCGGAGGCTTTCCATGGCGTTCAATCTTGCGATGTATCCCGTCTCGTACGTGGCCCAGTTCAACCCCGCCGCCGGCACGTGGGACGAGCAATGGTTCCAGGCCGATTCCATCACCCTCGCGGAGCTTTCCGCCATGGACGATGCGAAGCGCGCCGAGGTTTACGCCCAGCGCAACCGTTTCCCCCTCCCCCTGGTAAACTACACCACCCAATACGCCCTGGGCTGCTTCGAGGGCATGAAGGCCTATCCCCACAAGGACGGTTCCCTTTCCATCTTCCGCCCGGACCGGAACGCCAAGCGCTTTTACGACTCCATGAAGGGTCTCTACGCGCCCCCCTTCCCGGAAGACCTCTACCTCAAGGCCAGCGTCGAGTTCCTTAAAAGGAACCGGGAGCTCGGTTACGTGCCCGCTTACGACCCCGCGTGGGAGAAGGACAACTTCGCAGGCGCCAGCGCCGTGTACGTGCGCCCCTTCATGTATTCCGAGGGCGCTATCGGCATCGGAAGCTCCAAGGCCCCCTACGTCATCATCTGCGGAACCACCGTCTCAAGCTACTTCAAGGGAGCCAATTCCAAGGCGGTCATTACCGACCGCATTCGGGCGACGCCGAAGGGGACGGGCTGGATCAAGTGCGCCTCCAATTACGTGGTCTCGAGCCTCGCAAAGAAGGAAGCGGAAGAGGCGGGATTCATGGAGGTTATCTTCCTTGACGCCACGGACCGAAAGTACATCGAGGAAGGTTCCTCCTGCAATATCTTTTTCCGCCTCAAGTCGGGGGAGCTCGTAACCCCGGCCCTGGGCGACACCATCCTCCCGGGAATCACCCGCTCTTCGGCCATCGACATCGCCCGGGGCGAGGGGGTCAAGGTGACCGAGAGGAAGATCTCGATCCAGGAGGTCGCCAAGAAGTGCGTGGAGTGCTTTGTCACCGGGACCGCCGCGGGGGTTACCCCCATCGAGAGCGTCACCTGGAAGGGCAAGGAATACGTCTTTAACGGCCGCAAGCCCGGGGAACTGGGCGCCAAGATTCAGGCGATCCTGAAGGGTACCCAGTACGGCTCGGTGGAAGACAGCCGGGGCTGGAACCTCACCGTGTAAAGGCCATGGGCAGCGTCGCGTACCGCGTAACCGTGACCGGCCGCGTTCAGGGGGTGGGCTTCCGGGCCTGGACCGCCTGGACCGCCCGCAAGCTCGAGGTGTACGGCTGGGTCCGCAACGCATGGTCCGGGGACGTGGAAATCTTCGCCGAAGGCCCTGAGGCCTCGGTAGAAGCCCTCCTGGCGGCCCTAGAAACGGGTCCCAGCATGGCCCGGGTTGAGCGGGTCATGAAGGAAAGCGCCGCGTCCCAAGGGCACGCGTCCTTTGATATTGAAGAATAACGAGTTACTTAAAGGGAATCACGCACTCCAGGGTGAAGTTGCTCCCGGAAACCACCGTAAAGTCAATCTTCACGTCCTCCGGAAGGGTAAGGGTCAGCCCCCCGACGGCATAGCGGTATAACGCGGTGCCGAAGGTGTGCCCCCTCTCTTCGATGACCAGGCCGCCCGCGGAATCCTCGGTGTTGGTGGTCGTGAAATACACATAGGGCTCAGAGCCCGCATAGAGGGCGAAGGGCGTTCCGGGAAACCGCACCGTCACCGCGGCGCTGCAAAACACCTTGAAGTTCATCTTCGTGAGCTTTTCCTCGGCGGCGCTGTTGTCGGTCAGGGAGTAGTCCGCGCTCACGCCGGGATACAGCGCCAGGGTAAAGGTCTTTCCGATATTCCGGTCAAAGCGGTTTTTAACGCCGGCGTAATAAGCGCTTTTCATGACGCTTCCCGCGGGGGTATAGGATTCAGTTCTCGGCAGCTCCGCGCCCACCCAAATCTGGGTCTCCGTTCCCCCGGGAATAACCGAGGGCAGGGTAAGCCTGTCCGAGGCGGAATAGGATATTTCCTCCTTGGAGTAATCGTCGTTTTCCGCCGAGGAATTGTCGTATTTCCGGGAAAAGAAATGGGCGGTCACGCTCGCGAGGTTGTACGCCTTGCCGAAAGACATGCCGAAGGGAACC
>QKDA01000140.1 GCA_003246765.1 Spirochaetales bacterium | reverse complement strand
GAAGTCCCTGATAAGGTCCCGCAGGGGTTCGGAGAATTCGTTCCAATAGGCCCGGGGCCAGTCGCCTATGTTTTCCCTCAGGGACGCTTCCTCCGCGGGGGGCATCTTGCCCGAGCTGTAGGCCACGAACTGCACCGCCATCTCGCCCAAGACTTCCGCGGGAAGGGCGCTCCCGCGGGCGCCCAGCGAGCTGCCGGAAGGGCGGTCTCCGCCGCCCAGTCCCCCTGCGGTCGGGCCTGCTCCCCTGGAGGCTTTCTTATCCCCGGGAATCCATGATTCCACCAGGTCCGCTATTTGTTCTTCCGTGAGCTCCGGCGCCTCCCGGCGAAGGGTGTCCAGGGCGAAGGTCCTGATACTCCTCCGCATGCCCTCCATGCTCCCGTCGATCGATTTCTGAACCGCCTCTGACATTTCCCGGGCGAACCGGGCAGGGTTCATGGTTCCCCCCGCGGGAAAGCGGGCCAAATCCTTCCGGCGCCGTTCCACCGCGGCGGCAATGGCGTCCAGCTCACCGGCGCCCGAGCGGTTGAGCACGAAGTCCAGGATCCCCATCAGGACCCCGTCGGTCCCGTTATCGCGTCTTTCCATGGCTCTACCTTACCCCCTTAACCCGCTCGGGACAAGGCCCGCGCAGGACAAGGGCCTCGCTTGACTCGAGAGGCTATCGAATTTATGCTGGGGCGATGGAATTCGAGATACTCGGCTCCGGAACGAGCCACGGCATTCCCGTAATCGGCTGCGGCTGTCCCGTATGCGCCTCGCCGGACCCCAGGGATAACCGTTACAGGGCCAGCGGTTTTTTACGGACGGAAAGAAATTCGGGAGTCCTCATCGACGCGGGGCCCGAGTTCAGGCTCCAGGCCCTCCGCGCGGGAATCTCCGGGCTTGAGGCCCTTTTGGTTACCCACGCCCACGCGGACCACATTCACGGCCTCGACGACGTGAGAATCTTCACCCACCAGCGAGACCTGCCGGTATACGCCTCCCCCGGGGTAATCGAGGAGATACGGGAGCGCTTCGCCTACGTGTTCAAGAATACCCAGGAGGGCGGCGGAAAGCCCCGGCTCGAGCTCATACCGGTGGAGCCGGGCAAGCCCTTTGCGATCGGGAATACGGGCATAGAGGCGACGGCGGTGCCTATACTGCACGGGGAGATCGGGATATACGGGTGGCGGCTCGGCGACAGCGCCTATCTCACCGACTGCAGCGCCATTCCCAGGGAATCCAGGCCCCTTCTCGAGGGGCTTTCCACCCTGGTGATCGACGCCCTTAGGGAGCGGCCCCACACGACCCATTTCTGCTTTGCCGGGGCTATGGAAGAGATAATCAAACTCGATCCCGGCCGCGCGTACCTCACCCACCTGTGCCACGACTTTTCCCATGAGGGGCTGACGCGCTGGATCGAAGCATGGAAGGGAGGGCCGGAAATCGGCGCCGAGGGGAAGCGCTTCTTCGGGGAGGGCAAAAAAATAGAGCCCGCTTACGACGGGCTCCGTTTCACCGTGACTACCCCCTAGGGGCTTTCGCTCCCGGGAGGGTTATCGGTAAGGGAAAGATCAGACCTTCTTGTTCACGTAGCCGCTCTTGAGGCAGCGGGTGCACATCTTGATGGTCATGGTCGTGCCGCCGAGCTCGGTCTTGACGGCGACGATGTTAGGCTTCCACTGGCGGCGGGAGTGATTGTAGGCCTTGCTGACCTTGTTTCCGCTCATCACGCCCTTTCCGCAAATCTCACATCTCCGGGACATAGTATACCTACCTTTCAGAAGGGAAAAACCCTAATAAATTCGCATAATGGAGCCTAATACTACCAGAATGCACCCGTCGTGTAAAGCCCTTAGATGGTGCCCTCGTACACGATTTTTTCCCGGCTGTCCACGGTGACCGTGAAGCCCGGCTCGAGGCTCTTCATGGCGTCGCCTACCTGGGAAATCCACACCAGGTTCGGGTTGATCATGGAAAGGATCTCCTCGTTGAGTTCCGTGGGATTCTCGATCACCAGGCCGTCCACGAGCCTGAGGATGGGGACGAAGGACATGTCCAGGTTGCGGGTAACCAGAATCTCGCCGCCCTTCTTCCGGAGGGCCACGAAGGCGTCTTCCAGGGTTTCCGCCCGAACCACCCGGCCGGTTACCCGGTAGCCCGACTCGTCCGGCTGGGTGCCCCGCTTGACCTTGCGGCTGATGCCGCCGCCGTTCACGCCGCGGGCAAGCACGTTGCCTACGTAGAAAACCCGCACCGTGTTCACCACGATGGGGCTCACGATGGGCATGCCGAACATCATGACCACCTTGTCGGAGCTCTTAAGGTAGCCCGTATCCAGGGCCGCCCGGAGGCAGTTCTGGATCATGGATTCCGAATCCTCCGCCACGGGCACCAGCACCGGGAAGATGCCCCAGTTGAGGAGCAGCTGCCGCTGGATTACGTCGTTGGGGGTAGCCGCGATGATGGGCTGCTCGGGGCGGTAATTGCTCAGGAGCCTCGCGGTGGTGCCGCTCATGGTGGGCGCCACGAGGGCTGCGGCTCCGATCTCCGTGGCGGTACGGTAAGCCCCGCAGGCCACGGAACGGGACACGTCGCCGTTCACCCGGGACTCGGGGTTGATGGCGCGCATCTTTGCCTTGTATTCCTCCGAGTCCTCCACCGTGCGGGCGATCTTCGCCATGGTCTTCACGGCCTCCACGGGATAGGCGCCGTTGGCGGTCTCCCCCGAGAGCATCACCGCGTCGGTGCCGTCGAAGATGGCGTTCGCCACGTCGGTAAGCTCCGCCCGGGTGGGCCGGGGATTGGTGATCATGGAGTCGAGCATCTGGGTAGCGGTAATGACGGGCTTCCCCGCGCGGTTGCACGCCTGGATAATCTTTTTCTGGGCCAGGGGGATGCGCTCGGTGGCCAGCTGGACCCCGAGGTCGCCCCGGGCGACCATGATCCCCGCGGAAACCGCCACGATGTCCTCGATGGAGTCGAGGCCTTCCTCGTTCTCGATCTTGGCGATGACCTTCACCTTCGAGCCGAAGGGCTCGATGAAGCGGAGGATGGACACCACGTCCGCGGGTGAGCTCACGAAGCTCGCCGCGATGTAGTCGATGCCCATGGAGATTCCGAACTCAAGATCCTTCTTGTCCTGCTCGCTCAGGATGGGCACGTCGGGGTGGATGCCGAGCACGTTCACGTTCTTGCGGCTCCCGATCTTGCCTGAGTTGAGGGCACGGCAGGTGATCGTCGACTTCCCGTCGGTCCCGAGAACCAAAAGCTCGATGAGGCCGTCGGCGATGAGGATGCGGCAGTCGCTCTTGATTTCCTCGGGAAGCTTTTTCCAGCTTAAGGAAATCTTTCCGGGCTTGCCCGCTCCCCCCGCCTCGGGGCTTCCGGCGGCGACTACGGGGCAGTCGTCGTTGGTGCACAGGATCGCGTCCCCTTCCTTAATCTCGATCTTCCCGTCGTTGGGCACGAGACCGGTCCTGATTTCCGGTCCCTTGGTGTCCAGGAGCAGGGCGCAGGGTATCCCAGTAATGCGGGAAGCCTCGCGGACGCGCTCCATGTTGGCCTTATGGTAGGGATGGTCCGAATGGGAGAAATTGAACCTCGCCACGTTCATGCCCGCGCGCAGGAGGTCGCACACCACGTCGAGACTCTCGGTGGTGGGGCCCATGGAACACACGATCTTGGTCTTTCTGGAAAACATAGTCACCTCTATTTGGATTGTGGGCGAAGAATCACTCCGGCATGCGGAGGATGCCCTCGATACGGTCAAGTTCCCCCGCCTGAAGGGGGGGGCCATCCAAGGCGAGGAGATTTTCGTCGAGCTGGGCCACGGAGCTGGCGCCGAGAAGCACCGAGGCGGTTCTCGAGTCCCTCAGGAGCCATTTAATGGCCAGGCGGGCGAGGGTTTCTCCCCGTTCCGCGGCCACGGCGTTGAGGGCGTTGAGCTTCGCGATCAGGGCCGGGGTGAGGCGGTCGCTCTTGAGGAAGACCCCCCGGGAGGCCCGGGAACCCTCGGGCACGCTGCCGTCGAGATAGCGGCCGGTCAGGAGGCCTTGTGCCAGGGGAGAAAACCAGATTCCCCCGACCCCCTCGGTCCCGAGCACGTCCAAAAGCCCCTTTTCGGGCTCCCGGGCGAGCATGGAGTAGCGGGCCTGGTGGATGAGGCAGGGGGTGCCGAGCTCCCGGAGAATCCTCACCGCCTTTTTTGTGTCCTCGGCGCCGTAGTTGGAAATTCCCGCGTAGAGGGCCCTCCCCGAGCGGACGATATGGTCGAGGGCCCCCATGGTTTCCTCCAGGGGGGTTTCCGGGTCAGGCCTGTGATGGTAGAAGATATCGACGTACTCGAGGCCCATGCGCTTGAGGCTCTGGTCGAGGCTGGAAACGAGATACTTCCGGGATCCCCAATCCCCGTAAGGGCCGCTCCACATGCCGTAGCCGGCCTTGGTGGACACGATGATCTCGTCCCGGTAGGGGCGGAGGTGCCTCTCCATTACCCGTCCAAAGGTGGTTTCGGCGGAACCCGGGGGCGGGCCGTAGTTGTTTGCCAGGTCAAAGTGGGTAACGCCCCGGTCGAAGGCGCGGAGGATGATGGACTCGCCGTTGTCGTAGGTATCTACCCCGCCGAAGTTATGCCAGAGCCCCAGGGAAATCTCCGGAAGTTTGATTCCGCTCCGGCCGCAGCGCCGGTATTTCATCTCATTGTAGCGCGATTCCTGCGCCGAATAGACTGTCATTGCAGCTCCTTAAAGTGGCCTTCACTTGTAAAGTACGGTTCTACCTGATAGTATATGATAAATTATGAAAACCCTAAATGCCCCGGGCGATTTAAATATATCCCGCGTTCTACGCCTAATATGGCAGGCCAAGGGTATCAGTCGCATAGAGATAGCACAACGCCTCGGAATTGACAAGTCGACAGTAACGAAGATCGTGTCATCCCTGGAGGAGATCGGCATCATCCGGGCCTTCGCCCAGGGTTCCGCCGGTCCCCTGGGGGGCAGGAAGCCCATTCAGCTGGAGATCGTCGAGGATTTCGGCATTTCCGTGGGCATCGAGATTACTACCGACGGCTTCGTCGCGGTGCTTCTGGACCTTCACGGCGCGATCCTCCATACCCATGCGGAATCCATGGGGGTAACCTCGGTATTCGACGCCTTCGACGCGGCCCTGGCGGTTCTCGCGCCGGAACTGGAACGCCGCAACGCCCCGGTACTCGGCATCGGGGTGGGACTCCCCGCGGTGGTCAACACCGAGAGGGGCTCGATCATCCAGTCCATCCCCCTCATGATCGACGCGGAAACCGCCTTTTGCTCAACCCTGAGCAAAAAATACGGCGTTCCCGTATACGTGGAAAACGACGCCCGCTGCGGCGGCCTCGGGGAGATCGTGCTCCGCCACGGCACGAACCTGGAAAACGCCCTCTTCCTCCTCTCGGAAATACGCAAGATCACGGGTTCCTCGGGAAGCCGGAAAAATCTCTCTGTCGGTTTCGGCCTCATCCTCAACGGGAGCCCCTACTACGGAAGGGATTTCTCCGCGGGGGAATTCCGAAGCATCCTGTGGCACCCGGGAAACTCGGGGCAATTCGGCTCCAGCGACCTCACGGGAGACCTGGTGGGCTCGGACCGCTCGGTAACCGGAAGCGTTTTCTCGGAGCTCGCGGCCCACACGGCCCTTCTGGCGAACCTCATGAACCTGGATTACGTCTTCTTGGGGGGACTGACCCCGGAACTCACGGAGGAGCTCGCTGCCCTCATCCGTTCCGAAATCAAGGTAAAATGGCCCTACACCATCGCCCAGCGCTGTGAGGTGATCCCCACGTCCATGGGCACCCAGGCCGTGGCCTATGGGGCGGCGGGTCAATGCCTGTTGAGATTCTTTTCCCTGCCGAACATCTACCAGCCCTCGGGCTCGGGGCCTTCCATAAAGGAAACCCTGGAGGGCATCAAGGCCTAAGCGCAGGCCCCAGGGACTCCCGGATCATCATCTCCGTCTCAAGAACCACCGAAGCGGCGCTCTGCTTGTTGATCATGCTCGTCAGGAGCTTGGCCGCGGCCTCGCCCTTGTGGTAGCCCGGCTGGTGCACGGTTGCCAGGGGCGGGCTCAGGAAGGGGGCGAGGGGTATGTCGTCAAAGCCGATAACGGAAATGTCCCGGGGAATCGAAAGCCCCTCTATCTTGCATTCCTCGTATACCCCCACGGCCTGAATGTCCGCGAGGCAGAGAATCGCCGTGGGCCGGCGCTTTTCGGCGAGTACCTCCCGGGCGGTTTCGCGCCCGGAACGGAGGGTGGCTTCCGTATGGTACACCCGGATTCCCGTATGGCTGCCGATGGAAAGGCCGTGCCGCTGGAGGGCCCGGTTGAATCCCGTGAGGCGGTTGTCGTTGGTAAGGCTGAAGTGGTCGCCGTTGTCCGAGAGGGTCACGTTCCGGAGCATGAAGATGGCGATGTCCCGGTGGCCGTGGGCGATGATGGACTCCATGAGCCGCTCGGAGCAGGCCTGCTCGTCGATGCCCACGTTGACGATCCCCTCGGCGTTTCCCCCGTCGATGGTGACGAAGGGAAGTCCCCGCTGGTGAAAGAGCTCCAGGACGCTCATGCCCGGGCCGATGCCGAGGGTGATGATGCCGTCCACGGCGGCGTTGCGGATGGTTTGCGTCAACACGCCCTTTAGGGGGGAGAGGACGCTCAGGGAAAGCCCCTCCTGGTCGCACACGAAGCCGATTCCCCGCATGACCTCCGCGATATAGGGGTTCAGGAAGACCTCCTGAATCGACTGGGGCAGAAGCAGGCCGATGGAACCGGTCTGCTTCATGGCCAGGGTGCGCGCGACGGGATCGGGCACATAACCGAGTTCCCGGGCGATCTCCATAATCCGGGTAAAGGTTTCCTCGGATATCTTGGAGGGGTTGTTGAAGGCGAAGGATACCGTCGTCTTCGAGACCCCTGCCCTTCTGGCTATGTCGTTGATCGTCGCGCGCATACTTTTTTCAACCTTTCACCGCGCCGGCCGCGATGCCCTTTATGATGTATTTCTGGAGCCCCAGATAGAATAACACGATCGGCAGGGCCGAAAGCGTGAGGGAAGCGCTCATGGGGCCGTATTCCTTGAGGAATTGGCCGTTGAAGGCCATCTGGGCAAGCTGAATGGTCCCTTCCTTCACCACGATGAGGGGCAGAAGGAAGTCGTTCCACAGCCACAGGGCATCGATCACCGCCACGGTGGCGACGATGGTCTTGAGGAGGGGAAACACCACCGCGAAGAACACGTAAAACTGTCCCGCCCCGTCGATGGCCGCGGACTCCTCGAGTTCCCGGGGAACCCCCTTCACGAAACCGTGAAACATGAATACCGCCGTGGGTATGCCCAAGCCCCAGTACATCGGAATAATGCCCGGAATCGAGGTCAGTTTCAAGTCCGCCGCGAGCACCGCGATGGGCACCATGATAATCTGGAAGGGTATTACCAGGGCGAAGACGAAGAAGCCGTAGAGTATCCAGGAGAGCCGGGAGTCGTCCCGGGCGAGGGCATAGGCCGCCATGGAGCTCGCGAGGACGATGCCGCCGAGGCCCGCCGCGGTGATGAACAGGGTGTTGGCGAACACCGCGGGGAACTTCATCACCGTCCAGGCCCTGGCGAAGTTGGCGAGATAAAGCGACGCGGGTGGCGCCATGGGGTGCAGCGTGATCTGGGCCTCGGGCTTGAGGGCGTTGAAGATCACGAAGATCACAGGATAGAAGAAGGCCAGGGCAAGGACGGCCATGACGACCGTCAGGATGTTTCTCCTGAAAAACTGTTCATTGGCAGAGTTCATTGCTCCACCTCCTTGCGTTTCATGACGTAGAGCTGAATGCCCGTAATGGCGAAGATCACCGCGAAGAGGATCATGGCCTTGGCGGTGGCGAGGCCCGCGTGCTTTCGCGCGAAGGCGTCAAAGAAGATGTCCAGCACCAGGGGAACCGTTCCCAGGGTATAGGCGGAGCCGCCGACCATGGCGTACATGAGGTCGAAGCTCTTGAGGGCGTTGGCGATGGTGAGAAAGAGGGAGATGGTGATGGCGGGCACCAGGAGCGGCAGGGTAACGTTCGTAAAGCGCTGCCAGGAACTGGCCCCGTCGATCTTGGCCGCCTCGGTCACGTCGGTGGGCACGTTCTGCAGGCCCGCCAGGTACACGATCATGTAGTAGCCCGCCCCCTGCCATATAGCCACCAGCACGATGAGCCAGGGCGCCTTGGCGGGATCGCTCAGCCACAGGTCGATCCCCGTAAGCCGCGGAAAGAGCTGGTAAAAGAGCATCTTCCACACCAGGGCCACGATGATCATGGAAAGCACGTTGGGCAGGAAGAAAACCGAGCGCATGACCTTCTGACCGCGGATGCCCGTGTCCAGGGCCAGGGCCAGGAGGAAGGCCACGAGGTTTATCCCGACCACCGAGAAGAAGGCGAAGAAGGCCGTGAACCCGATAACCCCGAGGTCAAAGCCCCGGGCGGTCCATTTGGCCGCCAGGATCACCTTGACCTCCCCGAGGGAATAAAGGCCGTTGGCGCCGTTCTTGACCGCCAGGGAGCTGTTGAAGGAAAGGTTCCACCGGTCAATGAACTCGTCCACCAGGGCGTTCATGGCGCCGATGTCCCGGGTAACGGACGCCTTCTTGACGGAGTCAATGAAGGCCGTAACCGAATCCGGCGGGATGAGGCCGTCCCGATCGATCTCGGAAATGAGCCAGATCATGTCCTCGAGGGAAAACTCGCCGTAGGCGGAGTTCATCTTCCACGCCTCCGCATCCTCGACGTAATAATTCTCGAAGACGCTCCGTTCCAGGGAGGTCAGCTTGGAGAGGAAATTCTTCTCGAAGCCGTCCTTCTTAATCTCCGTGGGCAGGAGGGAGGTGACGGTGTAAAAGTTCTGGGTAAAGGAGCGGGGATAAAAGGACTCGCTCACCTTGCCCTTGAGGATATCCGCGTAGTTTTGAAACCCGATAAAGCGGTTGGCCTCGGGTTGGAAGCCGACCTTCGAGAGAATCCGCTCCACCCGCCTTCTGGACGATCCCGTCAGGGCCAGGCGGCTCCAGGCGGTTCCGTCCGGGGTTTGCTGGTATATCGTAAGCAGATAGTCCCTATCCGCCTGTTTTTCTATTTTGGAGAGAACCTGGGCCTCAAACGCCCCC
Source organism: Spirochaetales bacterium (assembly GCA_003246765.1). GTDB lineage: Bacteria > Spirochaetota > Spirochaetia > Treponematales > Treponemataceae > Teretinema. The sequence goes on along the minus strand of QKDA01000140.1, from coordinate 7,759 downwards.
GCCTCAAAGGTAATGGGGGCCCGGGGGGTAAGGCCGTCCCAGTTCGTGAGGGAAACGTAGAACCCGTTCAGAAAGGGGTAGACGAAAAAAAGGGAGTACAAAACCAGGGCCGGAAGGAGAAAGGCCGCGAAGTAAAGGTACTTTTTCGATCGGGGCTGCACCATGAAAAAAACTCCTTGCCTCCGGTACCGTGCCCTCGCGGGGCCGAACCGGGAAGCGGATTTAAAAAAGGGCCGCGATATGCGCGATATCGCGGCCCTTCGACGATACATCCTTAAGCCCGAAGGCTTAGGGGATTACTTCTTGACGGCGGCGGCCCAGATCTGGTCGATGTTCTGGATCACCTTGTCGCCGGAGAGCTTCTTGAACATATACTGCTGAGCCCCGTTCTTGCAACCGTCCTCGAAGGCGGTGGTGGGGTACGCGGAGAAGGCCCAGGGATACGCGCCGTTCTTGGAAACCATGGCCAGGAGGTTCTGGAAGGGCTCCTTCATGCTGGAGAGGTCGGCTCCCTTGAAGGCGGGAACGAGCTTGTAGTCCTCGATCCAGATCTTCTGGGCCTCGGGGGTGGCGAGCCACTCGAGGAACGCGAGGGCGGCTTCCTTCTTCTCGTGGGAGGACTGGGCGGAAACGCCGAAGCAGGAGTCGATGTCCGCGTAGATCTTGTTCTTCTTCGCGTCGTCGAAAACCGGGAAGGGAATGAATCCGCAGTTCAGGGCGGGGTTGGTGCCGATGGCGGCGCCGTAGCTCCACAGGCCCTGGACCATCATCGCGGCCTTTCCCTCGGCGAAGGCGGCCTGCTGCTCGTTCCAGTCGTCTTCCTGGGCGTTGGGGCCCATGTTGGCGCGGTAGAAGTCGAGGACCGAGAAGAGCTTGGCGGTGTCGACCGCGCCGTAGCTGGTCTTGCCCGCGTTCATGTCGGCGACGAACTTGTCCACGGCGACGCCCTTATCGCCCACGAGGAGGGCGGTGTGCACCAGGGTAATGAAGTGACCGGCGGACCAGTTGGACTTCAGGAGCCCCGCGAAGGGAACCACTCCGTTGGAAGAGAGGGTCGAGCATACCCGCTGCAGCTCGCGGTAGGTGGTCGGGGCGGTAAGGCCGTACTTCGCGAAAATGTCCTTGTTATAGATGATTCCGATTCCCGCGTAGTCCATCGGGAGGGCCCACTGCTTGCCGTTCCAGCTTACGGCAGGCTTGGAGCTGTCCACGACCTTGCCCATCACGGGCTGCTTGGAAAGGTCTACCACGTAGCCCTTCTCGGCGTACTCCCACACGCGGGCATAGCTCTGCATCTGGAGGATGTCGGGGAGCTGACCCTGGGCGGCGCGGGCGGACATGGTCGCGTCGGCGTCGTTGGGAACGATGAGGGTCTTGAACTTCACGCCGGTTTTTTCGGTGTAGGTCGCGAGAAGCTTCTGCAAGCCCTCCTGGTTCTCCTGCTTGTAATAATACATCTCGAGTTCCACGGGGTTGGCGGATGCGCCGGGCTTGGCGGCGGTATCAGTCTTGCCGCCCGCAAAGGCAACACCGGCGAGGGTCGCGAGGCTCATCGCGACGAGTAACAACTTCTTCATTCTCTCTCCTCCATATTTGATTGAGAACACAATAGTAAAACGGTTTATTAAACCGCTTTAGTACATTATTAAACCGGTTTAATTATTTGTCAATAATTATTTTTCGCAAATGTAGGGTTAAGTTTTCTTGACCTATAGCCGGGGAAGAACCCAGCGGTCGCCCGTGAAGGAAAGCCGGTATTCCTCCCGCAAGAGCCGGCACAGTCCTTCGTGAAGGGCGGCCGACAGGGCGGTTTGGGATTCGATTCCGGGTTTGGGCGCGGAGAGCCCTTCGGCTTCCGACTCGGCTTTTCCGGGGGGAAGGCTGGTCAGGATATTCTCCATGAGCATCTTGGCCGCGAGAAAGCGCTTGGATTTATCCACCGCGAAAAACATGGGATCGTCGAGGAGGCCGATGATTTCCCAGGTGATCTGCTCGGCCTGGGCGTATTTTCCCGCGTCCTTGTCCTGGTCCGTCACCCGCAGGGGCAGCCGGTACGGAAGGGAATCGAGCCGGGGTATGAGCTTGTCCAAATCAAAGAGGCCGATACCGCAGTTGAAAAGCACGGGCTTTCCCGCTGCCTCGAAGTCGAGAACGTCCGCGAAGGAGATGGCGGGACCGATGTCGGCGCAGGTAAGGCGGCCCGAACGGTCGCTCACCAAGATCCCCCCCTTCACGTCCATTGGGGTCCGCCAGGACTCCTCAAAGGCCGCCTCTTTCCCGGAAAGGGCAAAGAGGGCAAGGGAAACGGGATCCACGGTATACCCCATGTTGTCGATATTCCCGAGCCAGGCATATCGGATGCCCTTCTCGTGCATGCGCCGGTAAACGGGCGCAAGAATCTCGAAGTTTTGCCCGTGCCCGCCGGGCATGGCGATGGGGCTGTTCTCCTCCCCCCAGGCACGGTCGAAGATGCGCCGGGGCCTGCCTTCAGAGGAATGGGTGATCGCCGCCATCATCGACTGGGAGGCGGTGTACATCTCCACGGAAGGGCAGTCCAGGGAGTCGGAAAGGCCCGTTAACTCCTCGCAAACCGTGTAGCCCCGAAGGGCCTCGGCTATGGAGAGGTCGGTGTGAACGCTGGTCATCTGAAACGAGGGAAGGACCCCCGCCGCGCTTTGTCCCGAGGTTTCCGCGTAGAGCTTGCGGTGCTCCAAAAGCATGCGGAGCTTTAAAAGAAGAAAGCTGTAACCCGGGGTACCGTCGGGATTGATATAGGCAGGGGTAATGCCCTTAGGCTTTCCCCGGCATTCCTCCGCCAGGGACTCAAAAATCCCGCCGTAGGAGTCAAATAAGGCTCCCGAGTATTCCCGGTTTTTTTTATGGTCCGCGTAGCTCGAGGCGGAGCCCCCGTTGAGGACCCCGTACGCGGTTTGGGGATAAAGGTAAATGCCCGTGAGGCGGAGGGCAGCCTCGTCGAAAAGGAGGCGGTCCCCCTCGGCGCGGGCTATTCGTTCAGGATCCAGGGCAATACCGAGCTCCGAAAAGCGCAGCCGGGCCTCCTCGCGGCCCAGGGAGACGGAGGCGCTCTTGGTGCGGTCAAAAATGGAGGGATGGTCGATAGGGGGAACCGTTTCGGGCTCCACCGAGGACTGACGGTCGTATTTTCCCGCGTTCAGGTCCCCCAAGAAACGGAGCATGCGGTCCAAATCGACCCCTTCGGCCAGGAGCTTTTCAACCAAAACCGGATTCAACTCTTCAGTATTCACGAATCGTTCCCCTTTTTTACGCTACCTTTCATATTACCGTTTATTCGTCGCAAGTCAATCACGGTCCCCGCCCGGTCACGGGCAGGGGGCCGGTTCTCCCCTACAAAGAAGGGAGGAGGACATCCCATGGAAATCGTGAGCTTCGCGCGGCGCGGATACGACGGGGAACTGGTAAAGGTCGAGGCGGACCTCCGCCGGGGCATACCCGCCATCGATATAGTAGGGCTACCCGACGGGGCGGTCAGGGAAGCCCGGGAGCGGATGCGGGCGGCGATCCGCAATTCGGGACTGGAGTTTCCCCGGGAGAGGATTCTCCTCAATTTGTGCCCCGCCTCCCTTCGCAAGGAGGGAAGCGCCTTCGACCTCCCCATAGCCCTGGCGGTGCTCTGCGCCTCCGAGGGACTATTGGGAAGCGGACGGAAGGTAATGGTCACGGGAGAACTGGAGCTCTCCGGCAGGGTCCGTCCCGTAAGCGGGGTCCTGGCGGCGGTCTCAGCCGGGATCTCGGAGGGCATAACCCGCTTTATCGTCCCCCTGGGCAACCGAGAGGAAGCTGAGCTGGCAGCGTCGGGGCGGGTAAGGGCGGTGGAAACCCTCGCCGAGGCTATTGGGGTAATCCGGGAGGCGGAAACGGAGACGGTTGCGGGACACCCTGCCGGGACCGCCGCAGGGAGAGAGGCCGCCGCGGGGGGAGAAAAAACCGGGCAAGGACGGGCCGAGCCCCTTCGCTTTCCCCCGTATGAGGAATCCCAGGGCTTCGAGGCGGTTCGGGGGCAAGACGCCCTCGTTCGGGCCCTCCAGATCGCGGCGGCGGGGGGGCACAACCTCATCGTCTACGGCCCCCCGGGATGCGGCAAAACCATGGCCCTCAGGCGGTTCCCCTCACTCCTGCCCGATCTCGACCGGAAAACGGCCCTAGAGGTCACGAGAATCCACAGTATCGCCGACCTCCTGGGGCGGGACTCCCCTGCCCTCATGACACGGCCCCCCTTCCGGGAGCCTCACCCCAACGCGAGCCTCGAGGGAATGACCGGAGGCGGGGCCCGCAGCATCCCCGGGGAGATCTCCCTGGCCCACGGCGGGGTCCTCTTTCTGGACGAAGCGCCCCAGTTCAGGACCACGGCCCTCCAGGCCCTCCGCTCCCCCCTGGAATCCGGCGAGGTCACCCTGAGCCGGGCGGGGCGGAGCGTCACCTTTCCCTCCCGGTTTCAGCTCCTCCTCGCCGCCAATCCCTGCCCCTGCGGGAACGCGGGAGCCCCAGGACGGGTGTGTACCTGCATGAGCGATGCCGTGGAAAGGCACTGGATGCGCCTTACCGCTCCCCTCCTCGACCGGGTGGACCTCAGGGTGGAGGTAAGGCCCCCGGAGGCGGAGAGCCTCACCGGGGGAGCGAAACATTCCACCGCGAGGCTCAGGGATGGTATCGAGCGGGCGCGGAGGAAGCAGACGGAAAGGGGACAGGAGAGCGCCAACGCCCGGCTCTCGGGGGAGGCCCTCCTTCGGGCTGCCGTTCTTTCCCCCGAGGCGAGGCGGGTTTTCTCCCGGGCCATGGAGGCCGACAGCCTTTCGGGACGGGGAGGCCATGCCCTCCTGAGGGTGGCCAGGAGCGTCGCCGATATCTCGGGGGAAGAGGTCATCGCCGAGGATCACCTCAGGGAAGCCGCGGGTTTCAGGAAATGGGGGATCGGGGTGCCGGACTTCCTCTAGGGTTCAAAGAACCCAAGCTGGTTCAAAGAACCCAAGCTGGTTCAAAGAACCCCAGCTGGTTCAACGAACCCAAGCTGGTTCAAAGAACCAGCCGTGCTCCTTCCTCTAAAAGAGCCTCCAGGGATTCGGTAAAAAAACGGTCGTCGATGTCCCGCCGCCCGGCGGTCCTGCCGAGCTTCCGGTCCGGACGGGCGGCGCCGTGAAAGTCGCTGCCCGCGGTAACCGCGAGGGAAAGTTCCCGGGCTAACCGCTCCAAGCGTTCCGCCTCCACTATCCGCACCGCGGGATGCCAGGCCTCTATGCCCCGTACGCCCCGGCCGGCAAAGTCCTTTATAACCTCCGGAAGCCTTCCCCAGGCGACGTAGAGGGACAGGGGATGGGCCAGGACAGGGACCCCGCCGGAGGAGACTACCGCCTCGATCCCCTGGTCCAGGGGGATGCCCTTGCGGTCGATAAAATAGGGACGGTCCTTCGCGAGAAACCGGTCAAAGGCCTGCTGCCGGTTCCTGACCTTCTTTATGGAAACGAGGTAGTCGGCGAAGTGGGGACGCCCAACCACCTTCCCCCCCGAGAGGGCGGAAACCCGCTCGATGTCGATGTCGATCCCGTCGGCGCGCATTCTCCGGACGATCTCCTCGTTTCGCCCGTTCCGCTCCGCCACCTGGGCTTCCAGGAGGGCCTCGAGGGATGGGGAAGGACGGACAAGACCGAGACCGAGCAGGTGGCATTCACCCGGCCGCCATTCAATATCCAGTTCCACCCCCGGAATGAAGCGCAAGGGGGTCCCGGCGGCTGCGGCAGCGGCGGCTTCGTTGCCCGCCACGGAATCGTGATCCGTGAGGGCGAGAACCGAAAGCCCCCGTTCAAGGGCGTGGGCAACGAGCTCTTCCGGGGTCATGGAACCATCGGAGGCGGTAGAATGGGAGTGAAGATCGACCATAGGCCCTACTCTAGCAAAAAAATGGACTATCAGCCATAAATTATGCTATACTTTTTTAACGCGCAGTAAGTGTTTGCGAAGAGACCAAGGGGAACAGATGCCGAAAGCCGTACAATACAAACCCAACTCCGTCATCTACTTCGCCGGCGACGTGGACGATCGGGTTTACCTCCTCCAAAAGGGCCGGGTAGCCCTCACCTCCACGGACATCGAGACGGGAAAGCAGATCACGGAATATATACGGGAAGGGGAATTCTTCGGGGTGAAGTCCGCCCTGGGCCATTTTCCCCGGGAAGAGAGCATTATGGTCATATCCGAGGCCATCTGCCTCGCCTTCTCCACCCAGGAATTCGAGATCTTCGTCCAGCAAAACACCCGCATCATCATGAAGATGCTCAAGGTTTTCTCCAATCAGCTCAGGCACATCCACAGGCAGATAGAATCCATGCTCCACAGCGAGGAGCAGACTAACCCCGACGACGGCATGTACTCCGTCGCCTCCTGCTTTTACAACTCCCAGCAGTACCGGGCAGCCTCTGAGGTGGCCGTCCGCTACCTCCGGCTGTGGCCCAACGGCAAGCACGCCATGGAGATGAAGCAGATCGCCCAGTCCGGCAACCAGGGGGGCGCGGGATTCGGGGAGCGGACGGCCAACGAGCGGGGCATGCCCTCCTCCGGGGGAACGAGGCAGGCCGCGCCCGTGGGAAACGACCCGAACCTGGCCTTAACCCTCGCGGAAGGCCTCGCAGCCCAGGGAAAGTGGGACGAAGCCTACAAACAGTACCATTCCATCATCGAGGTAGGCGACTCTCCGGTACTCGGCAAGGCCTATGCCGGGGCGGGACGGTGCCTCTACGAACAGCAGGAGCACGTGCGCTGCGTCCAGCTCCTCACGGCCTTCGTGAGCCGGGACCCGAAGTCCCTCCAACTCGCGGAGGTTCTCATGTACATGGGCCTTTGCTACAGGGAAATGGAGCAGCAGGACAAGGCTAAGGCCTTCTTCGGCAAGGCGATGTCCCTGGCGACCCCCGACCTGGCCCCCAAGGTCAGGGAATTGTACGCCCAGTGCGGAGGTTGAGCTCATGAGCGACGTATTCGCCGCGTTTTCGCGGTTCGCCAAGAAATTCCCCAAGGGTTCGGTGATCTTCTCGGAATACGAGCCGGGAGAGAGCTTTTACCTCATCCAGTCGGGCAGGGTTCAGCTAATCAAGATCGTCAACGGCTTCGAAAAGAATCTGGACATACTCCAACCCTCGGAAATTTTCGGGGAGATGGCCATTCTCGAGAACTCCCCCCGCTCCGCCACGGCCATCGCGTACGACGAGGTGGTCGCCCTGGAGTTTAACAAGGCCAACTTCGAGGTCCTCATGATGGGGAACCCCGCCATCGCCATGAAGCTCCTCAAGACCTTCGTGAAGCGAATCTTCGTCCAAAAGCGCCGCTTCATGATCCTCACGGTGCCCGACCGCCTTGCCCGGGTAGGAGATGTCTTCCTCATGCTCGACGAGACCCAGCCCTCGGCGGACCGGAGCTCGGATACCCGGGTTTTCAACATCACTATGGAAGAGGTCGCCCGCTGGGCCGGCCTCCCCCTGGAGGTTGTGGAAGACGAGATGCACCGCTTCATCGACCAGGGCAAGATGGAGATGTACGAAGACCGCATCCTCGTGAAGAATCTCACGGAGCTCAGCCGCTTCGTCAACGCAAGGCGCAGTAAGGATCTCTAGCCCCGGTTGACGATCCCGGACGCTTTTGCTACTATTTGGCTTCACGCCAAGATAGCTCAGTCGGCAGAGCAGCACCCTCGTAACGTGCAGGTCAAGGGTTCGATTCCCTTTCTTGGCTT
>QKDA01000149.1 GCA_003246765.1 Spirochaetales bacterium | reverse complement strand
CGAGACTCATAATGCCCGCCTTCCTGAGAAGCCTGTCCAGCTTTTTCAGGATGGACATGGATGGGGTGGTCCTCAGGTCAATCCAGTATACCTTTGACTCGCTCATGGTTGGTTCTCTCCTTAGCTTCCTAAAAATGATTGTAAAGCACGGTTTCCGAGAGGGGACGGCGTTCCGTGCCGTGCCGGAGGGGGTCTTTCTTGGGCCCCGAGGGGTAGCCCAGGACCAGAACGTTCACCGGAGTAAGATGCCCGGGGATGGCGAACTCCGAGCGGAGAACCCCCGTGCGGAAGGAACAGATCCAGCAGGAACCGAGACCAAGGGATTCCGCTTCCAGCATCATGTGGTCCGTGGCGATGGTGGTGTCGATGTCGAGACTGTCCTTCGCGTCGTAGGGGCGGACCCATACCTCGTTGTTGTCCCCCAGCACGACCACCGCCAGGGGCGCGTCGAAGGGACGGCAGGCCTTCGCGAGGGAGGCCAGGGCCTCCGGGGTATCGAGCACCAGGAACCGCCAGGGCTGGAGATTCCGGGCCGAGGGCGCCACCCGGGCGGCCTCGAGGATGCGCTCTACCTTTTCCCTTTCCACGGGCCTTTTTTCAAAGCTCCTGACGGAACAGCGTTTCCGGGCGAGATCGAGAAAATCCATGGCATCCTCCCTTATTAGTTTCCGACCCCATCGTAACGGCAAAGGGGCGCCAATGCAAGGGCGATTCAGGGGGAACGCTTTTTTTTCCAACAGAAGCCCCCCAATGAGCGTACTATGGAGTATATGAGCGAGTTCGACTTGGGCTTCGAAAGCCTGTACCGACGCTGGTATCCCCGAATGAAACTTTTCGCGGAAACCTTCCGCGCCCTCCGGCCGGAAGAACGGGAGGATCTCGCCCACGACATACTGGTGCACGCCTGGCTGCGGAGGGAAAACTACGCTCCTGAACGGGCCTTTTCCCCCTGGCTCTACCGGGTAGCCAGCAATTACGCCATCGATTTCCTGAGGAGAAGGCCGAAAACCCTTCGGTTCGGGGGCGAGAGGGAACAAGGCAGGCTCTTCGCCGCGGAACCGGCGGATCCGGCTCCGGGTCCCGGGGAAGAACTCGCCGATCGGGAACTCCTCCGGAATGTCGGCGAGGCGATACGGCGTCTCGGGGAGGGAGACCAGCGGATCGCCCTCCTCGTCTTTTACGAGGGACTCAGCTCCCGGGAGGCGGGAAAGATCCTCTCCCTGAGCGGGGGAACCGTCCGCTGGAGGATTCACTGCATCAGGGCCGAGCTCAGGCGTTCATGCGGGATTGAGGAGGCAGGTCTATGAAGAAGAGGGACATCGATGCCCTGGCGGCGCGGTACTTCGGGGAGAAAATCGCCGAAATCGAGGCATCCGGAGAAAGTTCCCGGGGAAGCGGGACGGGCCCCGCCTACAGAAGGCCCCTCTCGAAGCCCGCCGCAAGCTGGGCCAGGCGCAACGGGGCCCTTCTCGCCGCCGCCGCGGCCTTCGCGGCCATAGCCTTCGTTCCCGCTGCGCTGTGGTCCGGCAAGCCCGGTTTCGCCGACTACGCCTCCCGGCGGATAGAGGGCGACGGGCAACTTCGGGAAGCGGGACGGGATCTCGCCGCCGCGGCGGCCTTGCTTTCGCGTTAATGTCCCGGGAGCCGCAGGCCGCGGATCCGGGGGCCTTATATACCCAAAGCGGCGGGATTTCCCGCTCGCGACGTTCCTTTAAGGAGTTTTAGTATGGTAAGAAAAGCATTCGTTCCGATGATCGTCGCCCTGGCCTTCGTGCTCTTCGTGGTATTCATTGCCGGGGGCTTTGCCATGCCCTGGGTCCTCGTGGACCTCCCGAGCCTCATCATTGCCCTGGCGGCGCCCGTCCTCATTACCGTGATCCAATTCGGATGGGCACAGACCCGGGAGGCCTACGCCGCGCCCTTCTCCCTCGACGCCGACCGAAGCGCCCTCTCGAAGGCCCGGGCCTTCTTCGCGGCCCTGACCCGCTCCATCGCGGCCTTCACTATTTTCGCCACCATCACCGGGGCCATTCTCATGCTCGCGAACGTGGGCGGAACCAACGCCTATCCCGTGGCCCAGGGGCTCGCGGTGGCCCTTCTGTCGGTCCTCTACGGCTCCCTGGGGGTTATCTTCTTCGTGCTTCCCTGGCAGGCCGTGACCGAGGAGCGCCTAGCCGAGGACTGACCCGGTTTTCCTCCCGGAGAGACGGGCGATCACGTAATCGTAGCCCCCCTCTCCGTGGGGAATGAGGCAGTCGGAACAGTCCTTGATTCCCCCATCCGTGAGTTTCCAGTTTCCGCCGCAGTCCAGGGTATAGAGGGGACAAAAGCAAAAGAGACAGTTGATTCGCTCGAGCCGGTGGCAGGGCCAATACTCGCAGCCGCGGTTTTCGAAAAAACGGCAGCTGCCGGTTTCGGCTTTGCCCCCGGATTCGGCTTTGCCGCCGGTTTCGGCATTGCCCCCGGCCTCGTTTTCAGCCCTTCCGCCGGCTTCGGCTTCTTCCCCTAACACAGGGCGATGCCCCGCATCGAGGCGATGTCCGGGTAGCCCTTCCGCTCCATGAAGGCGGCAAGCCCCTCGATAATTTCCGTCATGGCCTTGGGATTCGCGAAGGTGGCCGCGCCCACCTGCACCGCGCTCGCGCCGGTCATGATGAACTCCGCGGCGTCCCGCCAGGTGGCGATGCCCCCGAGGCCTATGACGGGCACGAAGCGGGCAGAGCCAGAGGGCTGTCTCTCCGCCGCCGGCGCGCCCGGTCGAGTCATCGCGGCGCGTGCAGTATCCCGCTCGAGGGAACATTCGGGAACCCCCAGCATGATGTCCCGGAGCATCCGGAGGGCGATGGGCCTGATAGCGGGGCCCGAGAGCCCGGCGGTCTTGTTCTCGAAGACGGGCACTCCCCGCTCTATGTCCACCGCGAAGGCGGTAAAGGTATTCACCAGGCTCAGGGCGTCGGCCCCGGCGTCCACGACCGAGCGGGCAACCCCCACCAGGTCAGGGGCATTGGGGGAGAGCTTCACCACCAGGGGCTTGCCCGTAGCCTTCCGAACCGCCCCGGTCACCGCCGCGGCGGCGTCGCACTGAAGGCCCCAGGCCATTCCGCCTGCCTTAACGTTGGGGCAGGAGATATTAAGCTCGATCATCGGCACGTCGGTTCCGTCCAGGAGCCGGGCCCCCTCCACGTAGGTCTCCAGAGTCGATCCCGAGAGGTTCGCCAGCACCGCGGGACCCAGGGAGAGCATGGTTTTCAGCTCATGGCCGATAAAGTGCCTGATCCCCGGGTTTTCCAGGCCGATGGAATTGATCATCCCGGCGGGGGTTTCTACCAGGCGCGTGCCCCGGTTTCCCGGCTTGGGCTCCAGGGTGAGCCCCTTGGAGCAGATTCCCCCGAGGGCGGAAACGTCCATGAGGGCGCCGTACTCCGTGCCGTAGCCGAAGGTTCCCGAGGCGGCGATGACGGGATTCGCGAAACGCACCCCCGCGAGGGTGACGGAAAGGTCTACGGACGCGCTCACAGCAGTACCTCCGCGGCGTTGAACACGGGACCGTCCACGCAGCAGCGCCGGTTCCCGAAAACGGTTTCGATGGTGCAGCCGAGGCAGGCCCCGGCGCCGCAGGCCATGCGCCGCTCCAGGCTCAGGTAGGCGAGGCGGCCCGCGCAGGAGTCCTTCACGTACTTGAGCATGGGCGTGGGCCCGCAGGCGTACACGAGATCGTAGCCGGCGGGGTTGAATACCGCCGGGAGCATTCCCTTGGTGCCCGCGGAGCCGTCCTCGGTGGTCACTGTGAGGGTTTGGGAGCCCTCCGCGAGGCCTTCGAGGGCATAGGGGGCGTTCCTGAAGGAGGCGTAAAAGTCGAAGGGAACCCCCGAGAGCCCCCCCGCCTCGGGCGAAGCCAGGGCGAAGCCCGCCACCGGGGCGACTCCGATGCCCCCGCCGATAACCGCGATCCGGGGCGAGGCGCCCAGGGCGCGGATGGCCTGCCGTTCGGCCTCAGAAAGAACCGTTCCGTCCGAGGCGGTCCCGGTCTCGGCGGAGCGGATAAGTTCCGCCGGGTTTCGGAAGGTATTGCCCACGGGGCCCACGAGGTCGAGAAGGTCCCCCGACCGCAGGCCGCAGAGCTCCGCGGTCCCCTCCCCCTTTTTCAGGATCAGAAAGGTGATCGAGTCTGAATCGGAACGGTAGACGCTGATGGGCCTGCCGAGAAAGACCGCCGAGGGCCGGGATCGGAGCATGAAAAACTGTCCCGGCCGGGGAGAGGCTACGGAAACGCTGGAAACCGCCAGGGAAAACACCCCCGCCTCGATTTCGCGGTTCGAGATAACCGAAACCGTCTCCGCGGAGCGGGGAAAGCGCGGGTCGAAGCCGTCGCGGGCGCACATCAGCGGGTATTCCCCGGCGAGGAAGAGCCTGCGGCGGCATCCGCCTTCAGGAGGGCCTTCGCCCCGAGGAGGTCCGCCTTCGCCTCTTGCGAGGCCCGGGCCGCGGCGTCGGCGAGATCGTCCATCGTAAGCCTTCCCGCCGCCCTTTTGTCCGCGAGGCTTTCGTCCTTTTTCCAGGCCGTCAGGATTCCCCGGGAGGAGTTCACCGTACCCCCCGCTCGGTCGAGGAGAGCCG
>QKDA01000006.1 GCA_003246765.1 Spirochaetales bacterium | reverse complement strand
CTTCATCGGCATGGACCAGAACTTCCAGTACATCCTCAAGGGCGTCATCATCGTCGCCGCGGTCGCGCTGGACAACAAAAAGTACCTCAAGAAAACCTGATCCGCCCTCGGGGTACCTCCTCCCCCAGGATCGCGTTTTCATCTTACTTCTCCCCCCGGCGCCGGTCTCTCCTTCCCGGCGCCGGGTTTTTTTTTATGAGGGGGGGGGCAGCTTCCCCCCGACCGCGCGCGCTTCCCCGCCAAACCCCCCGCCTTGCCTCACGCGGCCCCCCCTGGCTCCGAAATCCTCGGGCCACCCCTGTCCTGCCCGGGCCGTCCCTCCGGGTTTCTCCGCCACCCCTCCGTCCTGTTTTTGCTGGCGAAACCAAACCGGGCAGGGTAGAGCGGGATTGTCCAAGCCCGGATCATTGATTCACCTGCGGTTAACCTCTATTCTTAGGCTCGTGAAAACCCTGAACCAAGAACAAATCGACTACATGCTCGCCCATGGGGAGCTGCCGGAAACGATTCGGCACGCTGCCGATCGGGTTGCCGTTATTTTAACCCAGGATTGGTGCCCGCAATGGCATCATATGGCCGGTTATCTCGCCGATTTGGCTGAGCGGACCGAGATATTCGTGCTGGAATATAACCTTCATCCCCAATTCCGCCGTATCATGGAATTTAAGGAAAATGTCTTCAAAAACCATCAGGTGCCTTACGTGCGTTTTTATGCCGACGGGGAGCTGGTGGCCAAGACGAATTGGATCACCAAAAGTTCCTTCGAATCCATGCTGAAGCCGAAGGATGGGTACTTTTAACCGCCTTTCGCCTCCAAACCGATTGGCTTTTCCCGCTCAATCATACACTCGTCCAGTTGTCTCTTACCGGTTTACTGTCTTTTTTTGCGCCGTCGCGACCTGCCTGAAAGCACTAATCGCTTTCATGAAGTATAGTGTTACTATGAGACGAGTTTTATACCAAATTATTATGGTCTCAGTCCTGCTCCTTTATGCCTTTGCGGCTTTTTCTCAGGATACGCTCTCGTTCCGGACCGAATTTCAGGACGTTCCCCCGAAATATTGTATCGTTAACGGTGTCAGTTCCGGCATCTCCTACGAAATCATGAAATTCGTCGAGGAGAAAAGCGGATATCATTTTAATTACGAGGAACGAATGGTTCCCCTGGCGCGGGTAAGCAGGAATATGGAAACGGGGGTCATGGATATCCAGTTCGGGCTCCAAAATACCCCCGAGCGGGAGAGGACCATGACCTTCGGTCCGGCGCTCTACGATATCCGTTTCGTCGGCGTCATGCGCGCCGATGATCCCGATACGTATGCCTCCCTCTCGGACATCGTGCGCTCGAAGGTAAAGGTTCTCGTGCCCTCAGGCACCGGGGTCGCCGCCGCGCTTCGACTGGTTCCCGATCTCGTACTGGACGAGGGCGCCCGAAGCGCCGAGGCGGACTTGGCCATGCTGCGGTACGGGCGGGGCAAGATACTTATCTATCACAATCTGACGGTGAACTATCTTCTCTCCTTACCCGAAAACGCCGGAATCTTCAAGAAGGTTCTCATAGATTTCGAGGGGCGGGAAGGTTTGGTCGGCGTTTCCCAATACCTCGTATACGCGAAGGACTTCCCCGCCTCGGCCCAGGATCGCATCAACCGTATCATTGCCGAGGCAGTCGAGTCCGGGGAGCTTGCCAAGATTACGGGTAAGTACCTTCGATAGGCAAATCCAGAGGGTCAGACCCTGCTAGCGGCGCAAGGCGCATGTCCGGTTGCATTTCTTTTTATGGCCTGTCATAACTGTTGCTATCGTCTTCGAGGATCGCGTGGCAACAAGTTTTCAAGTTGTACGGTTCCTTAAGGTCGCGGTTTTGGGCTCGGACCAAAACCGCTAACCAAAACGCGCGTTATGCTCAGTCGCCTGGAGCTTAGAGCCTCTCTTGGCAACTGATCGATCGAAGCGCTCGTACCGAGCTTCTCTCCCTTGATAACGAGTATGCTGTGCCTCTCGAGGAGTTAGGTTTCGTTAATCCGGTTAAATTTTCCGAAAGTTTGAAGGCGGTGAACGAGTTCGGTTTTCGTGAGTTTTTTTTTACCTCTCGAGGAGATAAAAAGAATTGAGTTTCGTAAGGGCGCCGGTTTTTACTTCTTTTACGATTTCTCGATAATGCCGTGATGCAATACCAATAAATCTTTCCAGCCGGCAAGGTAAAAATCGGGAAATCTTATTCGGTACTTTTATTCTGACTTCCCGCAAGCCTAGGTCCATCTTCTTGACGAGCAGTAATCCCCTCGGTTAGGCTATTTCAACGGTCTTGATATCTTCACCGATCACTTTTTTTTCTGCGGGTAAACTCTTTAGCCCCTCGCGGACTGGTTCTTTACCGGATGCGACAGGAAAGCCGAGCTAACCAAGCACCTTCGTAATGCCCCAATATTCTAATGAATTAGACGAAATCCCTGAAAATATATCAATAAATCGGTGATTCCGTCATATCGCCCTTGTCAAAAGAGCCTGATGATACGGTGTAATCCAGACGTTTGCGCAAACATCGAATTACACTTTTCTCAAGTCTTCTCCCAATATTACATGATAGGAGGGCGAGATGGGTAAAATGAAATCTATTTTCGTCATGATTGGAGCTATCCTGCTGGTAGCAGGATGTAATTCCCCCCTGGAACCACAACTAAAGGCCGGCGATTCGCAGGGCAGTCGAGCCGTGGTGGGCTATTCTTCTTTGCAAGCCATGGCAAACGGCTTGTACGTGAGCGTGAGCGGCGACTCGACTCCCCTGGCGGCCAACGCCTCCTCCGCGGGAGAAACGCAATCCTTCACGATCGTCGCAAATACCGACGGTACCGTTTCTTTCCTCGCCAAGGCAACGGGCCTCTATGCCACCGTCGAGACGGGTCAGCCCTATAACCCTCTCATCGCGAAAAGCGCCGCCATCGGCACGGCTCAGAAGTTCCAGGCTATCCCCCAGTCGAATGGGACAGTGGCGTACAAGTCGCTTATCAACGGGCTTTACGTATGCACGGAAATCGGGATGGGCTCGATTCTCTGCGCGGACAAGGCCAACGCTTCCACCTGGGAGCAGTACAAGGTTTCCGCCGAGGAAACTCCTGTACCCCTTCCAGTACCCGCGCACTACTCGTCCCTCAAGGCCGAAGCGAATAACCGTTACGTCACCGCCGCCGGTAGCCAAATCCTGGTGGCCGACGCCGATGCCGTTGGGGCTTCGCAATCCTTCGGTATCGTCGATAACGACGACGGTACAGTCTCTTTCATCGCGAAAGCGAACGGACTTGCCCTCACCGTTGACACCGCCGACGGGAACGCCCTCAAAGCGACTGCCGCAAGCATCGGGAGGTCCGAGAAATTCACGGCGATTACTAGGCCGAACGGCAGTAAGGCCTATCTTTCTGCCATAAACGGTCACTATGTGTGCGCCGATTTGGGACAGGGCGGAAAGCTTTACGCCAATCGCGGTGCCGCTTCGACCTGGGAAAGCTTTGTGGTTACCGTGGTTGAAACCGGGCCCACCCCGGTGGACTTTGGGCCCAACACCCTCATCTTCGATCCCTCCATGAGCGCTGTGGAAATTCAGTCCCAGTTGGACGCGGTTTTTGCGATCCAGGAGTCAAACCAATTCGGTTCGGAGCGCTATGCCCTTCTCTTTAAGCCCGGAAACTACGACGTGCACGCCAACATCGGGTTTTACACCTCGATCGCCGGCTTGGGTCAAGATCCGGACGACGTATACATCCAGCAAAACGTTGTTATTGACGCCGGCTGGTTCGGCGGCAACGCGACCTGCAACTTCTGGCGCTCTGCCGAAAACCTCAAGGCTTTGTACATACGCTGGGCTTCGGCTCAGGCCGCGCCCTTCCGCCGTATGCACGTCATGACTGAACTTGCCCTGGATTCCTCGGCCTATGGTTGGAACTCGGGGGGCTATATTGCCGACTCCAAAGTAGAGGGTCAAGTCGGAACTTGGGCGGGTCAGCAGTGGTTTACCCGAAATAGCCAAATCGTTTCCTGGTACGGAATCAACTGGAACGGCGTATTCTCAGGCGTAGAAGGGGCCCCGGCCCAAAGCTTCCCGAATCCGCCGTACACCACCCTGGCCACGACCCCCGTGGTACGCGAAAAACCCTACCTCTACGTTACCGACTCGGGGGATTACGCGGTTTTCGTGCCTGCTCTCGCAACGAACACCCGGGGGGTCACCTGGGCTAACGGATCTACCCCGGGAACCTCCCTCCCCATCGACCGGTTCTTTATCGCCAAGCCGACCGACAGCGCCGCGGCAATCAACGCCGCTCTCGCCTCGGGCAAGAACCTCATCTTTACCCCCGGAATCTATCGAATAAACCAGACCATCGAGATTAACCGAGCCGATACCGTGGTCTTAGGCCTTGGTTACGCCACCCTCATTCCGGAAAACGGCGTCATTCCGATGACCGTGGCCGACGTGGGGGGCGTAAAGATCGCTGGTATCCTTTTCGACGCGGGGCTTCCCAACTCCCCCGTGCTCCTGCGATTCGGCCCCGCGGGCTCCTCGGCAAACCATGCCTCCAACCCAAGCACCATTCAGGACGTCTTCTTCAGGATCGGCGGCGCCGGGGAAGGGGCGGCCACCACCAGCCTGGAGGTGAACCAAAACGATCTCATCATCGACCATACCTGGATCTGGCGGGCCGACCACGGCGCCGGCGCCGGCTGGACCACCAACCCGGCGAAAAACGGGCTTGTCGTAAACGGAAACCGGGTAACAGCCCTGGGTCTCTTCGTGGAGCACTACCAGGAATACAACGTGCTCTGGAATGGGCAGGACGGTAAGACTATCTTCTTCCAGAACGAGCTTCCCTACGACCCGCCGAGCGCCGCGGCCTGGGGCCATGACGGAATCGTGGGCTATGCCGCCTACAAGGTCGCCGATACCGTCACCACTCACGAAGCATGGGGCATGGGTAGCTACTGTGTCTTCGTGGATGACCCGAGCATCGTCGCTGAGCGCTCATTCGAGGCACCCCTGAGGCCAGGCGTCAAATTCCACGACCTGGTAACGGTCTCCCTTGGTAAGGGCCAAATTGCCCACGTCATCAACGACGTCGGTGATATAACCCCCACCTCGGTGAGCCCGATCAACGTGGTGAGTTATCCGTAATCGCGCGCCCGCGCAACTCCGTTTATAAACGCATTACTAACAGGCCCCCGGCATAACGTCGGGGGCTTTTATGCGACTAAAAGAGGATCACCTCCACGCCGAATACTGTGCCCAGGACTTGCTTTTGGCTTTGTGCAATTCCCCATGGGAGCAGACGAGGGTATGCTTAACGGTTGGGAATCAGCGGCAAGGTCGACCGAATAGGTTCCTCCTAGTACCCGCGAGGTGACAAAGGTACCCCGGAAAACGAACTCCGCTTGAATCAAAGAGCTTCGAATAATAAAGGGAGCGCATCGGACCGGCGCTAAAGCGGAAAGTCCCCCGGTCCGCTTCCGAAGGCGGGATCGAAGGGTTCATTGTATTCAAACCAGTCAAAGTCGGCGTATGCCGTGCGGCGGTTGGAATCAACGCAGGCCATGCCTGCGAAGGTTCCCGTGAACTCGCCGTATGCGCAGTATTCATCGGAAAACTCCGTCGTATTCCACGCCGGTCCGATGGTCTGCCAGCGCGATTGCTCCCCGCAGTCAATGCGCTTCGTAGAGGGCATATCAGCGGTATCAGGGTTCTCAAGGCTGTACCAGAACCGGGTTTCCCTACCCAAAACCGTAAGCCTGAGCCAGACAGGCCGCGCGGTGTGCGTCATTCCGTCAGCTCCGAAAGAAATGCGGGTATCCGTCAGTTCCCGCATCACGCCGTTTTCGCACCGCATCAGGGCGAGAGCCTTGCCTCCGAGGGTCTGACTGAAGTACACGCGAAGCCATATCCAGTTCATGTTGTCGTAATGGAGAGCAAGACCGGCGGACTGCTGCCACACCTCAGGCTCGAACTCCATCTTGCACGAGACGGACGCGTTCACTGAGGCAAGGCGGCGAGCTACCAGACTCACCCGATCGAGCGAGGATAGGGATTGCTGTCCCCTGATTCTCAGCCATCCGGGACGCTCGGCCGTAGTGCTCCAGCGCCGGAAATCGGTCCTCGGAGAGACAAGGCGAGGATCCCAAGGGCCGTCGAAATCGTTGCGGCCGGTAGTCGAATCCCCGCGAGCATCGACGTAATCCGGACCTTCCAAAAAGCGCTTGCCCCGGTTGCCCCCGCCGGCAAGACGGAGCCATCCGTCATCGGTCCATATCATTTCCTGAATACCCGTTTCCCGGCCCAGGGTACAGCGGAGCTCCGGCGCGAAGGGCCGTGCGCACAGATGCGCAAGATACACGCTGCCGTCGGGCGCTTCCACGATGGAGCCATGGCCGACCTTCTGAAGGTACGATTCGGGATTATACCGTTCCGTCTTCAGGAACCAGTCCGTGTCCCGGCCGTAAAAGTCGTCGGTTGCCGTGAGAATGGGGTTGGCCGGGTCAGGCTCGAAGGGCCCCCAGGGGGATTCGGAGCGGGCCATCGCAACGCAGTGCCCGTAGCCCGTGCCGCCTTCGGCGGTCATGAGGTAGTATTTCCCGCCCCGCTTGTAGAGGTGAGGTCCTTCGATGCATCCCCTATCGGTGCCGCCGCTCCAAATCCGCTTCGCGTAGCCGATCACTTGTTTTGCGGCCGGATCGTATTCCTGAACCGCGATTACGCCGGGTTTTTCGTAGCCCTCCCGGGTTTCCCACTCCAGCGATACTATGTATTTCCTGCCGTCATCGTCATGGAGAATCGAAGGATCGAATCCAATGGAGTTAAGGTACACGGGCTTGCTCCATGGTCCGGAGATGTCGGCCGCGGTAATAAGGAAATTATCCTGATCAAAAAACCGCGCGTTGTGCGAGATCATCCGCGTATACAAAAGATAGAACAGACCTTCATCCTCGCTCCAGGTCAGGCAGGGAGCCCAGATGCCCTTCGCCGAAGGAAGCTTCCGAAGATCGAGGGAGTCCTCGTCGGTCAGGGCATGGGTGAAAAGCTCCCAGCGCGCAAGATCCCGGGAACGGTAGATTGCGACGCCCGGGAACCATTCGAAGGTCGAGGTGGCAAGATAGTACCAATCCCCTCGGCGCAGGATGCTCGGGTCCGGATTGAAGCCCCGAAGCACCGGATTTTCGATGCGCGCCATGGTCAGTCTACCGTGAAACCGTTATGCGCGCATACCGACGAAAGAAAGTGTCCGCTGTCTTTGACGATGCGTCTGCACCCGTCGTCGTAATCCACGTATACCACGCCGAAGCGCTTGGTGAAGCCGAAGCCCCATTCGAAATTGTCGCAGAAAGACCAGACGAAGTAACCCGCCACGTCGCTTCCCTCCCGGATCGCCTGCCAGGTGGCCGCGAAATGCCGGCGGAGATAGTCCACGCGAACCGGGTCGTGCACGCACCCGTCGGGGGAAACCGCATCGAGGCAGGTCGTGCCGTTCTCGCTGATGAAAATCTTCGGGTTCCCGTAAGACTTTCGCACATCGGTTAAAAGTTTATAGAGCGCCTCGGGGTTGTTCTCCCACTCCTCAAACTCAGCCCGCTGGAGACAGGGGCGATACGTCTGCTTCGCCTGTATATGCTCGTTCGAAGGATCGAAGGCGACCAGGCGGCGGGTATAGTAATTAATGCCGAGAAAATCGGTCTTCGCGGATATAGTCTCCATGTCTCCGTCCTGAATCTCCGGCATCAGATCTCCGTAATGGGAAGCCATCTCGACGGGGTATCCCCTGCCGTACAGAGGATCCATGAACCACTTGTTGTACGCAAGATCCCACCGGCGCGCGGCGGCAGCGTCTTCCGCCGATCCGGTGGCCGGCTCAATCCAGGCGAGGTTGTTCACGATGCCGACCTGAGCGCCGGGAGCGTTCGCGCGAATCAGCGGAACCGCCCTGCCGTGGGCCAGAAGGATATGATGTGCGACGGCCAAAGTCGTCTTGAGGTCCGTAAGCCCCGGCGCATGCACGCCCTGATAGTGGCCGCAGAAGGAGAACACCCAGGGCTCGTTAAAGGTCATCCAGTTTTTCACCCGGTCCCCGAGGCGCTTCGTTACCGCGTCCGTATACTCGAGGAACCGGTCGACCGTGGCTCGGTTCGCGAAACCGCCCCCCTCTTGCAGGGATGACGGTAGATCCCAGTGGAATAGGGTAACGTAGGGCGTAATGCCCTTCGCAAGGAGATCGTCGACGAGGCGGTCGTAAAACGAAAGCCCTGCCTCGTTCACCTTTCCGGAACCCGCGGGAATTACGCGAGGCCACGAAACGGACATGCGGTAATTCTTCACATCCATGGTTTTCATGAGGGTCGTGTCTTCTTCGTAGCGCCGGTAATGGTCGCAGGCGATGTCGCCGTTCCGCCCGTCAGCGATCTTTCCAGGGGTGTGCGAAAAATCGTCCCATATGCTCTTCCCCTTACCGTCGGCTGACGGAGATCCTTCTATTTGATACGAGGCGGTGGAAACGCCCCAAACGAAAGTATTCGGGAATTCGAGAAACTCGGAGTACATGCTCTTATCCTTTAACGGCCCCGGCAGTCACTCCCGCCAGGATCCATTTATTGAAAACGAAGTAGAGAACCAGGGGCGGCAACGCCACCAGCGTCATGCAGGCAAACTGCACCGCATAGTCGGACACGTACTGTCCGGAAAAAAGTATGATCGAGAACGGCAGGGTGCGCTTGGCCTCCGTGGCGAGATAGGTATTGGCCATGATGAACTCGTTCCAGTGGGAGAGGAACGTCTGCACCCCGACGGTCGCGAAGCCTGTCACTGCCATGGGCGCGATGATCTGCGGCAGGATCACCCCGTATCCCGCGCCGTCGATAAAGGCCGATTCCTCCATCGACTTCGGGATTCCCGCGAGGAGTCCGGTGAACACTATGGTGTTGAAGGACATGGTAAAGGCCATGTAGGAAATCACGAGCCCGAGGTGGGTGTCGATCAGGTGGAAGGTCCGGTACCAGATAAAGTTCGGCAAGAGGGTGGTATGGATCGGTATCGTCAGGCCGACGACCACGATCGCCCATACGACTTTCTTCAGCTTCCATTCCATCCGCGAGCACGCATAGGCGAGCATGAAGGGAAGAATGGTCCCCAGGGTGACCGAGGGAATCACGATCCTCAGGGTGTTGGACAGGTAGAGGGGAATCTTGCCGTCGAAGAAAGCCTTATAGTAGTTTCCCCACTGGGGAACCGCCGGAAAGGAGAGCAGCTCCGGCCCGAAAAGATCGCCCGACTTCTTGATGGAGTAGCTGAAAATCCAGACCATCGGGAAAAGTTGCGCAAGGACGAGCAGCGTCAGGAGCGTCCCGACCAAAAACTTTGTCATAACCTTGCGGCTGGAATAATCGAGAGTGTGTATCTGCGGCATTTTCTAATCCCTCCTTAGATCTGCTCTACGGATTTCTTGAATATCCGCTGGATTCCGAAGGTAAGCGCTACGGCGATGATCACGAAGAGTACCGAGATCGCGTTTCCGTAGCCGTATTCGGAATACTTAAACGCCCGCTGATATAGATACAGGGCTATGAACTGGGTAGAGTTTCCCGGCCCGCCTTCGGTAGACAGGTACACCATTTCCATCTGCTTCAGGGACGAGACCACGTCGATGACGATGATGGATTGAAGCACGGGCATCATGTAGGGAAGCACCACGTTCGTCACCAGCTGGAGACGGTTCGCCCCGTCCACTCGCGCCGCCTCCTCGAGCTCGGAAGGAACGGTCATCAGGCCGCCGTAGAAAAAAA
Source organism: Spirochaetales bacterium (assembly GCA_003246765.1). Taxonomy (GTDB): domain Bacteria; phylum Spirochaetota; class Spirochaetia; order Treponematales; family Treponemataceae; genus Teretinema. Next base: position 7,153 of record QKDA01000006.1, on the reverse strand, counting down.
GCAGCGCCCAGCCGAATCCCTGCCAGATCATGATCCAGATCACCGCCCAGATCGCAGCCTTGGGGTCGCCGAGCCAGGCACGGGTCCAGGATTCGAGCCCGAAAACCGTTAGAATCTTGTTGAGCATGCCGTAGGTCGGGTGGAAGATATTCACCCAGAGTTTGGTAACCACTACCAGACTCAAGGTAGCGGGAATGAAATATATGGTGCGGAGGATCCGCGAGGTTCGCTCGTGCAGTTTGGTCAGGATCGAGGCGACGAAGAAAGCCGCTACGTTCTGGATGAATATGGTGACCAGTATCAGGAGAAGCACATCGTAGAGGGAGCGCCAGAAAGTCGCGTCCTTCATGAGGCGCGCATAGTTTTCGAGGCCGATGAAGGTCATCTTGCCGAAGCCGCTCCACTTCACGAAACTGAGTGCGAAGCTGATGACGAGAGGTATGGCGATCGCGAACAGCATGACGGCAAGGCCGGGAATCACGAGGACGGCGATCGCTTTCTTGTTTCCGAAAAGGGATTTCATGTAAGGGAACTCCTTGAGAAAATGGCGGGGAATCCGAACCCGGAAACCCCGCCGGAGGAGAGAGGGCGGATTTCAAAAGTCCGTTTCTTTTGAAATCCGCTTTGGCGTAGTACGTTAGGCCTTTAAGAACTTCCTGAGTCTTTAAAGGCTTTGCGCTTTACTTAGCATCTGCTGCGCGGGCAGCCGACGCGTCGAGAGCCTTCGCGAATGCCTCGGGGGTGATCATCACGGCGCACAGCTGGCGCATCAGGTCCTGATGGTCCTCTTTGAAGACCGAGTCTGACCGGTCAAGACCGGGCGTACCGGAGGTGGTTTTCGCGTCCGCCGCGATGGCGAGAAGTTTTTTGCTCACCAGTGTGTCGGAATCGCGGGGCGCGACTTTCTGCGCCGGGAAGCAAGCCTGCTTCTCCCAGGCGATGTCGCCAAAGCGCTTGCCGAGGAACTTTACGTACTCGTAAGCCAGGGCCTTGTTTTTCGACGATGAGCTCACGATGTAGTTGCCGCCGAACCATGCGAGGGTGTCGTCCGCAGTGCCCTTTCCTCCCTTGATGACCGGGAACTTGATCACGTCCAGGCTGTTCCGGAAATTATCCGAGAAGTTCGCATCGGTCGCGAGGGACATTTCCCAGGACCCCATCATGTACATGGCAGCGCGCTCCTGGCCGAACATGTTTCGGGCGTCGCCGTAATCGGAGGTTACCAGGTTCTCCTGGAACACGCCGGATTTAACGAGGTTCTGGATATAGGCCGCGGCCTGCACGAAGTCGGGATCGGTATACTTGGCGGTACGCTTGAGGGCTCTATCCACGCGGGTAAAGTCGCCGTTAATGCGCTGCGAGATATTGTCGAAGAGCTCGCAGAGGGGCCAGCCTTCCTTGCCGTCGGTAACCATGGTCGAAACGCCGATCGCCTTGAACTTGGGAACGCTCGCGACGATGTCTTCCCAGGTTGAAGGAATGGGAACCCCTGCTTTCTCGAACAGGCTCTTGTTCACGTAAATGACCCACATGTCGCCGGAAACGGGAATGCCGTACAGACTGCCGTCGAACACGTTGCCCTCGAGGGAGCCGGCCATATAGCCGTAGCTCTTGAAGTCCGCGATATTCATCTTCTCGAGCATGCCGGCGTCGATCAGGGGCTTCATCATGCCGGGGAAGGACCAGTACTTCATCACGTCGGGAAGCTGGTTGGCGGTGGCGTAGATCTTCACCTTTTCCTGCCAAGGCTGGTCCTGGTAGCTCTCGGTCACGATTTCCACGTTCGGGTGGGCGGCCTTGAATTCGGCATTGATTTGCTCAATCACCGCGCCGTAGCCGTTTATACGGTCCGGCAGGTTGTCGCCCATCTTGAGGACGATCTTGCCGCCCGCGGCAGTAGAATCCTTCGCTCCGCCGGCAAATACCCCGGCCGCGACGAGAAGCGCGCATGCGCACAAACCCACGATCTTTTTGTTCATGTAAGTACCCTCCTTAATCGGTATCTTGGTCCCATTGTGCCCCGGATACAGACGTGCGTACATGACGGAACTTCCGAAAACTTGACGCCGTTACCGATTCGGGAGAGGCAGAAGGCCAAGGAAGGGGCGCTGACGCCCTGCGCGCAGCCGGCGCGTACGGACGACGCGCCAGGGACGGATAGTGATCCGAGAAGCAGTCCCAGTCATTCCTCTTCAGCTGTAGCGCCTCGGACTCGTTCCGGTAACCCTGCGGAAAGCCCTGGTGAAGGTTTCCACGTTCGCGTAACCCGTGCGTTCGGCAATTTCGTAGGTTTTCAGATTGGTTTCAAGAAGGAGTTTTTTCGCCGTATGAATCCTCGTTCGCGCGATAAAATCAGTCACGTTCTCGCCGGTTTCGCGGGTGAATTCCCAGCTCAGGTGATTCTTGCTCACCTCGCTGTACTCGGCGATCTCGAGCAAGTTTAAGGAAGGCTCCGCGAAATGCTCGCGGATATAGCGCCTTGTGCGAACCACGATCCGGCTCGGGGCTTGGAACTCCGAGGAGCACCGGGCGAATGAGGCGGGAAACTCCGCAAGCGTTTCCACGGGATCGCCGAGTCGCCGTTCGAAGCCAATATCCAGGTAGGACCAGGCAGCTTCGTAAAAGGCCTCGAAGGCAAGTTCCAGCCGTTCCTCGTCGCGCATGATCGCGTAATACAGGTCAAAGGAAGCCGCCCCTGAATCCCCTTCGGGATGAGAAATAAAATGGCCCAGAAGATCGGAAACCGTTCGTTGGAAATCGTAGAGAGACCCTTCGTAGCGCCGCCGGACCAGGGGCATGTCCCCCGGTCTAATCGCGAGGAACCGGAAGGGGGCGGCAACGGCGAAGGAACACGCCTCCAGCTCGTCGCTCCCGGGCAGGCAATTTTCTGAGAGGCGGGCGAACATGGCTCCTCGGGATCGGGCTACGGATGTGAGCGCGAAGGCGTCGGGCCCGGGAGTCCGTGTTTGGTCCGGCTCTAGGGGTTGACCCGCTGTTGGCCCCGGAACCAGCCCGCCTGGAGATCCATCCGGCTCGGAGCAGCCTGGCCCGGCCTTGAATCGTTCGCCGGCGGCGGAACCGGCTAGGCGCGGCCCCCGCTCGGCCAAGGCCCGCCGAATCAGGGATACGAGACGAGGCCCGTCCAATTCGGTTTTCAGGATATAGTCTGCGGCTCCGGTCTTGAAGGCCCTTCTGGCATATTCAAAATTGCGGTATGAGCTCAGAAATACGGTAGCAATGCCGTTTCCGGAGACGCGGAGGCTCTCCGCGAGGGTAAGGCCGTCCATCACCGGCATATCGACATCGGTAATGACGACGTCGGTCTCCGGGCGATTCCTGAGCCAGGCGAGCGCAGCCTTTCCGTTTTCGCAGGTCCCCGCGATTCTCATGCCCTCGGCTTCCCAGTCCACCAGGGCCTTAACCGCAAGAAGAACCAGGGGCTCGTCGTCCACAGCCAAAATTTCGATCATAGTTCATCTCCCCGGCGCGCAGACTCAAACCCGTCGTCTTCCTGGGGAACCTCAAGGATCGGAAGAGTCAGGGACACCACGGTCCCTTCCCCGGGATAACTGGAAACAGCCAGACCGTACTCCTTCCCGTAAAGGAGGATAATTCGCCGCCGCACGTTGTACAGCCCGATCCGATTGATTCCACGGTTAGATGCGGGCGTTCCCGCGAAGATTTCGTTAATCCGTTCGGTTGTCATCCCGAACCCGTTATCGCGCACGTCGATCCGGAGCGTCGATTGGTCGACAGCGGCCGCGACCGTAATCGAGCCCTTGCGGGGAAGCCCGTGCACGCCGTGCAGGATCGCGTTCTCAACCAGGGGCTGGAGGATCATAGAGGGGACGCCGAGGGCGAGAAGAGAAGGCTTTACATCGGTGAAAAACTCGAATGCGTCGCCGTAGCGTACCTTCATCACGTATACGTAGCTGTCCAGGTTCCGCAATTCCCGCTTAAGGGAATACACCGTATCGTCCCGCCCGAGGTTGCCTTCCACAATCGACATGAGCGCGCAGGTCATCTTCCAGATGGCCTCGTTTTTCGTGATAGTGGCCATGAGCCGGATGGAATTGAGGGTATTGCAGAGGAAATGAGGATTCAGCTGGTAGCGAAGGGCCTCAATTTCCGCCTTAATGCGCTCCCTTTGCTCCGCCTTGATCTCGGAGGTAAGAAGGTCTATCTCTGCGACCATCAGGTTGAAGGTGCTTCCAAGACGGTTCAGCTCGGGAATATCGCTCAGCTCTACCCGGGTATTGAAATCTCCCTTCGCCACCGTGTCCATCTCGCGCACGACCTCGTTAAGCGGATTCACGATTTGTTTGTAAAACAGGGCATTATAGCGGAGCGAAAGGGCGAGCATCAGTCCCAGAGCGGCAAAAAACCAAAGCATGAGAGTATCTACCCGCTGGGTCAGGGAACGGAGGTTGATCGCCTCCGCGATGGTCCACTGCGGCGTGTTTACGGGTTTCTCCATCACCAGAAACTGTGCGCCCATGTCGCGTTTCACGTCCGCAAAGGATCGGCCTGCGGAAGCTGGATCGCTTGAGGCGAGAATCGAACCGCCGGATCCGACAAGAAAGCTTATGGACTGATATTTACCGTTAGTCCGGGACAAATCGTTCTTCTGATGCAGAAAATCCGTCAGGTCGGTTAGAACGAAGGAAAGGAAAAGGGATCGCACGCCCGTATTTTTTGCGTTTGAAGGCGACGGACTTCCCACGAGCATTACCGTAGGAAAGCTGCCGGAGCCTGCGGAATCGTTGCCCAGCGCGTCCACGAACCGAAGTACCCCGGGCCGCTCGTCCCCCGCGGCTCTATATGAATTCAGCTCGGAAAGGGGAAAATCGACCCCGGCGTAATTTCGGCACACGTATGGGCTTTCTACTCCCTCGAAAAAAACGAAAAACGAGCCAAGCTGGCGGGAAAGGATGAAAAAACGATTAAAAACAGAATCAAGGAGGACGGCTTGCTGGTATCGCTCGTTAGGGCTCGATGTGAGCGAATAGGCCAGGCTGGCTGAGGCTATCACGCGGTCGTTCATAAGAGCCGACCCGGTTATCGCAAGCTCCTGCAAACCCGACTCGATCGAATCGGCGGTCTGTTCAAGGGCTCCAGACCGCTGGTCTGTGGTAAGCCTGATTATTTCCCGCCGGAATGAAAAGCCGGACAGTATAAAAACGACTAGGGTCGGAATCACGATAAAGCCCAGGAAAGAAACAAGATGGCGGGCGGCGATCGTATAGTCCCTAGTGCGCCTGAATGAGGTCATTAGAAAACTATACGCTACTTTTTCCGGCAGATCGAGAGAATAGGACTGCAGAACCTATCCTCAAACCGGATTTATTGACGAATTTACCGATTAACTACGCGGTTACGTATCGTTTAGGGGTTCTCCTTCTGCTTGGGTTTTGTGGGGTTGCTTAACAATAATAGCGGGGAAACGCCATTTTTTACGACCTGAATTTACGATAAATGCTGTAAGCAACCCTTACGGGACAACTACCTTCTACGGCTGACCCCGGGGGCCGAAACGGATATACTCAATCCCATGAATAGACCTTCACCGCTGGCGGCGGTTTGCCTGCCGGTTTTCCTTTTTTTAGCGTCCCTTCCCGCTGTGTCCCAGCCCCGGCTTGCGGCAGATCCCCGTATAGAGGCCTTCAGCTCCGCCCAGGAGCCCTTCGCTGTCGCCGATTTCGCCCGGCTCGCCCTAATCGCCTCGGGGACCGGCGACGAGGCCCTCTCCGGCCTGTCCGCCCGGCTGGAGTACCTCTCGGGGGAACTCGCTTCGAGGCTTGCCCCGCTTTCGGATGACCGCGCCCGGGGCGACGCCGTGCTTTTGTTCCTCTACGAGCGGGTTCTTTCCCGATATTCGGAGTTTCAGACCCGGGTAGACCTGGCCCTGGAAACGGGGGAGTACAACTGCGTCTCCTCGGCGGCGCTCTACTATTATTTTGCCCGCGCCTCGGGTCTCCAGGTTGGGGCGGTGGAAACCCCGGTGCACGCCTTTTGCGCCGTGACCGTTGGGGGAACTCGGGTGGACGTGGAAACCACGAACCCCTTCGGCTTTGAGCCCGGGGTAAAGCGGGAGCTTCCCTCGGAAGACGAAAGGCGGAAACGTTACGCCGTGGTGCCCCAGACTAACTACCTTAACCGAACGAACGTTGGGGAACGGCGGCTTATCGCCCTTATCTATAACAACCGGGTTACCCTCCTCGAGAAGGAGGGGCGGTACGCCGAGGCGGTGGGGCTCGCCTTGGACGCCTGGAGGCTCCAGGGTACCGAAGCCGCCCGAGGCTACCTGGCGGAACGCTGCCTTAACTATGCCGCATCCCTGGAGGCGAGAGGGGAGGGCGAAGGGGCCCTGGATTTTATACGCGGGGTTTCGGCCCTGTGGGGCCCCTATCCGAGGTATCGGGAATTCGCGGCCCTGGGGGTCTCCAAGGCCCTGAACGCCTTCATGGATTCCTCGGACTACGCGGGCGCCTTCGGGTATCTTGTCTCCCGGGAAGGGGATTTGGAAGAGGAAACGGCCCTGCGCATGCGGAGGCTTCTCAGCTCGAACTACCTTGGGGATTTCGCCCAGCGCCGCGGCCTGGAGGAAACCCTCGAGGAGGTCGCGCGCTACCGGGAGTCCCTTTCCGAGGCGGATTACGGGAAGGTGGTATCCTTTGCGTACCTCCGGGAATCGGAGAGGATCGCCCAGAACGGGGACTGGCTTGCCGCCTCAAGGGTAATCGAGAAGGGGCTGGAGATCCTGCCGGGAAGGAGCAACCTCCTGCAGGCCCGCTCTGGGTACCGGCAGAATTACGCCGTGACCGTGCACAACCGGGCCGCTTCGGCCTTCAATTCCGGCGATGTAGCGGGAGCCCGGGCGATTCTGGAGGAAGGTCTCCGCGCGGTTCCTGAGAACCCCACCCTTAAGGCGGACCTCCGCCGGCTGGGCAACTAGGACTCCTTCCTCCGCGCTTTCCCGGCGCCCGCGTTCTTGACATTACATTTTCCGGTCTATACACTAATGGCGCTTCGAGGTGCATAAATGCAAATTTCGGTGAAAGAAGCGATGGCAATGCTGAACGCTACGGAATCGGCCTTGTACCGCTGGATAGATCATTCCGAAATACCGTTTTATAAAATAAACGATACTTAC
>QKDA01000111.1 GCA_003246765.1 Spirochaetales bacterium | reverse complement strand
TCTCGAGGTGGCCGACGGCATCGACGAGGGGGGGCTCGCCCGGGAAACCGCCCTCAACGCCCGTCTCATGGACTTCCTCTACCTCATCAGGCAGGCCCAGCCGGTACCGGAAGAGTATCTCGAGCCCGCTTCCGAGGGCCGCGAACCCGCGGATAGCGAACCCCGGGGCAAGGTCCTGGCCTTTCCCGGCGTTACCCTTCCGGAGGAGGAAGCGCTCCCCGAAGCCGGGGAAGAGGGAGGCGTAGACCTGGTCGGTGACGGGGACGGCCCGGATGCCCTCATCCTCGAGGACGACCTCATGGTTCGCCTCCTGTGGCCCGAAGCGGTATTCGTCGCCTGCGCCCTCAATCACTACCTCGCCTGGAGCGAGAACAGCAGGAACGCCGACTGGGCGGGGGAAATCCGCTGGCGCCCCGCTTACGGCACGGTACTGCGCTTCCAGGCCCAGCTCATCGACACCCTCTGCTCCGCCCTGGACCCCCTTCAGGCGGAAAGCGCCCGGGACATATTCCAAAGCCCCAAAACCTCGGGAGAGAACCTCTGTCCCCAGTATCTCGACCTTATGTCCGACGAGTTCATCCGTTCCTCCGCGAATGAGCGTGAAGCCTTACTGGGGGCCGCCATAGCCGAGATCGCGAGGCCCGGGCCGCGCAACGGGGAGGTCCGGCGCGAGGTAGAGTCCAAGGCCCGGGAACTGGGCTGTCCCCCCGAGGAAATCGTCTTCACCGTAGAGCTTCCCGATTCCGTGGAGTGGTAAAAGGGCACTGGCATTCCCCCTCGGCGTGGGTAATACTCTAGGAGGGGGTACATCCATGACCGACGCACAGATCGACACCTTCGGGCTCCATATACTCTGCATCGACGACAGCCGGGCCCAGCTCGCGCTCTACAAGTCGCAGCTGGAGGGCATGTATCGGGTAACCGCGGCCCTTACCTACCAGGAAGCGGTCGCCTGCCTATCTTCCTCCCCGCCGGACCTCATCATCCTGGACATGGAGATGCCCCAGGTCAAGGGCCTGGAGTTCCTCGACATTCTCAGGTACACCCCGAATTACGCGGGTATCCCGGTGATCATCGTATCGGGGGACGAGCGCCCGGAAGACATCAAGCAGGCATTCATCCGCGGGGCGGAGGACTACGTGAGGAAACCCTACGACCCCGAGGAGCTCAGCCTCCGCATCGCCCGGCTCTTTCGCCTTATCCTGGGGCCCCGCAAGGCGAAGGCCGAGTCGGAAAGCATCAGCGCCGGCAAGGCCCAGGATCTCCTGGTGCGGTCCCTGGCGGATCTTGCCTCGGCCCGGGACAACGAGGGCACGAGGCACCTGGAACGCATGGGACCCTACTGCGCGGTATTGGCCCGAAACGCCGCGAAAACGGCGAAATACCGGCCTTCCATTCACGGGGACTTCGTCGAAAGGATAGAGCAGATGGCGAAGCTTCACGACATAGGGAAGGTAAACGTTCCGGACTACGTGCTTCACAACCCCGAGGCCCTGCACGGCAAGGAATTTGAGCTCATCAAGAAACATACCGCCGACGGGTCCCGCACGGTGGACATGATAAGGCTTTCCTTCCCGGACTACGGATTCCTCGATTTCGCCCACGATATCATCCTCTACCATCACGAGAACTGGGACGGAACGGGCTATCCCGAGGGAAAATCGGGCAATGGCATTCCCGTTTCCGCCCGCATCGTGGCCCTGGCGGACGTATTCGACGCGGTGACCACGAAACGGGTCTTCCGGGAGGCGAGGAGCTTCGAGGAGGGGGCGGCGATCGTGGAATCCGAGTCGGGGAAGCGCCTGGACCCGGACCTGGTGGAGGTCTTTACCCTCTCGCTGCCGGAGCTTCGGGAGATCTACGAGCGGCTGTCGGACTGACCCCTTCCTCCGGAACGGTGGGCCGCCAGTACCGCGGCGACGCTCACCGCGCCGCCGACGACGCTGGTCCAGGCGGGGCGTTCCCCGAGGAAGAGAAAGGCCAGGACCAGGGCCGAGACAGGCACGAGAAAGGCGAAGTTCGAGGCCCTCGCCGCCCCTATGCGGGAGGCTGCGGAAAAGTAGAGGGTAGTTCCGAAGGTACCCGCCGCCAGGGCGAGGTAGCCCGCGTCAACCCAGAAGGGAATTCCCAAAGACGGAAAATCGAAGGGCCCCGAAGGCAGCGCCAGGGGCAAGAGGAAGGCCGCGCAGAGGGCAGAGGTCCAAAAACTATAGCGGAACACGCTTAAGGAACGCTGGGCCCTGGCGCTCGCATGGGTCAGAAGGGCATAGACAGCCGCCGCCGCGGTGAGAATGAGGTTCTCGGGCCGCGCGAAGGAGGCGAGGCTGAAGGCGGGACCCAGGATCTGGAGGACGCCCCCGAGAAGCCCTAAAACCAGGGCCGCGAGCATCCGCCGGTCCAGCCGGTGGGAAAGGAACGCCGCCGCGATCACGTAACTGAACAGGGGATTCAAGGTCGGGACGAGAACGCCTCCGTACCCGCCGCTTCCGTGTTTCATGGCCGTGAGGAAGAGGACGTTGTACACCGCCAAGGCGACGGCGGAGAGGATCGTCCAGAGGCGGGCGCCCCGGGGGAGGGAGAGGGACTCCACCCGAAGGAGAAGTATCGGAAGGAGGGAAAGGGCATTGAGGACAAAGCGCCAGAAGGCGGTCACCTCCGCCGGATACCCCGAAGCCCACTTTGCCACCACCCAGGAGCCGCCCCAGCTGACCATGGCCAGGGCCATGAGAGCGTAAAAAAAGAGCGGTTCCCGCCCGTGTTTCGTCGACATGAAAGGCATGCTACCACGGAAGGGGGCCCGCAGTCATCGGGAAGAATGGCGCGGAAGGGATTATCGGGACAAAAAGCCCCGGTTCACGGCGTCCTCCAGCAATTCCAGGACAAAGGCCCAAATTTCGGGGGCTCCCTCGGCCATATGCCGGTTGGCGCCAACGACCATGTCATAGGTGATCCCGTGTTCCTTCCAGGTAGAACCCTCGTTGAGGTAGTTTTGGTACACCGGTTCCAGGCGGTCGAAAACCGCGGCATAACGGGCTTCCGGGGTTTCCCGGGCCTCGAATTCCTCCCAGGCACCGCGAAAGAGATCCCTGAGAGGGGGATCCAGCAGCCCGAAAATCCGTTCCGCGGCGGCGCGCTCCCGTTCCGCGGCGCCGGATCGCTCCGGCGCGTATAAAAAGGTATCCCCCGCGTCGACCTCCACCACGTCGTGCAGGAGAAGCATAAGAAGAACCCTCTCAAGATTGAACCGCTCCTTCGCGAATTCCGAGAAGAGCACCGCCATGACGCAGATAGTCCAGGAGTGCTCGGCGTCGTTCTCGAAGCGGGAACGGTCAAAGAGCCGGGACTTCCGGAATATGGACTTCACCTTGTCGATTTCCACGATAAAACTAAGGTACTGCTTGATTTTCGCGTTCACCGTGCGCCTCCCCCGACCGTGCCGTCGGCTGCCCCGGCAGTCGACCGGTCGGCGGCAAGGGCCTCCGCGAGGGATGCGGCCGCCCGAAACCGGGCCTCTGCAAGCCAGGCTGCCCGTTCCTCGGGGGAGCTCTTCGATACCACGCGGAAGAGCACCCGACGGGCGTTGTCTACGCCGCAAAAACCGAAGACGCAGCGCAGCCATTCCCACTCCAGGGGATCCCTGAAGTATCCGTCCTCCCGCTGGGCTTCGGTATTCGAGGTGTTGAAAACCAGGCCGACCTTTCCGGAAAGCATGCCCACGGCGGGCTTCTCCGGGCGTTCGGGATCGAAGTCGTAGGCGTAGGGGGGGCGGAAAACCCGGTCTATATAGCCTTTAAGGATGGCCGGGGGCTGCCCCCACCAGTTCGGGTGCACGAACACGAGAAGGGAGGATTCCAGGAGCTCCCGGGCGTAGGAGAGGACCAGGGGGTCGACGCTGGGTTTTTTGCCGAGCTCCTCCGCCGTCATTACCGGGTCAAAGCCCTCGGCGTAGAGGTCATGGGCATACACCCGGGCTCCCGCCTCCCGCAGGGCCCCGCATACCTCGGCGAAAAGGGCGTGATTGAAACTCCCTCCGTAGGGGTGGGCCAGGATAACGCTCGCGGCCGCGGGGGTACGGGATACCATCGGCTAGCGCAGGCTTCCGTCGGCCACGGCGAAGACCCTTCCCCCGATCTCGATGTTGAAGGTGCCCCCGTCGATGCGGGAACGCAGGTAGAGGATGGACTTGCGGCCGATCTCGAAGCCCTGCTCCACGCTGATGTCCACCGAGTCGGAACCGAAATAGCCGTGCTGGGCGAGATAGGCCGCTAGGCAGCCGTTGGCGCTTCCCGTGGCGGGATCCTCGAAGGCCCCCAGAACGTCGTCGAACATGCGGCAATTGAGCCGGTTTTCCCTTTCATAGGTTTCGGGGCAGAAGAGAAACAGGGGCTTACGGTCCCGGGCGCTGAAATGCCTCCGGAATTCCTGGGGATCAATGGCCGCTTCCTTCATGGCCTTCAGGGTTTTCACGGGCACCACGATAAAATCGAGGCCCGTTGAAACGTTTTGAACGGGATACCGGCTGTCGATATCCCCCGCCTCAAGGCTCAAAATTGGCGCGATGGCGGAACGGTCATGCTCTTCGCCGAACACGGGTTCCATTTGGCGCATCCACACGAGGCCGTCGGAATCGAAACGGACCGGCACGAGCCCCGACTCGAGCTCCAGCACGACCTCATCGACGCCGCC
>QKDA01000225.1 GCA_003246765.1 Spirochaetales bacterium | reverse complement strand
AGGAGTTTCGCTTCCCCCGGATTGCTGACGAATCCCAATTCTATGAGGACGCTGGGCATTTTAGCGTTGCGCACCACGAACCAGGATTCTTCCTTTATGCCCCTATTGCGGCTCTTTGAACCGATTTCGGCCTCCAGGGACTCGGATATGCTTTTGGCGATGAGTATGCTTTCGGTGGTGAATTCCTCTTCCATCATGGAGTTCAAGATCGGCAGAATATCGCTGGAATCGCCCTCCGCGGCATCGATTACGGTTCTCCGGTAATCCGGCGATAGATACCAGACCTCAAACCCCGACGAGGCGGCGTTGAAGGCGGCATTGGCGTGGATCGAGACATAGAGGATCGCCTCGGAGGGACCTGTCTTCACGCCGTTCGCCATATCTACCCGGTCCTCAAGGGTTGGGTATGAGTCGTCATGCCGGGTCAGCAGCACTTTTTTGTCGGGATAGCGGCGCTTCAAGGACTCATAGAGAGTCTTCGCCACCGTCAGGACAATGTCCTTTTCCCGAACGGTCTTCGTCTTTCCCCCCGAGGAATACGTCCCGATCGCCCCGGGATCCTTTCCGCCGTGGCCTGGATCTATCAGTATGGCCCCTACCTTGTAGGTGGCGGGAGGCGGAAGCGTCGAGAAGAAGAGCCGAAGCCTGTCGGCCAGCGCCGCCGTGACGATGGGTTTCAGGGACTGGGTCTCGGGGGGATCCACGAGCTCCGCGGAAGCGTAATCGAAAAGCGCGACGGGGCTGCCCATGCGAAGATCCACGCAGTGACCCCCCTGGGTTATCTTGAGAATTCCCGACAGGGGATCCCAAAAGCAATCCGCCTCGAGAGAGTCAGTCAGTTCAAAAAGGGGAACCCTCGGCGCATCTGCGGCCCACAGCGGAAGGGGCAGCGCAACCGCAAGAGCGAGGGCGATGAAGGCCGCGCCTCGCTTAAGAAATCGAGTCATGTACGTATAATAGTCCCTGTATGCCCGCAGCCATGAAACCCTTCCAGTACCGGTCCCTGAGGGAAGCCTCAACGGAAGACGCGGGAGAGAGACTTTCCTCCATGGAAGGCTCAAGATCCAGGGCCCGGGCAAGGGCCTCCTGCACCGTTCTTCCCTGCCAATCCCGCAAGGTCTTTCCCGGGGGAACGAGCTGCGCCGGAAGGAAAACCTCTCGGTCATCCGGAATTCGAAGGGTCACGTACCCCCCGAGAGGGCCCGAAACCGGTGAACAGGCAAAGGCGGCGGGAGGAAAGAGCCCCGGATTTTTTAGGGTTTCGTCGATAAAGGCGTCGGTTTCCGCCCGGCGAGGCTCCAACCTGAGCACAATCTCCCGGCAAGCCCGTTCCGCAGCCTCTACCGCCGCTTCCCTGGTATCGGCTACCGCCAGAACGTTGCCGCATTTTTCCACGTTGTTTCTTGGGAATACCACCGAATCCCCCTCGAAGGAACGGGGAAACAGATCCCGGACGAAGGGGGTAGCGCGGGCCGCCTCCAGGCCCGAAACCTTGGAGACCCTGCCGGGGGCAGAAATCCATGCCCGCTCCGCCGCCACGAGACGGGCCGTCGGTTCCAGGCTCCTGGGTCGGATGCCGACGGCAAGATCCAGGGCCGCCGAGGTGAGGTCAATTCCCGAGGCATAGGGGAAGGTCCAACCCGACATGTAGCCACCGGAAAGACGTCCGGCGATCTCGCCGACCATGACACCCCCCGGCGTGAGCTTGATGTCGCCCTTGGCGGCGCCGTGGGAGAGACCAAGGGCACGTATTCCCTGGACGAACACATCAAAAATCCTTCGCGCATCCCCCTCCGGGACATTCGTCGGCATGGTATGGCCCATCTCGATAAAACGGGGGGGGAAGCAGATATGCCGGTCCGCCAGGCCCGTCAAGTACACCTTACCGTCAAACACAAGGGCTTCAATGGAAAATTCCGGGCCCTCCATGTATTCTTCGACTATGGCCGTTCCGGTCCTGGAATTGGCTATTCCCTCTGTCAGGGCGGGAAGCAGTTCCCCCTTCTCCCTAACGGTCACGCAGCCCCGGGCGCCCATGTTGTCGGCGGGTTTCACCACCAGGGGGAACGCGATTCCCGCATCCCGGACCATCTCTTGGGCCCGTGAAAGGTCGGCCTCCCGGATTCCCGCGAATTTTGGGGAGGGAACGCCGGCCTCGGCGAACCTCTTGCGCATCCTGACCTTATCGGAGGCGTTGAGGGCCGATTCGAGGGAATGCCCCGGAAGGGAGCAGGCCTCGGCAACCGCCGCCACGGAAGCGGAAAAATCCGTAGCCGCCGTGAAGACCCCCTGGAGACCGCCGCTGCTTTTCAGCTCGATGGCGAAAGCCTTTAAAGCCTCCCGGTCCTTTATGTCGATGGGCTCGAAACGGTCCGCCTCAGGGGCGCAGACCGCCCGGGGGTTTCCGTCCACCGCGATCACTTCCCAGCCCTTGGCCTTGGCTGAGCGAATCGCCACTCCCTGCAAAAAACCGGCGCCCAGAATCAGTATCCGTTTTCTATCCGTGCCGCTCACTGAACATCCTCCGAAAGCACTCCGTTTTTTGTCGCGTACACCTCAAAGGTGTCGCCGAGAGAAAAGACGCGGCTCATCCACAGGCAAAGCCTCCAGGGAATGCCGCCGGGCTTGGCTTTTTCCATGAAGGGGAACCGCTCCGGGTGATGTCCCGTGGATACCACGGAAACGACCCTGAAACCCTTCGCCGCCAGCTGCTTTCGCGCCCGCCGCGGGTTCCAGACCGTCCAGTGGTCCGAGGGACTGCGCTCCCAAAATGACGAGGGGCGGGCCAGGGCGGAGATTCCCCGTTCCGAGGGGGTGGAAAAGGCCAAGATGCCCCCGGGGATAAGCAGTTTTCGAATTCGCTCAAAGACCGGGGACAGGTCCATGAAATGCTCGATTACGTACCACAGGGTCACCGCGGAGAAGCGGGCGCTTTCGAGAACCCCTTCGGGGTCCGGGGCCGGGAAGGCGGATACCGCTGCGGGAATCCCCAAGGCGCTCCTCACGTATTCCACCGCCTCGGGTGATATGTCGGTACCTGTGGGCAGCCACGCTGCGTCCCGGGCCGCGTCGAGAAAGGGGCCGTAGGCGCAGCCGATATCGAGCAGGGTCTTCGGGACCTTGGAGGCTGGGGAAAACACGGACTCGTGGAGGGCGTCTATGCGTTTCATGCGCCTGGAGCCCTGCTCCTTGATGGACTGAAAGTCCTCGAGATAGGTCCGGCCGTACTGATTCCGATACTCCTCGAAGAAGTAGGCCTTCCCGTAGGCGCGGGGCTTAAAGCCCAAAAAGGAGATGTAGGCCATCCCGCAGGAAGAACACCTGGTGACGGTGCGGTCTTCGTGGCGGGCGACTACGCGACGGGCCTTAGGCGAACCGCAAAGGGGACAGTGGGAGCTTACCCCCCCGCAGAGGGTCGCGACGGTTTCGCAGAGATCTTGGCTTTCCGAACGGAGTCCCAGGATCGAGGGAGGGGGAACCCGCCGCTCAAGAAGCCGGGATAGGGCAAGGGAAGACAACCCTCCCGGGGGAATCGCCTGGAAGCCGTGCCTCACCGACAGCCAGTAGTGGTAACGGGTGGGAGAAAAAAGCACAACCCGGCAGCCTGCGGCTAGGGCCTCGAAGGCGGTAAATCCGTAGTGCGTTACGACCAGGTCATAATGGCAAAGCCGTTCCCGAAGGTT
Source organism: Spirochaetales bacterium (assembly GCA_003246765.1). Classification (GTDB taxonomy): domain Bacteria; phylum Spirochaetota; class Spirochaetia; order Treponematales; family Treponemataceae; genus Teretinema. The sequence goes on along the minus strand of QKDA01000225.1, from coordinate 13,498 downwards.
CGGCACGGGGCCGGAAATCGTATATCCCTCGGGGGAAACTGAAATTCCGCGTACGTCGGGATCAATAACCGTTACATCGTAATCGAGAAGCGTCAATATACGGCCCGCGGGATGGGCCAAGCGCGCCGCGTTTTCGCCCCCCGCTACCACAAGCGCGGTCTTCACGATTTCAGGGATTCGCTCTTTTCGGGCTGTCGGCAGGGGAATCAGCCGCGGATCGGTACGGTTTGCCCGCTCTCCCTCCCCGAAAAGGCCGGGTATGATATCGAGGAGGTAATCCGCCCTAGACCGGCCGCTCCCCCCCTCGTCCAGGGCGATGACCGGGGCAATCGCGCGAAAACGGGCCATATCGCCCTTAGGGGTCCTAAAATTATCGAGCACGATGCGGTGAGCCCGATCAGGAAGCTTTTGAATGACCGTATGCTGAAGGTGATCGGGGATTCGCCGGGAAGAGTCGTCCGGGTTCTCCAGGTACAAGAGGGTCAGCCAATCGCGGCTCATGCGATCCATGAGATCCACGGTCCTGGCGATATGCCCGGTACCGTTCCCCCCCGCCGTACAGGGGATAAAAACGATGGGCCTCGAAACGTAGTGCCAGGAACGAATCACCGCTTCCGGCCCGTAAGGGGCAGGAACGGAGCGGTCGTTCAGGTATTTTTGCATATTCACGGCCCGCTCGTAGTCCTCCCGGGTATCCACGGTGGTCCTGATGCCGGGGTAAAACCAGGCTTCCGGGGCCTGTTCGTACAGGCAGCGGAAACGGTCGCGGTGCCGGTAGAGCGCAGGACCCACGTGCTCGTGGTCGAAAGAGGAATCCGTGAGGGCCGCGGCGTGGAGAATACTCTTTCCGTTCAGTACCTCTACCCCGCTGCCGTGGGGCAAGCCCGACCAGGTGAAGTAGTCCGGGGGGTCATCCCCGTCCTGGAGTTCCCGGAAACGGGCAAGACTCGCCGCGGCGGCGTCGGCGAAGAGAAAGGGATTGTCCCCGGTGGCCCGGAGAATGACGTCGGCCCCGGTCTTGCGGATCACGATGCAAAAGCGCTCAAGGACGTCGTCGGCCGGTCCGGCGATGCAGGTAAAGCCCGCCTGGGCCGCTAAGGGTTCAAAGTGCGGCAGGGAGGACTCGTCGCAGGCAAGCACGTAGAGATCCGCCGGTACATGGGAGAGGTTTTCCAATACCCTGAGGAGAAGGGGCTTGCCTGCCAGGTCGAGCAGGGCCTTCCGGGGAAGCCTCGTTGAATTGAGTCGGGCCTGTACGACAACGGCGATCATGGAAGATCCCAGGAAGAAATAAGGGTTCCCGCGTCGGTAACGAACCGGGTACGGCAGGAGTCTATCCAACGGGCGGTACCGGCGAATCGCGCGAAGGCCTCAAAAACGTTGAGCCCTCCCTTGAATACCACCGTCGCGAGGGCAGTCCATGGGAGACGGATCATTCCGGAACGAATCGAGGGAGCGAGGTTTTTCAGGTAGAAGGTCACGTAGGAGGAATCGGGGGTAACGTCTTCCCGGGGAACCTCCCCTTCGTAGGAGATTCGGAATCCCGCGGATACCGCGATTTTTTCTCCCCAAAGGGCAGCGCGAAAACCGAAGTCCAGGTTTTGCCAATAGGGATTCGGGATCGACTGGTCGAACCCGCCGAGCTCAATAAAGCGGTTACGGTCGTAAATTCCGGAAAAATCGAAGGGATAAAGGGTTTGGGACTGATCCCTCCCCCCGGGAAAGGGCGCGATAGTCAGTTTTTTCTTCTCGAAGGCCGGCACCATGTGTACCGGAAGGTTCTCAAGGCGTTGACCGGTGAGGGAAGGCGCAACGCAGAGCACAGGATCCTCCGCGAGGCGGTCCAGCACCCGTTTCGGTATACCTGAAGGAGGGAGACGCTGATCGCTCCAAAGAACCAGCGCGTGGGGAGACTGGGTTTCGGCCATGGCGGTGTTTATGAGCTCCCCGACGGACACCTTCTCCAGGGGAACTAGGAAACGCACCCGGGGGAAGCGGAGGGAGAGATTCTCGACGTCATAGGGCTCGGCGGAGGTCTCCACGGATATCACCGAGGTTATGCCCGCGCTCTCCAGGCTCTGGAAAACCGCGGACCTATAAAATCGCCCCCCCCGGTTGAGGAGTATTACCGTCAGGGGATCGGGGGTATCCGGGGAATCCAGCGCCCCGCCGATTACCGTATGGGGAAAACGGCGTTCGTTAAAAGTTGAAGGTATAGTATTCATCACAAGCACTGCACAGTCCCTCGTAGTTGCCGGAACAGTGGCTCTCATAGACCGGCCTGAGCCGTTCGCGAATCGCCGAAAGATCCTCCGTAAAGGCGTTTCCCGCGGCAATGAGGCCGTACATATCCTCCCGGCACAGGGGGACGGTACCGTCCATGAGTATACTCATATCCCGCTTTAAATGCCAGCAGGGATGCCGGACCAACGGCGAAAGGTCAGCTACCCGCATATCCCTCAGGGTTCCGCAGAAGTGATCGTGCTTTTGGACTATCACCCGGCCCAACCGCTCGTTCCACAACCGGTAAAAGCCCTCAAGCTCCTCCTCGTTGTCGCGCATCCTCAGGAATTGGGGCCATACCCGTCCGGGAAACCGGGATTCCGCCCGTTCCACGAAGGTTACCGCTTCCTTAAGTAACCTCGACGATCCCTCTTCGTCCAGGCCCCGGTTCCGCCCATAGCAGGCGCTTCCGAGGGCATCCAGGGATACGACCCAATCGATGGGGGATTTACCGCCGGTTCGCTCCCCGTAAGACCGGACGGATTCCGCCAGGGCGTCCAGGGTTTCGTCGCGCCAACCGATACCGGTGGTCTCAATGAAGAGCGAAAGCCCCGGATGGCGAAGAACCGCCTCCGCCAGGGCCGGTACGTCGGGATGGTAAGCGGGCTCTCCCTGAAGGGAGAGGGATATGACCGCGTCCTCCGAATAGGCAGCGATTTTGTCCATGAGGGCGGCGAATCGGGATACTTCAAGGTAATCCCTGCGTTCCGTGACCGGAAGTCCCGGGGAAATTCCCGTCCCGCTCCGGGAAAAGGGGGGATAGGGGCAGTGGTTACACTCAAAGGGGCACCGGCCCGACACCTGAAGGGCGTAAAAAGCGGGGAGAGTATAGAGCGCTGATGCCCGGGAGGAAAGAAGGTCTTTATTGTTTTCCGCGGTAATATCGCGCAAGGCGAGGGTTTGCTCCGCGTTGCGCTTGCTGTCGCAGGCCAGCAGCACCCGCAATTGGCGCATGTCGGCAGGGGCAATGTCCGTTTCAATATCGAAGGAATTTATATCCTTTTTAAAGGTTTCGAATAGAACGTCCCGGGGAACCCGGGCGGCGGAATCTCCCGCGAGACGGGCCAAGGCAGGGATTACCCCGGAGGCTAAGATCTGGGGCGCCAGTCCCTGGGGATAACCGTCGGCAAAGGTGTACTCCGAGGCGTAGCGGACGTGCCTTTCCCACAGGGAAGCGGAAAAATCGAGGTCCAGGAGGGGCTCGTCCCCATGGATGAAGTACACATGGTCATAAGCGGAGGCAACCTTGCCCAAGGCCTCAAAAAGCTGCTTTACGGTCCAGGGGGTTTGGCAGACAACACGAGGCTCCCTGCCCTCGGGGATGTGGGAAGGGAGAAGCCCCTCAAGTTCGCCGTCGCAGAAGAGCACGGTTTCTTCCACGGCCGGAAGGCGCGAGGCCGCGGAGAGGGACCGCTTTAAGGCCGACTCCCCCCCGAACGAGGGCACCAGGGCGTGGGGACTAAGGGATTCGGCAAAGACAATGGCTATGGCTTTCATACTGCCTTCAGTATCGGCACCCCGCGGTCGCGCTTGAGAAAACTCGCCCGCCATGGTAGTCTCACAGGCGATGTCAGAAAACAAAGAGGCCCTGAGCGTATCCCAGATTACCTCGCTAATTAAGGAAATCCTTGAAGGGAGCTTCCCTGCGGTCACGGTAGAGGGCGAAATCTCCAATTACAGGCCTTCCAGCACCGGACACCTCTATTTTACCCTCAAAGACGAATCAAGCTCGATTCAGGCGGTCATGTTCAAGGGCAAGAGCCGATATCTGCCCTTTGAGCCCCGGGACGGCATGCTCGTGAGAGCCGCAGGCAGTCTTTCGGTCTACGCGGCCCGGGGGGCATACCAGATTATCGTGGATTCCATGAGCCCCGCCGGGACCGGGGACATTCTTCGCATGCTCGAGGAACGCAAGCGTCGCCTCGCCGCCGAAGGCCTCTTCGATCAGGGAAGAAAACGGCCCCTGCCCTTCTTTCCGGAGCGGATCGCCCTCATTACGAGCCCTACGGGGGCCGCCGTGCGGGATATTCTGCAGATTATGAGGAGGCGCAATCCCTGCGTGGGGGCGGTAATCCTTCCGGCCCCGGTGCAGGGAAACGACGCCGCCCCGGCACTGCGCCTGCAGATCGAAAGGGTTAACCGCCACGATATGGCAGACGTGATTATACTTGGCCGGGGAGGGGGATCCCTGGAAGACCTCCTGCCCTTTTCCGACGAGGAACTGGTTCGGGCCGTAGCCGCTTCAAGAATTCCCGTTGTCAGCGCCGTGGGCCACGAGATCGATTGGGCCCTTAGCGACTTTGCGGCGGACGTCCGCGCCCCTACCCCATCGGCGGCAGCGGAACTGGTAACACCTTTGAAGGACGATCTCCTTTCATCAGTCGCGGGCGCCGCGGAAACCTTGAGGGAAGGCGTCGAAAACCGCGTCGAGCGGGTCAGACTAACCCTCTCGAAGTTCACCCCCGAATCCCTGGAGCTGCGGTTCCGAAGGATCGAGCAGCCCCTGCTGCTACGTTTCGACGACGCGAAGGAAGCCCTGCTCCGGGACATGAGGGAACGCATAGACGGGGCAAGGCACCGGATCGAACTGACCCGGCGAAGCCTTGAGGACGGCAATCCGAGAACGATACTGGAGCGGGGCTACGCGGTAGTCCGAAACGCCGACGGAAAGGTAATTCGCGACGCGGCGGGCCTGACCGCGGGAGACATACTTGCCATAACGCCTGCACGGGGGGCCTTCACGGCCCGGGTAGAGGAGATCAATCCATGAAGAAATTCGACGAACGGCTTGAAAGACTGGAAGAGTTAAGCGGGCGCATCAGGGAAAGCGACATTGGACTCGAGGAAGCCCTGGCCTGTTTTGAAGAGGGGATCAAGCTGGCAAAGGCCCTTGAAAAGGATTTGGATAAAATCGAGGGAAAAATACAGATCCTCATGAACCAGGGCGAACAGGTCGACGAAAAGCCGGAGCTGGACCTCTTTTCGGACCAGGGCAATGCCTGAACGGGAATACGCTCCGGTACGGGAACTCGATCCCTCGGTAGCGAGAAAGATCGCCGCCGGGGAAGTGATCGACCGTCCCGCCGCGGTCGTTCGGGAGCTCCTGGACAACGCCCTAGACGCCGGCGCCTCGAAAATATCGGTGGAGCTCGCCGGGGGGGGAATCGACCTCATTCGGGTCGTGGACGACGGGTGCGGCATGACCGCAGAGGATCTTGGCCTGTGCTCCCGGGCCCATACCACGAGTAAAATAGCCCGGGAGGACGACCTGCTTACCCTGTCGACTCTCGGATTTCGGGGAGAAGCCCTTTCATCGATTCAGGCGGTGAGCCGCCTCGAGATTACCTCTACCCGGAACGGAAGGGAAGCGTGGAAGCTCGCCGACGGACGGGTCGAACCCTCCAGGCTTCACAATGGCACCATCGTTTCCATCGCGAATTTATTCGAGAACTTCCCCGCCCGGCGCCAGTTCCTGAAAAGGCCGGCCACGGAAACGGCCCTGTGCCGGCAGATCTTCATCGAGAAGGCCCTACCCTGGCCGGCCGTCGATTTCAGGCTCACCGTCGACGGCAAGATCCGGGACATTCTGAATCCCGCGGCTTCCTTGCGGGAGCGCTGGATCGATGCCATGGGTCCGAAGGAACCCGATTCCTTCTTTCATGAACTCATCGGATCGGGGAACGGTTTCACCTTTACCGCGGTAATCGGAAGCCCCGAGGTAATCCGCTCAGACCGCCGGGACCTCATGATCTTCGTCAACGGAAGAAGAATTCAGGAATACTCCCTCATTCAAGCCATGGAATACGGGGCGGAGGGACACTTTCCCAACGGAACCCACCCGGCGGGTGCCCTTTTCGTCACCCTGGATCCCTCACTGGTCGATTTCAACATCCATCCCGCGAAAAAAGAGGCCCGATTTCGGGATTCGGGAGCGCTGCACCACGGAGTGAGCCAGCGGGTGAGGGATTTTTTCCGACGCTACACCATAGCCCTCGTGGAGCGGTCCGGAACGGTCACTGAACGGGAGGGGTATAGGGGGTTGTTTGCGGAAGCTCCCGGAACCGGCGCACCCCCGCCCCGGGAAAGGTCCTTTACGGACCTGAGCTCCTTTACCGCCCGGGATTTCAAGGTTCCACCCCGCTATCCCGACGACGCGGCGGAAGGAAGCCCCGTCTCGTCCTGGTCCCGATCCGGAGTCCCAGGCCCCGCCCCAGAAACACTGGACCATCCCCTCCCCTTCCGGTATCTCGGCCAGGTATTGGGAACCTTTTTGCTCGCGGAAAAAGACGATGCCCTCTACCTGATCGATCAGCACGCGGCCCACGAAAGAATCCTCTTCGATGAGCTGATGGAAAACGGAGACAAAACCCAGGAGCTTTTGGTTCCCTATCGCCTGGAAACGGATTCCCCCGAAGACGACGATAACCTTGAGGCTAGAAAGGCTGAGCTTAGGGAGGCGGGATTCACCCTGGAAAAAACCGGCAAGGGAGCGTGGGAGATTACATCGGTACCCGTCCGCTGGAACGGAACCGAAGGGGACCTGAGGGACGCGCTCCTCGAGACGAACCTGCCCGCGGAAGCCCTGGTAAGCAAGCTTTACGCAGGGGCGGCATGCAAGGGAGCCTGTAAGGACGGGGATCTGCTCGACCCCCTGACGGCCAGGAACCTGGTTGCCCGGGCCCTGTCTCTCCGGGAGCCCCGCTGCCCCCACGGCCGGCCCGTTTGGACGGTTGTCGACCGGGAGGAGCTCTTCAGGCGGGTCAAGCGGACATGAAAGCTACAAGGTGGACAGGAGGGAGCGGACCTCCGACGCCTTCGGATAGGACGGGTTCGCCGCCAACAGGTCGCCGAAGGTTTTCTTAGCCCCGCTCTTGTCCCCCAGGCTGACCTGAAGCTTCCCCAGCTCGTAGGCGGCGTCCCACTGCTTGGGATCGATCTTGAGCAGGTCCGCGTAGGTATCCCTGGCCTTCTCGGGAAGGGCGGCGCTGACGTAGGCCGAGGCAAGATTCATCCGAACGGAGGTATCCTTGGGTGACTTTGCCATGGCCTTAGCGAAATGCTCAACCGACTTGCTGTACTGCTTTTTCAGGCCGTACGCCTTACCCAGGTTGTTGTTTACCTCAAAGTTATCGCTCTCGATTCCGTAGGCCGCCAGAAGCTGATTCAAGGCGTCGTCGACTCGGTTAGCCTCGAGGTACATGTTTCCCAGGTTGATGCGGGGCTTCACGTACTTCGGGTCCGCGGCGATGGAACGGGCGTACTGCTGAAGGGCAATGTCCAGCATACCCTTCCGTTCTCCCGCCAGCCCGTAGGTGTATAGATACACGGCGTTTTTGGAGTCCCCGTCGGCGGCCTTCTTGGCATAATCCAGGGCAAGATCGTCCTTACCAAGCTCCAGGAGAACCGTTGCCATATTGTAGTTCGTCTGGGCGTCGTTGGACCCGAGGGCCAGGGCCTCACGGAAATAGCGTTCCGCGTCCGCGTACCGGCCGCCCTTGCTGTAGAGCGCCGCCAATTCACGGAGCGCGGACACGTTGTTCGGCTCATGCTTCAAAGCCGTCAGGTAGGCCTCTTCCGCCCCCGCGGCGTCTCCCTTTTTCTCGAGGAGCCGAGCCACCTCTACATGGGCCCTTACGTAGTCCGCCTTGACCTTCACGGCGCCCCGGAAGGCGGCGAGGGCCGCATTGGCGTCGCCTGCGGCCTTATGGGACATGCCGAGATTGAAAAAGCCCGCCTCGAAATCGGGCTTGAGCCTGGTCACGGAGAGAAAGCTTTTCACGGCTTCCGCGTATTGGCGTTTCAGGTACTGCTTCTTGCCCAGCTCGTAGAAGTACAGGTAATTGCCCGGATCGAGCTTCACCGCCAGAAGAGCTTCCTGGAGGGCCGCGTCGGGCTTCTTTTGGGCCTCGTATATCTGAGACTTGAGGAAATGGGTAGCAGCGACGGAAGGGTCCGCAGCGGCGGACTTGTTGGCGTATTCCAGGGCCGAACTCAGGGCCTCGTCCCGAACGGTACTGTCCGTACTGGAGGATGCGATGTCGTAGAGGGATTGGGCCATCTCCAGGTACTTTGAGGCGGCGAAACCCTTCTCCTCCGCCGGGATGCGCTGCTCGGCGCTTTCAAAGCTCGACAGCGCCGAACGGAGGCTCCCCGCGGCGGCGCTTTCCTTGCCCTTGGAAATGAGCTCATTCACCTCTTGAACCCGTTTTTGCATCTCCGCGTTCTTCTGAGCCAAGGCCGCTTCCTGCGCCTTTCTACGGGCTTCCTCCGCCTGGGCCTGCTCCTGTTTCTGGCGTTCCGCCTCTGCCCTTTCCGCGGCAGCGGCTTTTTCCGCCTCTGCTTTGTCGGCGGCAGCCCTTTCGGCGGCGGCCCTGTCTGCGGCGGCTTTGTCCGCGGCGGCTTTGTCCGCGGCGGCTTTGTCCGCATCTGAGGCCGCAAGGGCCTGTTTCCCCGCATTTTGCGTCATCGAAGCCGCGCGTTGGGCCGCGTCGGCGGCGGCGGAAATCCTGGAAGCCGCGAGCCTCGCGGCCTCCAGGGCGGCTTTCAGCTCTGCCGCCTCCCCCGAGCCCGAGTCCAGGGCCGCCTGGGCCTTTCGGGCGGCCACAACCGCTTCCATAAGGCTCCGGGCGTCTTCGTCGGAGGGATTCGCTATGAGAAGACCGTCGAGCAGGTCCAGGGCATGATCGTACTCGCCCCGATCAACGTACTCCCGCACGAGGGCAAGCGTATTCTGCCGCTGTTGGGCCGCCCGGGAGACGGCGCCCTTCTGAATGAACGACGCGACCGTAAAACCGCCGCCGATAAGCGACAGGAGCAATCCCGCGGCAATCGCCGCGGCAAGGATTTTTTTCTGTTTGCTATTCAAGTTGTCCTTCCTCGTAGTAATCCATGATGTCCTCAGAACCCGCCGAAAGCGTACTCGCGTCGCTCACCGACTGCAGGGACGAACTTACTTCATCGAGCAGCTGTTTGTAGCGTTCCGCCGCAGCCGCCTTCTCCGCCTCCGCCGCGGCCTTTTCCGCCGCCAGCCTCGCGATCTCGTCTTCCTGACGGCTTACCTCTCCCGAAAGCAGGTCAATGAGCTGTCTTATGGCATCGGCCTGCCAGGTGGCTGGATCAAGGGTCAGATAGGTTCGGTAATCCTCGACGGCGCCCTTGAACGCTGACTGCTGAACCCGGGCATTTCCCCGATTGAGGTAGGCCGGGGCGTAGGCGGAGTCTATGTCGATGGACCGGGTATACATGGCTTCGGCCTCCGCGAAGAGCTTCTGAATGTAGTAGACGGTACCGGCATTGAAAAACAAGGCCTTCCTGTCCGTGCCGGGGGCGGAGGTCCCCTTCATGAAGGCGGATATGGCATCGGCGTATTTGCCGGTCTGCTGGTAGCACAACCCCAGATATATGAAGGACTTGGGATTAGGTGAAGCCCCTTGGGTAGCCTGGAAAAGCATCGGTATAGCCTCGGCCGGCTTGTTTTCACGAAAGAGGCGTTCCCCTTCGGAAAAATAATCCAAGGCCCCGAGGGCAGCGGGAAAAAGGGCGAGATACAGCGCAAACGCCGGTATCCTTTGAAAGAGGGCGAGAGGTTTCATATTTGACAATACCCCTTAAAAGCTATAGTCTTGACGTATGTCATCAATGTTTATCGGTTTCATACTGATTCTCGGCACGGGCGTGGCGGTTCTCCTTGTTTTTTTGGTAAAGTCCTTCGTCGTTCCCCAGCAAAAGGCCGGTATCGAGAAATTGATCTCCTCGGGAAAGTACTCCCAGGCGATCAAGCACGCAAAAATGATGATTGCCCGGGACTCCCGGGACCCTGAAGCCCGATACCTCCTTGGCAAGGCATACCTGGCGGACGGAAAATCCGAGCTCGCCCTCATGGAGTTTAAGACGGTCAATGCCACGGCGATTTTTTCCAAATCCATTCCCGAGGCGGCCTTCCGTAAAACCATAGCCCAGCTTTTCCTGAAGTACAACCAGCCGGAAGAGGCGCTCAAGGAATTCCTCCTGCTGATGAAGCTCGAACCCTTCCAGGCAGAACACTATTATAATGCCGCTCAGCTTTTCGAACAACGGGACAACACAGAACAGGCGCAGGTATATTATAAGAAAGCGGTAGAAACGGATCCAAAGCACGCGGGAGCCCATGCGGCCTTGGGATTTCTCCTTTTCCGGGGCAAGCAGATGACCGACGCGAAACAGGAAATCAGCATTGCCCTCCGTCTCGATCCGAAAAACACCAAAGCCTATTTCTACCAGGGAAAGCTTCTTAAGGAGAGCCATGATTATGCCAATGCCCTGGCGGCCTTTGAGAAAGCCCTGAGGGATCCCGAGCTCAAGGAAAAGGCCATGATCGAGCGGGGCTGCTGCTACATGGAGGCCAACAGCCTCGAAAAGGCGATCCTGGAATTCGATAGGGCCATCAAGCTCTCCACAGACGAGTCCTCGAACGATACCCTGCACGCCCGATATTTCCTGGCGGCTTGTTATGAAAAACAGCGGGAAATCGACTCTGCCATCGAGCAGTGGGAAAAAATCTTCGCCCGAAAGCGCAGTTTTAAGGACATAGGGGAAAAGCTCTCGCAATATCAGGAACTCAGGACCAATGACCACATCAAGGAGTACCTGACCGCCACGAAAGAAGACTTTTTCACCATTTGCCGAGCCATCACGACCCAGGGGCTGGAGCTTTCGGTAAGGGATATTTTCGAGACGAAATACGGGTGCGGCCTCATTGCGGTGGAAAATGACGCGGAAAAGTGGCGCAACGTGAGAAAAATGCCCCGGCTTATTCTGTTTTACCGCGATCCCAACATGATTGAGGACAGTTTTCTACGAACCCTCCAGGAAGACATGAAAAAACAGTCCATTATACGGGGTGTGATTATCACGAGTTCGGGCTTTACCCGCACGGCCCTGGAATTTGCCGAGAGCCGGCCCATTGAGCTGATCGGCAGGGAAAAGCTGGAACAAATTCTCGCTTCCATCAAGGTTTTTGATACCTGAGAACCTCATTCCAAAAACCATGAAAATTCTGTGCGTCTCCGACCAAATCGATCCCCTTGTTTACAGCACCACCGTGAAGGAACGGTACAGGGACGTCGATTTCGTCATCTCCGCCGGGGACCTCCCCATGGAATACCTCGATTTCATCGTTTCTGCCATGAACAAACCGGTGTACTTCGTCTTCGGAAACCATAACCTTAATGAGTTCGGCCTCTACCACCGTAATGAAGCCGGTGATAACCAGTCCAAGTCGATGGCGCCGTATCCCTTCAAACCCGATATGGGACACGGGGCAACCTACCTGGGCTTCACCACCAAACGGGAGGGAAAGATTCTCATGGCCGGGGTTTCCGGTTCCCGAAGGTATAATAACGGCTTGAACCAGTACACCGAGGCACAGATGAAGTGGCGCTTACTCAAACTCGTTCCGAGGCTTCTCCTCAACAAGCTCCGTTTCGGCCGATACCTGGACATCCTCGTGACCCATGCCTCCCCGGCGGGAATTCACGACAAGAGCGATCCTTGCCATCAGGGTTTCGAGTGTTTCAAATGGTTTATGGATTCCTTTAGTCCCAGGTATCTCGTTCACGGGCATATACACCTGTACGACCTGCAGGACATACGTGTCTCAAAATACCATGATACGACGGTGATAAACGCCTACAGTCATTTTATCCTCGATACCGGAGAGACTCCCTCATGAGCGTATTCTACCACAACCAGGCGGAAGAGGATTTCAACCGGGCACGCAACAAGGCCGTGGTAAACGAAATCCAGAATTTCCTTTACCCGGATAAAAGGAAGCTCCTCTCGTTCAACGACGTCAAGAAGATACTTAAGCCTAAAAACGAGGTTTATGCGGGAATGCAGACCGTTCCCATAGAAAAGATCGTCGGCAGCGAGGGCCGGTATCAAGACTTCGACAACCACTTTCTGCCCCGCACGAACATGCTCAAGGCCCGTTGGGCCCGGGTAGACGAAGCGCACCTTTCAGACATCGTGCTGCCGCCGATTCAGCTCTACGAGATCGGCGGCCTCTACTTCGTCCGCGACGGCAACCACCGGGTTTCGGTGGCCAAAACCCAGGGGGTTGATTTTATCGACGCGGAGGTAATCTCTCTAAAGAGCGAGATACAGCTCCGGCCCCACGTCACGCCCCAGAACCTTCTTTCGGAGGTAATAAAATACGAAAAGAGGATATTCTACGCGGAGACCCAGTTCGGGGACCTGACCGAAGACTGGCACTTGGATTTCACCAGTCCCGGTCAGTACGACGTAATTTATAACCATATCCTGGGACACAAATACTTCATTAACGAAAAGCAGTCCGAGGAGATTCCCTTCAGCGACGCCCTTATCTCCTGGTATAACAAGGTGTACACCCCGGTTTTGCACGTGATCCGCCACGCGAAACTACTCAAACGCTTCAAAGACCGCACTCCCAGCGACCTTTACGTATGGATCATCAAGCAGTGGGACGAGCTCAAGGCAAAGTACGGCGAAGACGTTCCCATTGACGAAGCCACGAGGACCCTTACCGATCCTGATAGCTTGAGGAAACCGTCCCTCTTCGGCCGAATATTCAAGAAAATCTTTCAAACTTGACGGTTCGAGTCGAACGATGTTACAATTCCTATACAATGCAAAGCGCACTTCTAGATTCATTCGCCGTTATTCCCCTTGCCTTGGGTATGCTGCTTCAGGGGATAGCGGCAGTTTTGTTTTTCAGGATACGGTCGGCTTCGCCTGAGAAATTCCCCGGGAACGGTTTCTATGTTCTGCCCCTCTCAGCCCTGGCGGTTGAAGCCCTCGCGAGCCTAGCGGCATTGTTCATTCCTTCTCTGACAGTCTACTCCGGTGGAATTCTTGTTGCGAGCATCCTCTCCCTGGCCCTGGTAGTAACCTTTTCGCGCCTGGAAACGAAGGAAGAAATCCCCGAACCGGCAGCGGAACCGGTTAAAGAAGAGGAAGAGGATCCGCTTGTGGATATAGGCCAGCGGTTTCTCGAACACGTGTCCGATTCACTGGCGAACGACGTAAACCTCGTGCGGCTCCTGGATTTCGTCAACGAGACCCAGATCAAGGCCGCAGGGGCCGACGGCGGCGTCATCTTTATAACCGACGATTTCGACGACATTATCGTATCAAAGTCCTTTCAAGGCTCCTTTCCCCCGCCCTACCAGCTTCCCCTGGATTTGCCCCACAAGCC
>QKDA01000249.1 GCA_003246765.1 Spirochaetales bacterium | reverse complement strand
GTGTAGAGCACGGCGGAGGAGCTCGTGGGGGCGTCGGTGGCGGCGATGGTGGGGCAGATGATGACGGGCTTGAGGCTGTTGGCCACGCACTTGGCGGTGTCGATGGCCTTTCCGCCCCCGAGGCCGACGATGACGTCGCAGTTTGCCGCCGCGGCGACCTTGGAGAGGCGAGAGACCTCGACGCGGGAGCATTCGCCGCCGAAATCGGAGGCGACGAAGGAGACGCCGTACTCTTTTGCGGTGAAGTCGAGTTCCGCCTTGACCCGGGCCGCATCGTCCCTATGGGCGATGAGGAGGGCCGACTTTCCGTACAGGGCGACGTAGCTTCCTAGATCTTTGAGGGCTCCCTCGCACTGCACGTATTTGGTGGGGGAGATGAATGCCTTTCTCATAATGGACTCCTTGTGGGGCCGAATTCGGCTATGAGGCCAGTATGGGGCGGCTTTCGAGGGCGCGCTGGTAGCTTTCCGCACGGATTGCGGGAAGTTTCGGCACCCTCTGTACTTTCGGGTTGTACTTTCCGGCACTGAGCGGTGTCCCGGGCTGTGGGCACCGCCGGGGGCTATTTCGCGGAGGCGGCCTTGTAGGCCGAGGGGGTTACCCCGGCGATGCGCTTGAAGACCTTGTCGAAGTAGCTGATGTCGTCGAAGCCGAGCTCCAGGGCGATGGTGGTGATGGGGAGGTCGCTCGTGTCGAGGTACTCCCGGGCCTTGCGGATCCGAAGCCCGTTCACGTAGTTCGCGAAGGTTTCCCCGGTGATGCGGTTGAAGAGCTTGCTGAAGTAGCTGGAGCTCACGTTGCAAAGGGAGGCCATCTCGTCGAGGGTGGTCCGCTCGTGGAAGCGGGCGGCGAGATGGTCCAGGGCGGGCTGGATGATGAAGCTGTTGTAGGGGCCCTTGGCGGGCGCGAGGGAGTCCCCGTCGGGCGCGGAGGCCATGCTCGCGGAACTGGCGGCCAGGCGGTCGTTGAGCTCGATCTTCAGGAGGGCTTCCTCGATCATGTAGTTGTGGATCTGGAAGAGCATGTTGGCGATGACCTCGACCTTTTCCCTGGACATGACCGGGAGCAGGGCCCTCCTTTCCGCGAGGAGGGAGACGAAGGCCCGATCGAGGGGTTCCCGGGAGGGCTCCACGATCCGCTCCAGGGAGTCGTCCTCCCCCTCGGGCAACGCCACCTGTCCCGCTAAAATCGCCCCCGCGTACACGCCTCCGAGCACGATGGGTACGGCGAGGTCGAGAACCCCCATGTGACAGCGGTAAACGTAGGGCTTGGAAAGCCTGGCCGCCTCGAGGCCGCCCCGGGCGTCGCACTTGCGGCAGAGGTCGTTGAGTTCCGGGTTTGAGCGAACCAGGGCGCAGTATTCCGAGCAGCGGCTGTGGGCGGTCACGGGGATTCCCTGGAAGTCGACGATGAGCATGGCCATGTCCGAGGCTTCCGAGAGGCTGTCCTGGATCTTCTGGTAGTTGTGGGCGTTGATGATGTAGTCGAGATTGGGGGCGGCGCCGCTCATCGGCCCATTGTCGCCCGGGTTTCCGGCCCTGTCAAGGAAGATGTCCCGGCGGGCGGCCGCGGCCCGGGCGGGGTTTGACAGCCCCTTGCGGATGCCGTAGGATTCCTTCCATGATTGTGCCGGGAAACATAGCCCTTTTCGAGGGACTCAGCCCCGAGGAAGTCTCCTCCGTTCTCGAGTGCTTCGGGACGGGGGAACGGCGCTTCGCCCGCGGGGAATGCCTCATCGGCGAGGGAGACCGCGTTTCGGACATCGGTATCGTGGCGGCGGGTTCCGTACGGGTCGAACGCACCGATTACCGGGGAAACCGGACGATTATCGCCTCCTTCGGGACCGGGGCCGTGTTCGGCGAGAGCTTCGCCTGCGCGGGGATACCCCGCTCTCCCGTTTCGGTAGTGGCCGAGAGCGACGGCGCCGCCCTCTTCCTTCCCTTCGAGCGCCTCTTGCGGACCTGCGAGAACGCCTGCGGCTTCCACCGCCGCATCGTGGAAAACATGATCCGGATGATCGCCCGCAAGAACCTTGTGCTCAACGGGAGGCTCGAGATCGTGTCCCTCCGGACGATCCGGGAAAAGGCCCTGGCCTACTTTGCCTCCCTGCCCCGGGAACCGGCCGCGTCGGAAGGGGCCGCCGCCGGCTATACGGTAGAGCTTCCCTTTTCCAGGACCGAATTGGCGGACTACCTGTGCGTGGACCGCAGCGCCCTCTCCCGGGAACTGGGCCTGATGCGGGACGCGGGCGTAATCGCCCTGGAGGACCGCCGGGTTACTGTATTTCATTGACAAGCCCTCGGCCTAACCTTTACTATTCAACAATGCTGGAATCTCGTTTTCGCAAGGCCGGGCTCGGGGCCTTTGAGTATAAAAAAACCCCCTGGTTCCGTACCGTACGTCACGAGACCCGGGAGTACAGGAAGCATCTCCTTCAATACCTTCTGCCCCTGGGGGCCATGATCCCCCTCGTACTTGCCTTCGCCGATACGGGTTCTACGCGGTTTTGGTATTTCCTTCCCATGGCCTTCGCCCTCGTGCAGGTCGCCCTCCTTCGCTTTTCGCGCCGGATCACCCCCTTCGCCTGGGCTTCTCTGGCCATGCTTGCCCTCTGCGTGGTTCCCGCGGCCTATTCCCCCGAAGGGCGCCCCCTGGAGCTCTATACGGTAGCCCTTTTCCCGGTTTATGCGCTTCAGCTCCGGGGCTCCCTCAAGGGTTCCGTCGCCTATGCCGTCTTCATGGCCTTTTTAGCCGTCTTTTGGGGATTATCCCGCCTCGGCGTCCTTCCTCCCTGCCCGAATCCCCTGGAGACGATCCCCTGCGTGACCCTCCTGGTGACCAGCGTCATGGTCTACCTCCTGGCCTTTATGGCGGAACGGCGGCAGGAGCATCTCGTGGGAAGGCTCACGGACATGATGGTGTTCAGCCAGTCCACGGGGCTCCCGAACCGGGAAGTCCTGAGTTACAGCATCGATCCCGGCCTCAACTACCTTTTCGCCATCATCAAGATCGAGAACTACAGCGACCTGGTGGCCCTCTTCGGTTACGATTTTTCGGATACCATTTCCCAGTTCGCCTCCCAGAAGCTCACCAAGTACGAGCTCCGCTTCGGCTACAAGACCTACCACCTCAAGTACAACGAGTACGGCATCCTCGTGAGCCGCGACGGGCCCACGACGACGGTCAACGCAACCCAGCTCTTGAACGAGATCGTGGGGGCCCTGGAGCTCGAGGCCCTGCCCTGGGAACAGGACCGTATCCGCCTGGTGTACCGGGTGGGGGGAGCCGTAATCTCCGTCGGGGATCCCCGGAACCCCCTCTCCTTGGCGGACATCGCCCTCAAAAAGGCCGAGCGAACCCAAACGGTCATCACGGTCTACACCGACGATAACCTGGAGCGCGAGACCTCCTATAACTACGTCATGCGCTTCTCGGAGCTCATCACGAACCGGGAGAACGATACCTTCCGGGCGGTATTCCAGCCCATTTTCAAGTCCGACGGCTCCGGCATCGCCTGGTACGAGGCCCTCCTGCGGGTGAGAAAGCAGGACGGCACCTTCGCGTCGATTTACGACTACCTCGAGGTGGCCCGCTCCACGGGTTTCTACCATTACCTGACGGAATTCATCCTCCGGAAGTCCGCCGAGGCCATCCTGGAGCACGACATCAACGTCTCGGTAAACATCTCCATCGCCGACATCGTGCGGAGCGATTTCATCATGCTGGTGGAGGAGATCCACCACATGATCCGGGAGAGGACCGGGAGGATCATCTTCGAGATTCTCGAGAGCGAGGAGCTGGTGGAGCTGGACAAGTGCGTGTGGTTCATCGACTACGTGTCGCGCTTCGGCTTCCGCATCGCCATTGACGACTTCGGCACGGGTTACTCGAACTACATCAACCTGTTGAACCTTCCGGTGGACATCGTGAAGATCGACGGCGGCCTTATAAGGCGTATCCGCTCCGACGAGAACGCCCGCACCCTGGTGGAGGGAATCGTCCACTTCTGCCGCAAGGCGAACAAGCAGACCGTGGCGGAATTCGTCGAGGACGACGCGGTTTACGATTCCCTCAAGCATCTCAATATCGACTTCTTTCAGGGCTACTACCTGTCGCGGCCGGGTCCCCTCTCCGGGCCGGGCATGGTAGGAGACTACTAGATTCCCCGGGCCGCCGCGGCGGCGCATTTTTCGCCGTCCATCGCCGACGAAACGATTCCCCCCGCGTACCCCGAGCCCTCCCCCGCGGGGTAGAGGCCCGGAAGGGTCGCGCACTCAAGGCTTTCCGGGTCCCGGAGTATTCGAACCGGGGAGGACGTGCGGGTTTCCATTGCCACGAGAATCGCCTCTCCGTCGATAAAGCCCCGCATGTTCCGGTCGAAGGCCCGGAAGGCCGCGGACAGGCGGTCCGCGATTCGGGCCGGGAGCCAGAGGTCCAGCCGGGAAGGCACGACGCCGGGGCTGTAGGAACAGGGGGGCAGGCTCGCGGAGTCCCGCCGGGCGAGGAAATCGACCATGCGCTGGGCCGGCGCCTTCTGTCCGTCCCCCTGACGCTTCGCCTCCGCCTCCAGGGCCCGGCGGAACCGGAGCCCCGCGAGCTGGTCGCCGCTTTCCAGGCGGAATTCCCCCGGAACGTCTTCCGGCCGGGTTTCCACCACCACCGCCGCGTTGGACCAGCGCCCGTTCCGGCCCGAACTGGACATACCGTTCACCACCAGCCCCTCTTCGGCGCTGGCGGAAGGGACGATGAGCCCCCCGGGACACATGCAGAAGGAATAAACCCCACGATCCCCCTCCTGGGTCACCAGGCGGTATTCCGCCGCACCCATGGAAGCGGCCTCGCCCCGGCCGTGATACTGAATCCGGTCGATGAGCTCCCGGGGGTGCTCTACCCTGACCCCCACGGCGAAGGTTTTTGCTTCCAGGGGCGGGGCGAAGGAGACTTCGCGTCCCTCGGGATCGGCGGCCTTCCCCGCGGCGAGGTACTCGTACACGTCGTCGGCGGAATGCCCCGCGGCAAGGATGACCGCGTCGGCCCGCAGGAAGGAATCGGAGGCCTCCGCTTTAGCGGGAACGGGCTCCTCCGCTTTAGCGGGAACGGGCTCCTCCGCTTTAGCGGGAACGGGCTCTGCGAAGATTCCGCAAACCCTGCCCCCCTCGACGGCGAGGCCTGTCATGCGCGTATGGAATCGAAATTCCCCGCCCCGGGAGAGGATGGTCTTGCGGACGGCGGCCACGATAAGGGGCAGGCGGTCGCTGCCCACGTGGGGGTGCGCGTCGGTTAGGATGCCCTTCTCGGCTCCGTGGGCAACGAGAATCGTAAGGATGCGGCCGATGTCTCCCCGCTTGTTGGACCGGGTATAGAGCTTCCCGTCGGAGAAGGTCCCGGCGCCGCCCTCGCCGAAGCAGTAATTGGAGTCGGGATTGACCTGGCCCTTGCGGGTGATGTCCGCTATGTCCCGTTTGCGTTCCGGCGCCTCGGCGCCCCGCTCGACGATAATCGGGGTGATGCCCTCTTCCAGGAGGCGAAGGGCGGCGAAAAGGCCCGCGGGACCGGAGCCCACGATGATTACCCGGCGTCCGGGATCGGCCTGCTTCCACTCCGGTACGGGCCTGCTTCCCGGCTGCTCCCCCGCGTAGACCGTATAGCGCAGCACCACCGAGAGCCGGCCCCGGCGGGCGTCCACGGATTTCTTGGAGAGCGTCAGGGCGGTGATGTCCGAGGGTCGGAGCTTGGCCTTTCCCTCAAGTTCCCGGAGTATCTTTCCCTTTATCAGGGCTTCGTCCGTTTCCTCTCCGGGGAGGACGCGGATTGTCACTTCATACTGCATGTAACGGGGAGTATAGCGGATTTGGGCGCTTTCTTCTTGACCTCCTGCTGTGTTGGGTGTATTGTGTACGTACACAAGGTGCTGCGGGGGGATCGATGACGATCAACGAGATTGCGAAGCGGGCGGGAGTCTCTATCGGTACCGTGGACCGGGTCGTCCACGGCCGGGGGCACGTGTCCCCCGAGAAGGAACGGAAGATCCGGGAGATTATCGATTCCGAAGGGTATCAGCCCAATCCCATCGCTCGGCATCTGAAACGCAACGAAAGTTTTTCCGTGGGGGTCCTCCTTCCGGAGCTCGAGAAGGAAAGCCGCTACTGGAACCTGATCTGGTCGTCGATCCGGGAAGCGGTAGACTCCCTTTCGGCCTTCTCCTTCGCCCCGGTGCTCTACTCCTACGAGCGGGCGAACCCCGCCTCGCTGGAAGAGGCCTTCGCTCGTATGGCCGACTCCGACTGTCAGGCCTGGGTGATCGCCCCGGTCATGCAGGCGGAGGTTGCCCGGCTCCTTTCCTCCCGCCCGGTCCGCCCGCCGGTGTGCTTTATCGACACCGCCATGACGGGGGACGGCGGCGGTCTCGCGGCGGTGACGGTGGCCCAAAACCCGCGGAAGGGCGGAAGGGTCGCCGCCAGAATACTGCGCCTCCTGGCCCCTCAAGGGGGGACCTACGCGGTGGTGCGGCCCTACACGGGGGCGTATAACCTCAACGAGCGGGCGGCGGGTTTCGCCGAGAGCTTGGCTCCGGGGAGCGTTGCGGGCCCCGCGGTGCGGGTACTCGATCTCGTCTGCCCCGAATCGGACCCGGAGGAACCGGGAAAAACCCTCTCGAAAGCCCTGGCCGAGCACCCCGACCTTTCCGGAATTTTCACCGTCACCGCCTACGGACACCGGGTGGCGGCCTGGCTCGACGCGGCGGGCCCCTTTCCCGGGGGACGCCCCGCCCTGGTGGGCTACGACCTGGTGGAGGAGAACGAGCGACGCCTCAGGGAGGGCTCCATCGACTGCATCATCTCCCAGCGCCCGGAGGAACAGGGGCGCCTTATAGTGCACCAGCTGTACCGGATGTTCGTCCTTCGGGAAGATCCCGAGAAGAACATCCCCATGCCCATAGACGTCTTTTTCAAGGAGAATCTCGATGAGTGAACTGCGCTTCAACCCCATGCTCGGAACCTGGACCATGGTCGCCTCCCACCGGCAGAACCGCCCCCAGATGCCGAAGAACTGGTGCCCCTTCTGCCCGGGCTCGGGGAAGGTGCCCGAGTCCTACGACGTGCACAAGTACGACAACGACTTTCCCGCCCTGAGCGCGAGTCCCCCGGAACCGGACCCCGTGGGATCGGACTTTTACAAAGCCGTTCCCGCCTACGGGGCCTGCGAGGTGATCCTCTACTCCAGCGACCATACCAAGACCCTCCACGAGCTGCCGGTTCCCCACATCCGCAAACTGGTGGACCTGTGGGTCGATCGCGTGGCGGACCTCTCTTCCCGGCCCACGAGCAAGTACGTCATGCCCTTCGAGAACCGGGGCGAGGAGATCGGCGTTACCATGCCCCATCCCCACGGCCAGATCTACGCCTATTCCTGGATTCCCCAAAAGATAGAGGTGGAGCTCCAGAACGCGAAAAAGCACCACGACGCCACCGGCGAGTGCCTGGTGTGCCGGATGAACCGGGAGGAGGCGGAATTCGGCGAGCGCATCGTCTTCGAGAACGAGTCCTTCTACGCCTACATTCCCTTTTTCACGGACTATCCCTACGGGGTCTTCGTGACCGCCAAGGCCCACCGCCCCCGCATCACGGACCTCACGGACGCGGAGAAAACCGATCTCGCGGACATTCTCAAGGTGGTGACCGGAACCTTCGACCGCATCTTCAACCGGCCCTTCCCCTACATGATGGCGATCCACCAAAACCCCGTGAACTCCCCCGAGTGGAAGGAGGCCGAGGGTTACTACCATTTCCACATCGAGTTCTACACCCCCCTGCGGGCGAAGCGGCTCATCAAGTACTACGCCACCAGCGAGACCGGGGCGTGGGCGGCGGCGAACGTGGCGGCGGTGGAGGCCAAGGCGGCGGAGGTGAGGAACGCGAAGCTCGCCTATCTCGCCGACGAGGACCGCCCCCGCTTCCTGAAGGAGTTCAAGGCGGAGTTTTTCAAGCGCTACGGTAAGGGGGATGTCGCCCTCTTCTCGTCGCCCGCCCGGATCAACGTGATCGGGGAGCACATCGACTATAACGGGGGCAAGGTATTCCCCGCGGCGATCGACCGCTTCCTCTACCTCGCCGTACGAAAGAGAGCCGACTCGAAGATCGTCTATGACGACCTCCGCTTCCCGGGGCGCATGGAGTTCAACCTGGGCGACGACTTCCGCTACGTTAAGGAAAACGGCTACGCGAACTACCTGAACGGGATCGTGAAGCTCCTTCGGGACGGGGGACACCAGGTGGACCGGGGCTTCGAGATACTCATGTTCTCGAACATTCCCGCCGGCGGCGGCGTCTCTTCCTCCGCAGCCCTGGAGGTGGGCTTCGCCTGGGCCCTGAAGGAGCTCTTCGGCCTGAACCTCGACCGGGTGGAGGCGGCCAAGCTCGGCCAGCGCAGCGAGCACGAATTCATGAACGTGAAGTGCGGCATTATGGACCAGTTCAGCGTCGCCATGGGAAAGAAGGACCAGGCGATGCTCCTGGATACCTCGAATCTCGAGTACCGCTACGTGCCCTTGGAGCTGGGGGAGTACTGGATCGTGGTGATGAACACGAACAAGAAGCGGGAGCTGGCGGACTCGAAATACAACGAACGCCTGGGGGAATGCATGGCGGGTCTGGCGGAGCTCAAGAAGCACGCGAAAATCGACGCCCTGTGCGAGCTTTCGAGCGAGGCCTTCGCCCCCCTGGCGTCGAAGATCGCCGACGAGACGATACGCCGCCGGGTGCGCCACTGCGTCACCGAAAACGAGCGGGTGAGGGAGGCGGTGGCCGCCCTGGAGGCGGGAAACCTCGCGCGCCTCGGGGAGCTTCTTGCGGCTTCCCACGTATCCCTCCGGGACGACTACGAGGTGACGGGCCTGGAGCTCGATACCCTCTTCGAGGAAGCCCGGAAGGCCGAGGGATGCATCGGCGCCCGGATGACCGGCGCCGGTTTCGGGGGCTGCGCCATTGCCCTGGTGAAAAAAGGCGCGGTGAAGGGATTCATCGAGAAGGTGGGCGCCGCCTACCGGGAGAAAACCTCCCTGGAGGCGGACTTCTTCGCCTGCGAATGCGGCGACGGGGCCATGCGGATAGAGTGACCGCCCGGCGCCGCCCGGCCGGGGGCCCCGCCGCGTCCGGGTTTGCCGGCGTCGGCAGTAACGCCGCCCGGCGCCGCCCGGCCCGCGACTATTTCAGGGGTACCCAGTACTCCGCGTAGTAGTCCGGGTCGTTGGCGTCCTTCTCGCAGGGGTAGTACTCGATCTCCGCGGTTCCCGCGTGCTCCTTACCCGACGCGGGGAACCACTCGGAGTAGATCCGCTTGATCATGTCCTGGTAGTTCGGGAAGAGGGGGCCCCGGGAGGTGAACTTCGCCCAGGTCGAGGGGGGAATGACGATCTCGGAGCAGCCCTCGGGCATGCCGTTCATGCTCGGGGGAGTCTCGATGGCGATAGAGTAGGTGAAGGCCCCTGTGGCGTCGTCGCAGGTATGGCATACCCCGCAGACCCTGAGGTTCTTACCCATCCTGTTGCACAACTGGTTAAAGCGCCCGTCCTCCATGACCTTCCCCCAAAACGCGGGGATTTCCCTGAAGTTGCTGCCGTCGTCGCTGCGGCACGCGAGGGAGATGCCCGTGAGTCGGTACTCCGGGCCCTGTTCGATTCGGTATTCCATGGCTTTGTCTCCTTTCAGGGCGATCGAGAAGGCGAGGGGCGGGTAGGCATGCAGCGTGACGCCTCCCGTGCGGACCGCTCCCGGGAGGACTTCGAATTCCTTCCGGAAGGCCCTGCTGAAGGCGTCGGGGGATTCCCAGCCGTATTTTACCGCCACGTCGATGACCTTGCCCGCGTCGGAGGCGAGTTCCGCCGCCGCGAGGGAAAGCCGCCGGCGCCTGACGTACTCCGCCGGCCCCATGCCGGTGATCACGTCGAACATGCGGAAGAAGTGGAAGGGCGAGCAGTTCGCCGCCCTGGCCGCTTCGGCGAGGTCCACGGTTCCCGCGAGGTTGCCCTCGAGGTACGAGATCGCGTTGGTCATGCGTTCCTGCCAGTTCATCCTTTCGTTTCCCTGTTCCCTCACTGTACTCCCCCCGCCTGACGGCTTCCCGACTTTTCGTGCCCCCTTGAGTCGGTGACGAGGGCGAGAACGGCCACGAGGAGGAAGGCCGCGGGGCCGGCGAACATGATCGTCCGGATCCCCACGGCCCTCTTAACGAGGCTTCCGGCGGGCATGGCAAGCAGGCTCCCGGCCGCGGCGGAGAGCATCATGAGGGTGGGGAAGGTCCGCTTTAGGCGCTCCGCCCGGGACGCCCCGAAGGTGAAAAGGGCGGGGAATACCCCGGCGCAGAAAAGCCCGCCCGCGAAGGCCGTTCCGAGGATTCCCGCGGGGGATGCCTGAAAGGGCAAGACCGCGAGAGCCGCCGCCGCCGCGAGGGACGAGGCCACGAGGTATCGGCGCGGCTTGATCCGGGCGATGAGCATGCTTTCCGCGAATCGCCCCGCCAGGACGGCTATCCAAAAGGCGGACACCGTCATTCCCGCGAAAAGCGGGTCCGCCTGGCGGTACTCCCGGAGGTAGATGGGGGTCCAGAAGGTAACCATGTATTCCCCGAAGATGGAAAAGGCGATCGCCGCGCACACGAGGACCAGGGGAAGGGTAATGCCGCCGGAATCCGCGGCAGGGCCCTCGCCGGCGCCCGAAGGGGCCTCGAAGAGTCCCGCGAAGGAGGACCGGGCCGTGACGGCGAACCACGCGGCCAGGAGAAGGGCGAAAAGGAGATAGGGGGCGTTCCAGGGAAGGCCGAGCCCCACGATGTATCCCGCGGCGGTCGGGGCGAACACCGCCCCGAGGCTGTAAAGAAAGTTGATCATGGAGAGGTGAAAGGCCCTCTTTCCGCCCTCGTATACGTCCACCAGGATCATGTTCGACGCCGAATACACCAACCCTATGCCGATCCCGTTGAGGAAGATCAGCGCGGCAAAGCCCGCGAGATTCCTCGCGGCGAGGATCATGGCGGCGGTGGCGAGCAGGGGCACTAAGGCGATGAGTCTCAGGTGCAGGTCCCGGTTGATCCGGAGGCGGACCAGGGCCCCGTTGCCGAGAATTCCCCCGAGGCGGCCCGCCATGAACAGGGAGAAACAGATCCCCAGGGCGGCGGTGTCCGTCCCGAAGGCGGCGGCCGCCGCGTTAGAGACCGTTCCGCCCAAGTTAATGAAAAAGCCGGTAAGGAAAAAAAATGCGTAAGCCGTTACGGTGGCCGCGGCGGTCCGGGTCATCCCAGGGCCGCCATGAGAATCGCCGCCGCCCTCTCGAGGAAGTCCCGTTCAACGGGCCCGAAACGGCCGATCTCGGGGCTGTCTACGTCCAGCACCCCGAACAGGCTTCCGTCTCCCCGGAGCAGGGGAACCACGATCTCGCTTTGCGAGGCGGCGTCGCAGGGGATATGCCCCGGAAAGAGGGCCACGTTCTCCACGACGACGGTTTCCCCCCTCTCGGCGGCGGTGCCGCAGACGCCCCTTCCGAGAGGTATGCGGATGCAGGCCGGGAGCCCCTGGAAGGGACCGAGTACGAGTTCTTTCCCGTCGTATAGGTAAAATCCCGCCCAATTTACGCGGTCCAGGTACGCTTTTATAAGGGCTGAGGTGTTGGATAGATTGGCGACGGCGTCGCTTTCCCCGGAGAGCAGGGCCGCGAGCTGGTCGAGGGCTTCGTCAAGGGTTTCTTTGACCGAGCCTTTCGGTTGCGTTACGCTAAACATGGGAGTATTGTATCAAAATCCCTGAGGAGGGAACAATCCATGAAAAGCCTGACAATCGATTCGACCAAGCGCCTCAATAACGGCGTGGAGATTCCCGTGCTTGGGCTCGGGGTTTTCAGGGCCGAGAACGGGAGGGAAGCGGAACAGGCGGTCCTATGGGCCCTGGAGGCGGGATACCGGCACATCGACACCGCGGCGGTATACGGAAACGAGGGGAGCGTGGGAAAGGCGATCCGCGAGTCGGGGATCCCCCGAAAGGAGATTTTCCTGACCACCAAGCTTTGGAACGAGGACATGAGGAGGGGAACGGAGGTGGAGGCCTTCGAGCGGAGCCTGGACCTTCTGGGAACCGACTACGTGGACCTCTACCTGCTTCACTGGCCCGTGCCCGGAAAATTCGAGGGAGCCTGGAAAGCCGTGGAGCCCCTCTTCCGCTCGGGACACGTCCGGGCCCTGGGGGTGAGCAACTTTCACCGGCACCACCTGGAATCCCTCGCGGAGGTTACGGACCTGGTTCCCGCGGTGAACCAGATAGAATGCCATCCCCTCTTGAGCCAGAAGCCCCTGGTGGACTACTGCGGGGCCTGGGGCATCGCGGTGACCGCCTGGAGCCCTTTGGGGGGGATGAAGCTCAACCTCGCCAAGGACGCGTCCCTGGAGGCGATCGGGAAGAAGTACGGGAAGAGCGCCGCCCAGGTCATTCTCCGCTGGGACCTTCAGCGGGGTCTCGTGACCATTCCCAAGTCGGTGCGGCGGGAACGAATCCTGGCCAACGCGCAGATATTCGATTTCGAGCTGACTACCCAGGACATGCTCGCCATCGCCGACATGAACAGGAACGAACGCTCCGGGTCGGACCCGGATAACTTTGATTTTTAAGGCTGCCGCGCCTCGGCGCGGGAAGGATGTACGATGAGACTTACGAAAAGCGGAAGGCGAGAGCCTTCCGGCCTTATTGCGCCGGCCGCGCGCGCCCCGGCCCTTGCCGCCGCGGCCCTCGCCGCCTGCCTGGTCGCCGCTTCCTGCGCGTCCGGCTCCGGGGACGACCGGCGGGGGGCCGGGACGGCCGGCGAAGCCCCCGCGGGGGAAGTCCTTGCCCTCACGGCGGAAAGCGGCCCCCTGTGGACGACCCGAAAGCTCTTCATGCGGATGACCCCGTCCTTCGCGGGGTGGGTAGAAACCCCCGAGGGCGACTTCGTGGGCACCCTCACGGTCAGCGGCAAGGCCTCCTCGGGGGGCTGGATGGCGGCTCCCTCCGAAGGCCGGCCCGAGGCCCTGCCCGTATGGAACCATGCCTCGGCCGCCTCCGCTTCGGGCGGGGAAGACGCCGTCTCCGGCGCTTCCTCGGCTTCCGGGGCCTCAGGGTCCGGCGCGGCTCTTTCCCTGACGAGCGGGGAGGAGTACGCTGTTTTCTTTGAAATCAACCGGAGTTTCGACTACAACGAGGCCTGGCCCAAGGGTGCAAAGAAGGGGGAAGCCGGCTGGAGCGGCGTGAACGGCCAGCCCTCCCTCGTATACGGGGCGCGATTTACCGCCGGTAAGGCGGGCCGGGTCGAGCTTAAGGTACTGGGCCACGGTTCCGTGGACGGCTCCGATGGGCTCATCGACGGCGATCTTTCCGGAATCACCACCGCCTTCGACGCGGTTAAAGACGTTTACTTGGAGGTTTTCTGATGCGCCCTCGCCGTTTGTACCCGCTCCTGGCCCTGGCAATATCCCTGGGCCCCCTCTTCGCGGAGGGGGGAATCCGGGAGTCCACGTCATTGTCTCTGGTGGCCGCGACTACCCTGGAGGCCAAGGTCTCCCTCCTGGAGACGGTGACCTTTCCCCTGCTTGCCGGGGCGTCTCCCCTGACGGAGGGCAACAACCTTCGCCTCGAGTTCGGGGCGGAGCTGTCCCCGGTTTCGGTTAACGGAACCTTTCTGGCCGCCCTGACCCCGGCCGCGTTCCTGGAGCTGTCTACCGGCGCCGGGGTCGGAACGGGCTGGAACATCCCCGTTGCGGACGGTCTCCGCATGAACCTCCCGGGGCAGGGGCTTAAGGACGATTCCTTCGGCGGGGCCGTGTGGTACTGGAAGGGGGGCGGCACCCTCCGCTTCGACCTGGCGGCCATACTGCCGGGGGAATGGAACCACGTGCTCCTGCAAACCTATCAGGGAGCCCGCTACCGCGCGTATACAGGGGCCTCCGGGGACGAGTCCTGGCTGTGGGAGGCCGACGCGGGGGAGAACATGAACGGCTGGGCTTATTACGGAAGCTATTTCGCGGGCTACGCCTTTCCGCAGCTCATCGACGTGGCGGGCTTCCTGGTGGAGAACGATACCAGGCTCTACGGCACGAAGGGCGGGGATTATTGGGGCGAGTCCCAACCGACCTGGACCTTCGGACCCCTGGTGAGCGTCGCCTTCGGCCGCGGTCGGGAGGGCACTCCCCGGTCCACCCTGACGGCCCTCGTGCAGTGGCAGGCCCTCAGGCACTTTACGGACTCTACCTGGGAGAACGACTTTTACCAAGACCGGGAAGTGGACACCGATGATCCCTGGCGGAGGGAGTTTTACCGGGCCGCCCTGATCTACCGCCTGAACCTGCGCTAGGGTTAACCCTCCAGGGCCGGGTCGGCGAGGGCCTTGCGGATCACGGAGACGAGCTCGTCAGGGTCCCAGGGCTTTCTCAGCACCGCCTGAAGGGTAGCTATCGCCTCGGTTCTCCGCAGGGCTTCCCGGTCCGCGTGGCCCGTAATCATGACGGTTTTTATTTCCGGGTAGTCCCTGGCTACCCGCGCCAGGAACTCGTCTCCCTTCATGCCGGGCATGAGCCAGTCGGAGATTACCATAACCAGGTTCACCCCTTCCGTCTTGAGCTCCGCGATGGTTTCCAGGGCCGCCTCGGCGCAGAGGGCCTGCTCGTAGACGAACTGTCCCCCCAGGGCGCTTTTCAGTTCCTGCAGGAGCGCCAGGAGGATAAGGGGTTCGTCGTCGACGCAGAGAATGGCCTTGTCAGCCATGGCGGCCGTCCTCCTTCAGGCGCGCCCCGGGGAGGGTGACCGTAAAGACCGTCCTTCCCGGCTCGCTTTCGAACCCGATCGTTCCCCCGTGGCTCACCACGATCCGCTTGCAAATATCGAGACCGATGCCCATGCCCTCCCCGTAGCGCTTGGTGGAGAAAAAGGGCTCGAACACCCGGTTCTTGATCTCTTCGGGTATGCCCGGGCCCGTATCTGCAATCCGTATCACCGCGGTTCCCCCGGGATCGAGGGCGGTGGAAATGGCGAGGCTTCCCTGGAAGTCCATGGCCTGGGCGGCGTTTCTGATGATATTGAGCCACACCTGCCCGAGCTTTTCCGGGGAGCCCCGGACCATGATTCCCGCGTAGTCCCTTCGTATCTCTATGCCGTGCTTGAGAAGGTTTTGCATGAGGGTCAGCATCTTGTCGATCTCCGATTCCAGGTCGATGAAGCCCGGCTCCCGCTCGTCGTCCGGGGTAAGGTAGGAGCGGAGCGCCGCCACGACGTTGGCCGCCTTGCCCCCGGCGATTTCGACGATTCCCGACATGCGGCGCGCCACCGAGGGAGGGGCTGCCCGGCGGAGGAGCTCGGGAACGTCCTCACCCAAGAACCAGGAGACGGGAAGATCCTCCCCGGGGACGATGCCGAGCTCCACCAGCTGTTCCGCTATGCCCTCCGGGGCTTCCATGCCCGCTTCCCTGAGAATTCCCTCGGCTCTCAGCCGCTGCTTCCTGATGGAAAGCGACATGTCCTGCTTGCTTGCGGAGGACCGGGCGGTTTCGTAGAGTTCCAGGAAACGCCGGCGGGATTGCGGGCCGAGCTCGGTGAAGGCCTTGAGGGTTTCCCCGAGGTCGGAATTGAAAAAGTCGACCACGAGCCGGTTGGAAGAGAGGATCGCTCCCAGGGGTGTGTTGAGCTCGTGAGCGATGCCCGCGGAGAGGTTTCCCAGGGCGGACATCTTCTCGGAGTGGACCAGGCGGTCCTGGGTCTGCTCGAGCTCTTCCAGGGACTGCCTGAGGGCCTCGGTCCGCTCCGCCACGTTTTGTTCCAGGTTTTGGTTCGCCCGGGTGAGGGCGGCGCGGTTTTCTTCGATCTTCTCGGCCATCTCGTTGATATTGGTCACGAGCCTTTCCATGTCGGGATAGGGAGTCTCGGGTATCCTCGCGCCGTAGTCTCCCCCCCTGATCCGGGTGAGGGTTTCCATGATGGGGGCAATCTCCCGGGTTACCTTGGCCACGAGCACGTACCGGATGGCGAGGGAGACGCTCACGACCACCGTCAGAATCACCCAGAGGATGACGTTGAGGATCTTGGAGTTGACGTCCTGGATCTGCCGGTCGCTGAAGTCGAGCCTGTAGGTGCCCAGAACGGCCCCGTCGCGGGTTATCTCCCCCTCGACGCTCTCGATGGAGGAGTTGGGGGTCGAGGTGGGCACGTCGAGGAGGACCTGGGAGTAGGATGAAACGAGCTTGATCCCGGAGATGCGCCCGGAGGCGAGCAGGGTCTGGCCGATGCGGATGCACTGGTCGTCGTCGAGGATATAGAGGGGGGTCTCCAGGATGGAAACGGTTTCTTCGGTGGTCCGCGCCGCCTCCGAGCGGAGGTCTTCGGTCATGGTCCGGCTGATGAACATGAGGGCCACGCTTTCCACGAGGACCACGCATACCGCCGCGACGGCCACCATGAGGAACCCGATCTCCCCGATGAGCCCGGGCTTGAGGGCTTTCGCTTCGGGCTTTTCTTCCGCCGTCATCGGTATTTCCCGTGGATCGCTTCGAGGGTCCCGTCGGCGAGCATCTCCCGTATGCAGCGGTCTATCCTCTCCGCGAGACCCGGGTTCCCGCTTCGGTTCGGAATGACCACGTAGAGGCCGGTTTCGCCCTCGGGCTGCCATTCGGTCCGAACGAGACGCCCCTTGAAGCCGAAGCGCGCGGTGTCCCAGGCGAGATTGGGCTCGGTCCCTACCGCCACGTCGATCCGCCCCGCCTCGAGCATCCTCAGTATCGTTTCCTCGTCCTTCAGGGAAATCTTGTTCAGGTTCCCGTCGGAATTGTAGGGCTCAAAATACGCCGAATTCGTGGACTGGCCTATCCGCAAGCTCCGCAGGCCCTCGTACGACAGGAAGATACGCTCCCTTCCCGAGGCGGCGTAAAAGGCGGGGCGTACGGAACTGTAGCTGGTTGGGACGAAGCGCATCGATCGCGATCGCTCCTCCGTCCACGCGACCCCGGTGAGTATGTCCGCCTGGCCGAGCCTTATCATCTCGAGGCACCGGGCCCAGGGCGCGTAGCGAAGGGTGATCGTGACGCCCATTCTCCGCTCGAGCTCCCGGGCCAGGTCAATGTCGATGCCCGTCCAGGCCTCGGGGGACAGGTTGTCTCCGATGCGGTAGGGCGCCCATACCTCGTTGACCATGAGAAGCTCCAGGGGCTGGGAATATGCCGGTTCTGCGGCGATGAGGAGCGCCGCCGCGGCAAAGAGGGCAAAGCCCGTCCGCGGCAGCGCGGCTTTCCCGATCATGGCCGCCTCCTTCGTTCCGTAGGGATGCTACTGGTGATACTTAAGTCTAAGCCCCGCCG
>QKDA01000160.1 GCA_003246765.1 Spirochaetales bacterium | reverse complement strand
CTCTTGCCCGAGGCATAGGCGCCGAGGGTGACCGCCGCAAGCAGCGCCGCGGCCAATAATCGTTGCGCTTTCATATTCGCACTCTCCTTACAACAAACGGGTCTGCTTCAAGGGAAACCGGTTTCTCTTGAACTTTTCCCCAGTATACCACGAGTTTCGGAGGTGTCAAGCGGAAAGTACATGTTTTGTAATAAAATGATTAAAGAAACAAAAACCGGTTTCTTTCGGCAGAAACTTAAAAAAGTGCCCCGAAACGGCGATGAGCCGATCCGGGGCACTGGGAGAGAGGGCACTGTTTACGAAACGGGGCGTTTCTCAGGTTCTGGCCAGATTCCGCCTGATCATGGCGACCCGCTGGGCCACGGATCCCTGGGATGTCAGGGGATCCTGGGGGGTGTTCAGGCAGTAGTCCACCATGCGATCCAGGGTGGTTTCAGCCACGTGAAGCCGGGTATCCGAGGAGGCGTAGTAGATGAGGAGCCGCCCGCTTTCTTCCGCGATGGCCCCGTTCACGAAGGCCACGTTGGAGACGTCCCCCACGCGTTCCTCCCCTTCCGGGGCGATAAGGTAGCCCCCGGGCCGGGCGATCACCCGGGTGGGGTCCTCAAGGTCGGTCATGAAGGCGTACACCACGTAACGCAAGCCCGCCGCGGTATTGCGGACCCCGTGGGCTATGTGGAGCCAGCCCCGCCCGGTCTTGATGGGCACCGCCCCGGCGCCGTTCTTGACCTCCTTGATCGTGTGGTAGACCTTCTCGTCCAGGAGTCGCTCCTCCTCCACCACGGCCCGGTCCATGGTATCCGCGAAGCCGACGCAGATGCCGCCTCCGGAGCCGGTGTCGATAAAGCCGTCCTGGGGGCGGGTGTAGAGCATGTACTTGCCCCGGACGAACTCCGGGTGCAGGGTAACGTTCCGCTGCTGGGGAGACTTCGTGACCAGGTCGGGAAGCCGGATCCAGGTCTTGAGGTCCCGGGTGCGGACGATGCCCGCGGAGGCCACGGCGCTGGAGGTGTCGCCCCGGGGGGCGGAGGGGTCCTTCCGCTCGGAGCAGAAGATGCCGTAAATCCAACCGTCCTCGTGGGCGGTCAGGCGCATGTCATAGACGTTCACGTCGGGGTTGTCGGTCTGGGGAAGCATGACCGGGTAGTCCCAAAATCGGAAATTGTCTATGCCGTTGGGGCTTTCGGCCACCGCGAAGAAACTCTTCCGGTCGGTTCCCTCGACGCGTACCGCCAGCAGGTAGCGCCCGTCGAGCTTGATGGCGCCGGCATTGAAGGCGGCGTTGATGCCCATGCGTTCCATGAGATAGGGATTCGTCGCGGGATCCAGGTCGTAGCGCCAGAACAGTGGGGCATGGGCCGCGGTCAGCACCGGGTACCGGTAGCGGTCGAAGATCCCGTTGCCGGGGCGGATCGGTTCGTTGGGGCGCGCGATCAGGGTTCGGTGCTCGCCCTCGAGCAGGGCAAGCCGGTCCTTAAAGTCGTTCATCATCGTAAGTGAGGCTCCTTATGCGCGGCGCGGCGCATGATCTCCATGCAGGCGCGCCCGTTATGATAGGGGGTTTTCCAATTCCCCCCCTTTGGCTGACTTCGGTCGGGGGACCCGTCGGGGGCTACGGCCCAAAACCAGTCTCCCCCGGCGCGGTCCGACTGAAAGCGGTCTATCCACTTCCAGACCGACAAGGCGGCGTCGAGATAGTCCCCGTCGCCGGACATTTCCCAGGCGTTGAAAAAGCCCACCAGGGCCTCCGCCTGGCACCACCAGATACGGGTACGGTCCCGGTTTCCCCCGTGGCTCTCGTTTTCCAGGGCCCCGGTGTCCCGGTCGAAGCCCTCTTCCAGGGCCACCCGGGCGATCCTGAGGATCTCAGCGCGCCAGCGGCGGGCCAAATTCCGGCCGGATGCGGGGCTTCCCGGCGCGGGGGCAAGGCTCCCCGTCGCGGGGGCGGGGCTTCCCGACGCACTGGCGGGGCTTCCCGGCGCGCCGGCAGCCGCGGACTCCCCGTCCGCATCGGCTGCTCCGCAATCACCGCCTGAAAGTTCTTCCACGGCCTCCCAGAGGAGCCAGCTCGCCTCGATGTCGTGCCCGTAGGACACGATGTCGCCGACGGGTTTCCAGTCCATCGTGAAGTAAAGGTCCAGGTGCCCGTCGGCTCCCAGAATTCTCTCCATGGTCGCGTTCACGAGGCTTTCCAGGGCCTCCCCCACCCGTTCCCGGGCAAGCTTGAGGCTGTCGGCGTTCCCGCCGGCGCCGGGACTCCCGTCGATAAAGGCGCCCAGGACGCGGTGCAGGGTCGTGAAGGCCTCCATCACGTGGAGGTTCGTGTTCATGGACTTGTCGCAGTCGATGTCCTTGTCCGAGAGTTTCAGGTCCCCCGTGGGACTCCAGTCCCGGGCGCGGGCTTCCACGTAGCCCCCGTGAAGGGGATCCCGGGCGTGGAGCTCCAGGAGGCCGAAAAGCTCGAGGGCCAGGCGGAGGGGGTCTTCCGGGGCAGGATCTCCCCGGGCAGAGTCTCCCGCACGGGCTCCCCCGAAGGAAAGCAGCGCAGCGGCGTACTCCGCGAGGCCGTATATGGCGAAGGCCTCCCCGTACACCTGCTTTTTCGCCACCTCCGCCCTTCCGTCGCTCTTCACCGACCAAAAAACGCCGCCGAACTCCCGGTCCAAAAAGGGCCCCGTGAGGGCCTCGTAAGCCCATCGGGCATGCTCCAGCAGGGCGGGATCCCCGAGAGACGAGGCGGCGGCGGAATAGGCCCACAGGTGCCGGGCGGTCATCACCGCGGACCGGCTTTCCCGGGGGTCCCCGACGTTGTCGGCCCCCAGGGTTCCCCAAAACCCGCCGTTCACGGGATCCCGGGCGTACCTCGACCAGTAGGGGAGGATGCGGTCCGAAAGTTCCCGGCGGAGGGCCTCCGCGAGGGCCGCGGCCTCCGGGTTTCGATTTTCGACGGCGGCGCTCATATAACGGAGTTCTTTTTGACGAAGTCGACGATCTCGCCGATCCTGCCGAAGGCGAGGCCCGTGACGGTGTCGGCGCAGCCGTAGTACACCGCCACCCGCTCGGTCTCCCCGTCCACCAGGGCGGCGCAGGGGAAGGTGACGTTCGGCACGTCGCCGACGCACTCATAGTCCCGGGAAGGGTTGATAATGTAGGGGCGGCTGCGGGCGGTAACCTTCCAGGGCTCCTCCAGGTCCAGGAGGGCGGCGCTCCAGGAATAGACGAAGCCGTTGCAGCTGTTGAGGACCCCGTGATAGAAGAGGAGCCAGCCCTCGGTCGTCTCGATGGGCGCGGGCCCCGCGCCGACCTTGGTGCTCTGCCAGAGGCTCTGGCTTCCCAGGGGAGACATGACGTGGCGGTGGCGTCCCCAGTAGGTCATGTCGGGGCTTTCGGAATAGAAGATATCCCCGAAGGGGGTGTGCCCGGAGTCGCTGGGCCTGGAAAGCAGGGCGTAGTTGCCCCGGATCTTGCGCGGAAAGAGCACGCCGTTCCGGTTGTAGGGCATCAGGGGGTTCTCGATGCGGTGAAAGGTCTCGAAGTCGAAGGTATAACCCATGCCGATGCTCGCCCCATGGTAGCCGTTGCACCAGATGATCCAGTACCGGTCCTCCACGAAGACCACCCGGGGATCGTATTTATATTCGGATTC
This sequence comes from Spirochaetales bacterium, assembly GCA_003246765.1. Classification (GTDB taxonomy): domain Bacteria; phylum Spirochaetota; class Spirochaetia; order Treponematales; family Treponemataceae; genus Teretinema. The sequence continues at coordinate 1,137 of QKDA01000160.1, read as the reverse complement.
CGGCAGCCCGGCGCTTCCGTCGAGAAAGCGGATCGGCTCGTCGTCGAGCTTCCAGCTCATCCCGTCGGCGCTGAAACCCCGGTGAATGTTCATCCTTCGGCTGGTATCGTCCACTCGGAATACCCCGGCGAATCCGCCCTTGAAGGGAACCACCGCGCTGTTGAAAATGCTGTTGGAGGTAGCCGTCAGGTTCCGGGGAATCACGGGGTTGGCGGAGAAGCGCCACATGGGCTCCCCGCGGCCTCCCGCGGGGCGCTCTTCCCAGGGCATATTCGGAAGGGGGGGCGCATTTTTCAAGATCTTGTGCATGGCATATTCCTTATACAGTGCGAGCTGCGTGAATGTTTCCACCGGAAACACAAAGAGAAACCGGTTTCTCTTTCTTCACTCCATGGTAGCCCCATACGATGGGAATGTCAAGATTCGGATGGCAAAACTTTGCGCCTTCGGGTACACTCGAGCTTGCACCATGCAGGAAAATCCGGACTACCTGACGCGACAGCTCATTACCTACATCGGGAACAAGCGGTCCCTCCTGCCCTTCATCGGCGAGGCGGTGGACCGGGTACGCTCACGGCTTGGGGGCCGGCGGCTTTCCTCCTTCGACGCCTTCTCGGGCTCCGGGATCGTCTCCCGCTACCTCAAGCGGCATTCCTACCGGATTGTAGCCAATGACCTGGAGCCCTATGCGGAGGTCATTAACCGCTGCTATCTCGCGAACCGGGAAGAACTGGACCTGAGGGACCTCAAGGATCGATGGGAAGGCATAAGGGCCAGCCTCGCGGAGGGACCCCTGGAGGGAGGGCTCATTGCCCGGCTCTACGCCCCGGAAAGGGACGGGGAGATCCGCGCGGGAGAGAGGGTCTTCTACACCAACCGCAACGCCCGGTACCTGGATACCGCCCGAAAACTCATCGGCGAATTCCCGGAAGCCCTGCGGCCCTTCTTTTTGGCCCCCCTTCTATCGGAGGCCTCGGTGCACGCCAACACCTCCGGGGTATTCAAGGGCTTTCACAAGGACCGGCATACCGGAATCGGGCAGTTCGGGGGATCCGGCCGGGACGCCCTCTCCCGCATCCTCGGCGACATTGAGCTTCCCTTCCCGGTATTCAGCGAATTCGCGAGCGAGGCGGTTAT
>QKDA01000114.1 GCA_003246765.1 Spirochaetales bacterium | reverse complement strand
CAGGCCGCGCTTATCGACCTTGCGGCGGCTCTCAACGTAAGGATAGGCGAGCTCTACGGACTCGCCGGAGGAAAGTGAGAATATGGATCCAAAAAAGCTTGATTTTGACCGAATCGTGAAGGTTTTTCTGCTCGGGTTGATAGCCCTTTTCATAGGCCTGCTAGCCTACGGTATCCTCAAGCCCTCGGCGGGGTCCGCCCGGGGGCCCGCGGGGGCGGGCGGGGCGGTTCCCATGGCGGGGGCTCCCGCGGCGGGCAAGGCGGCGGGCAAGGCGGCGGCTCCAGGCGGCGGAGCGGCTTCGGCTTCAGGTTCCGCGGCCCCGGGCGGCCCCGGCGATGCCGCCCGCGCCCCCTCAGGATCCGTCAGCGCGGTGACCGTGTCCGCCATGGAGCTCCAGCCCTCGACCATCCGAACCGCCATCCGCCTCAACGGCGACGTGGTGTCTCCCTCCCAGATTTCGGTATATCCCGACACCTCCGGAAGGCTCGTGAGATATCAGGCCTCCGTGGGCGACCGGGTCTCCAAGGGGGACGTTCTCGCGTGGATAGACCCCTCGAAGCCCGGGGCTTCCTATGCCGAGAGCCCGGTCCGCTCCCCCATCGAGGGAACGGTTATCTCCCTTCCCCTGGCCGCGGGGCAGTCGGTGTCGGTATCCTCCGCCATCGCGGCGGTAGGTTCCCTGAGGAATCTCGAGATCCTTACCTACGTTCCGGAAAAATACGTCGCGGTGCTGAAGACGGGGCTTCCCGCCTCGGTAACCCTGGCGCCCTATCCCGGGAAAGCCCTTCAGGCGGCGGTGACCCAGGTGAGTCCCGTAATCGACCCGGCGTCGCGAACCGTGGAGCTGACCCTCTCGGCCGCGGACGGCGAGGGGCTCCTGCGGGCGGGCATGTTCGCGGTGATTACCCTGGTAACCAGGGAGCGGACCGGGATTATAGCGGTTCCCAACGGGGCGATCCGTGACTACAACAACGAGAAAGTCGTCTACGCGGTTGACGCCGCCGGCGTAGCCCGGAGGAAGGCGGTCCAAACGGGCCTTGCCAACGATACCGAGACGGAGATCCTCTCGGGGGTTTCCTTCGGGGACCGGGTGATCGTTTCGGGTTCCGTTTCCGAGGGCACCCCCGTCCGGATCGCCGGAGGGGAGGCTTCGAGATGAGCGTATCGGAGCTTTCGGTCAGAAAGCCCGTGACCGTCACCATGGCCTACGTGCTGGTGATCGTCGTCTCGGCCATCTTCGTTCCCCGCCTCGGGGTAGCCCTCTTTCCCTCCACCAGCATGCCCGTTCTTTCGGTCTCTACCTCCTGGCCGAACGCGGGCCCCGAGGAGGTGGAAAAGAACGTCACGGACCTTTTGGAGTCGAGGCTGTCCGCCGTGGCGGGCCTCGATTCCGTTAACTCCACATCCTCCGCGGGTCAAAGCAGCATCCGGCTGAGCTTCGGCTACGACGTGGACCTCGACGGGGCGGAAAAGGACGTCCAGGACATCCTGAACCGGAGCCTGGGCTCCCTTCCGGACGACGCGGGCACCCCGACCCTGCGCAGGTTCGACATGTCCTCCATGCCGATCATGCGGTTGATCGTAAAGGGAGACCTCCCGGTAAGCGAGCTCCGGTCCCTGGCGGAGGATACGATATCCCCCCTGCTGGAGCGCATCGAGGGGGTCGCCTCGGCGGACGCGAACGGCGGCGCCCAGCGGGTCGTCCGGGTGGACGTATCGGAAAACCGGCTCCGGGCGTACGGCCTTACCCTCTCGGGGGTGGCCCAGTCCCTGGCGGCCCGGAACGTGAAGACCTCCGGGGGAACCCTCACGGATAACGGGGTGAACTGGAAGGTCGCTGTGGACGAAAGCTTCCGGAGCCTGGACGATATCCGCCAGACCGTGGTGTCCACCGTGTCGGTCCCGTCCCCCGGATCGAGCGTGAACCGCTCAAACGTGGTGCGCCTTGCGGACATCGCCGAGGTTTACGAAACTTACGACTATTCCGGTTCCCGGGTCTATATCGACGGGGATCCGGGGCTCTACATGTCGGTGTCGAACGAGACCGACGCGAACAGCGCCTCCGTGGCCAAGAGCGTGCACGCGGCGATCCCCGGGATAAACCGGGAGCTCCCCAACGGCGTGACGGTCTCGGTCATCAGCGACAACACCACCATGATCACCTCCACCATGGACGAGGTGTATAATTCGGCGATCCAGGGCGGACTCTTGGCCATGCTCATCATCCTCCTGTTCCTCAGGAGCGTGAAGGGAACTCTCATCATCGGCCTTTCCATGCCCATCTCCATCCTCGTGACCCTCCTCGTCATGTCCCTCATGGGGCTCACCCTCAACATGATGACCATGACCGGCCTCATCCTGGGCATCGGCATGATCGTGGACTCCTCCATCGTGGTGCTCGACAACATCCACCGGTACCGGGAAAGGGGGGAGAACGCCGCCGTGGCGGCCATCCACGGGAGCTCCGAGATGATCACGGCGATCACCGCCTCCACCCTGACGACCCTGTGCGTATTCCTTCCGGTGATCATCTACAAGGCGAAGCTCGAGATGCTCGGGCAGATCTTCAACGACATGGTGGTGACCGTGGTGGCTTCCCTGACGGTATCCCTGGTCGTGGCGGTGACCCTGGTGCCTGCCCTGGCGGGCAGCGTGCTCAGGCTCAACACCCGGCTTCAGCGCCCGATCCGGAACCCCCTGGTTTCCGCCCTGGACAACGGCATCGAGACCGCTTTCGCGGCCCTGGAGGAGGCCTACGCCCTCGCGATCCGCTGGGTCCTCAAGAACCGGCTCTTGGTCATGACCCTGGTGGCGACGCTCCTTGCCCTCTCGGTCATGAAGTTCGTGAGTCTCGGCATGAGCTTCGCCCCGACATCCTCCTCCGACGACGTGGTAAACATTTCCCTCACCCTTCCCCAGGGCACCGACGGCGACGTTACCGCGGACACCCTGTTCCGGGCCCAGGACCTGATTAAGGCCTCCATTTCGGGTTACGAAAACATGATCCTCACCGTGGGAAACGGGAATTCCGGGTCCATCCAGATAAACCTTCCGGAGCTCTCGAAGCAGACCGTGGGACCCGAGGAGATCAAGGCCAAGGTACGGCCCCTTCTAGATTCCTTCCCCGGGGCGACCTTCAGCTTTTCCTCGGGCCGGGGCTTCCGGGGCGGCGCGGCGGTGAACGTGCGCCTTACCTCCAACGACACGGAAGCCGTCTCCGCTACCGCGGAGCGGATAGTCGAGATTCTCAAGGAACAGGTTCCGGAGTGCACTGACATCTCCAGCGACCTCACCTCGGGAAACCCCCAGTACACGGTCTCGGTGGACCGGGACCGGGCGTCGGCCCTCGGGGTCTCGGTGAGCGCCGTGGCCGCCGAGATCAGGGCGGCCCTAAACGGGGTTTCCGCCACCACCTGGCAAACGGGAAACGAGGAGGTGGCGGTTAAGGTCTTCCTCCGGGAATCGGACATGGCCTTCCTTTCCGACCTCGGAAGGCTTTACGTGACGGGAACCCGGGGCCGGGTTTCCCTGGACAACCTCGTCTCCTTCGAGAAGACCCTTTCCCCCCGCTCCATCTCCCATGAGGAGGGGGTGCGGGTGACCAACGTATCCGCCTCCCTCGCGCCGGGGGCGGTCTCGAGCAAGGTTCAGCCCAAGGTGGAGGCGGCGCTGGCGGAATACCTCGTGCTCCCGGACTCGGTGAAGCTTTCCTATAACGGCGAGTTTCAGGACCTGTCGAAGTCGGGTTCCGCCATGGCGATCGTTATCCTCCTGGCGGTATTCCTGGTCTTCATCGTGATGGCCGCGCAGTTCGAGTCCCTGGTGGATCCCTTCATCATCTTTTTCTCCATTCCCCTCCTGGCCATCGGCGTGGTATGGACCTACGCAGCTACGGGGCAGAGCTTCAGCCTTTTCTCGGCGGTGGGCGTCGTGGCCCTGGTGGGGATCGTGGTGAATAACGGCATCGTGCTGGTAGACTACGCCAACGGGCTCTTGCGGAAGAAGGTTCCCGTCATTGAGGCTTGCGTGACCGCCGGAAGGAGCCGCCTGAGGCCGATCCTCATGACCTCCCTGACGACCATCATCGCCACGGTGCCCATGGGATTTTTCCCGGGAAAGGGCGGGGAGATGATGCAGCCCATCGGGGTGACCATCGTGGGGGGCATGGCCTCGGGGGCCCTCATGACCCTCTTCGTGACCCCCATCATGTACAGCCTGCTCAACAAGCGGCGGGAGAGGCGCTTCGAGGACCCGGAGTCGCTCCAGAACATGCTCGCGGAATTGAAGTGAATGTGATAGACTGGCCTTTTCCAAGGAGAGATATCGAGTTATGGACAAGAAAGCATGCCCTTGCGGATCGGGTAAGGCCTACGCGGCCTGCTGCGAGCCGATCGTCACCGGAAAGGCCAAGGCCGAGACCGCCGAAGCCCTGATGCGGGCCCGCTATTCCGCCTACGTGGCGGGAGGCATCGACTTCATCGCCGCGTCCTGCGTTCGGGCGGAAGGCGAGAACGACATTGACATGGAAGAAACCCGGAAGTGGAGCCAGGAGTCCCAGTGGCACGGGCTTACCATCCACGGGAAGACCAAGGGGGGGCCCTCGGACACGGAGGGAACCGTCGACTTTTCGGCCCACTATTCCCGGGGCGGCATGAAGGACGAGCACCGGGAGCTGGCGAGCTTCAAGAAGGTGGACGGCCAGTGGCTCTACGCCGACGGCAAGATCGTGCCTACCACCATCGTGCGCTCCGCCCCGAAGGTCGGGCGAAACGATCCGTGCCCCTGCGGCTCGGGCAAGAAGTACAAGCACTGCTGCGGCAAGTAAGCCGCGGCAAA
>QKDA01000183.1 GCA_003246765.1 Spirochaetales bacterium | reverse complement strand
GCCGACCGCGAGGGCGAGGGCTTCGGCATGACGGGGTCCGGACTCATCGTGCTTAACGCGCCCTGGCGTTTCGACGAGGACGCGGGAACCCTCCTCGGATGGCTTGAACCCCTCCTCGCCGCGGGCCCGGGGGCGTCTACGCGCCTTCGGTGGCTCGTTCCTCCGGTTTAAAGCCCCCCGGGATCGGCGAATTCCACTTGACAGCCCCCGGGGTTCCGCCCTAGGATTCGCGGGACAGCACATCTTCGGGGCGGGGCGCAATTCCCCACCGGCGGTATAGCCCGCGAGCGGCGGATCCGGAAACGGAACCGCGCAGCAGATCCGGTTCGATTCCGGAGCCGACAGTTACAGTCTGGATGAAAGAAGAGATACCTCCAATCCGCGTACCTTCGCGACCGCGGGCCCCGCGCCCGTTTTCCCGCGAGAGTCGCGCGGACGCGACGGAATTTTTACGCCCCGAAGACAATCCTTTGTTTTCGGGGTTTTTTTATGCACGCACGAATACAGGCGCAGGAAAACGGGGCAGACAGGGCTTTCATGAAACGGGCCCTGGAACTTGCCCGCCGAGGAGGGGGATGGACCGCCCCCAATCCCCTCGTGGGAGCGGTTATCGTCCGGGATTCGGCGGTGATCGGCGAGGGCTGGCACCGAAGGTACGGCGGTCCCCACGCGGAAAGGGAGGCGGTCGACGACGCCCTGAGGAGGGGAATCGCCGACCTTCGGGGTTCCACCCTCTACGTAACCCTGGAACCCTGCTCCCACTGGGGGAAAACCCCGCCCTGCGCCGATCTCGTGGCCGAAAGCGGCATAGAAAGGGTCGTCTGCGGCATGATAGACCCCAATCCCCTGGTGTCCGGAAAGGGCCTCGAGCGACTGAAGGCCGCGGGCATCTCCGTAGAGACGGGCCTCCTGGAAGCGGAATGCAGGGATCTCAACCGGCCCTTCCTCAAGCGGACCGCCACGGGCCGCCCCCACGTACTCCTTAAAACCGCCCTCTCCCTCGACGGCAAAACCGCCGCCCCCTCGGGGGAATCCCGCGGAATCAGCGGGGAGAACGCCCTGAGGGAAACCCATCTGCTGCGGTCCCGGCTTGCCGCCGTGGCGGTCGGCCTGGGCACGGTCCTCGCGGACGACCCGGAACTCACGGTCCGTCTCAAGGGGGGCCCCTGGCATCAGCCCGTCCGAATCGTCGTTGACTCCACCCTGAAAACCCCCCTAAACGCGCGGCTTTTCCGGGATATCCCCCGGTCTCCCCTATGGATTGCCGCTTCTGAGGAGGGCATGAAAACGGAGGGGGCTTCCCGGAGAGGGGCGGAACTTGCCGGGGCAGGGGCCGAAATTCTGGTTATACCCGGGACAGGGCCGAGGGTTAACCTTCGCGCCCTGGCGGAGGAACTCGGGAAAAGGGGCATAGACGGGGTGCTCCTGGAAGGCGGCTCGACCCTCGGGGCGGCCGCCCTGGAAGCGGGAATCGTGGACCGGGTCCGCTACTGCTACGCCCCCATCCTCATCGGCGGGGAGACCTCCTGCGGGGCCCTCGCGGGAGCGGGGTGCGGCGGCCTCGACGCGGCCTGGAAGATCAGGGAACCACGGATTCGCCGCTGCGGCCGGGACGTCGTCGTCGAAGGGGACGTGGACTATGCCGGGAGGGCCTCATGTTCACCGGCTTGATCGAGGAAATAGGGGTAGTCGCCGAATGCGCGCCCCGCCCGCGCTCGCGGACGATCACGATAACCGCGGACAAGATCCTCGAGGGAACCGTGGTCGGGGACAGCATAGCCGTAAACGGGGCATGCCTGACCGTAACCGGGATTGGGGAGGGGTTTTTCCGGGCGGACGCGGTTGCCGAAACGCTGCGGGCCACGAACCTGGAAAGCCTGCGCCCGGGGAACCGGGTCAACCTTGAGCGTGCCCTGCGGCTCGGGGACAGGCTTCACGGGCACCTCGTGAGCGGCCACGTGGACGGTATCGCCCGAGTCGATTCCGTTCGAGCCGAGGGCAACTCCAGGGTGATGACATTCTCCTGCCCGAGGGAATTTCTCGCCCTGATCGCCGCCAAGGGCTCGGTTACCCTGGACGGGACGAGCCTTACCGTGGCCTCTGCCGACCGGTCGTCCTTTTCCGTAGCCGTCATACCCCACACCGCGGGGGCGACCACCCTCAGCGACCGCAGCCCCGGAGACCGTCTCAATCTCGAATGCGACCTTTTTGCCCGCTACCTGGCGAGGCTCACGGAATTTGAAGGAGGATGCTATGGCGCTGGATTCGATAGACGACGCGATTGACGCGATCGCCGAGGGAAAGATCGTGATCGTGGTAGACGACGAGGACAGGGAAAACGAGGGCGATTTCGTCATGGCCGCGGGCAAGGTGACCGCCGAGGCGATCTCCTTCATGGCGAGCTACGGCCGGGGCCTCATCTGCGCGCCCTTCCCCGAGGACCGGCTTTCCGCCCTGGGCATCGTCCCCATGACCGGGCGCAACGGGGACCCCCACGGAACGGCCTTCACCGTCTCGGTGGACCATAGGGAAGCGACCACGGGCATATCCGCCGCCGAAAGGGCGCGGACCCTGCGGGCCCTCGCGGATCCCCTGGCGGCGCCGACGGACTTCCGGGCCCCGGGGCACGTCTTTCCCCTGGCGGCGAGGCCGGGGGGCGTGCTCGAGCGGAGGGGCCACACGGAGGCCGCGGTGGATCTCGCGCGTCTCGCCGTAGGCAGGCGGAGCGGGGGCGCCGCCGAAGACTGCGTGCCCGGAGGCGTCATCTGCGAGATCATGAAAGACGACGGCACCATGGCCCGGCTTCCCGACCTTCTCGAATTCGCGCGGGCCCGGGATCTCAAGCTCGTCTCCATAGCCGACCTGGCCGCCTGGCGGCTCCGCCATGAATCGGTGGTTGAGCGGATCGCCGAAACCCGGCTCCCCACCCGGTACGGTGAGTTCCGCATGGCGGGATACCGGGACCTCAGGGACGGGGCGGAACACCTGGCCCTGATCATGGGAAATCCCGCCGAGGGGGAACCGCCCCTGGTCAGGGTCCATTCGGAATGCCTCACCGGCGATGCCCTGGGATCCCTCCGGTGCGACTGCGGGGAACAGTTCGACGCCGCCATGAAGGCCATCGCCGCCGAGGGCCGGGGAATCCTCGTCTACCTCCGGCAAGAGGGCCGGGGGATAGGGCTCCTGGCGAAAATCGGCGCTTATTCCCTCCAGGACGCGGGGATGGACACGGTAGACGCCAATCTCGCCCTGGGATACCGGCCCGACGAACGGGACTACCGGGCGGGCATCGGCATCCTGCGGGACCTGGGAGCGTCGAGAATCCGGCTCATGACGAACAACCCCGAAAAAATCGGCGGTTTAGCCGAGGCGGGAATCGAGATCGTCCGGCGGGTAGCCGTTAAGATCCCGCCGAGAAAGGAAAACCGCCGCTACCTTCGTACGAAGGCCGAGCGGATGGGTCATATATTGGAGGAGAGGGATTATGAGACTGTTTGAAGGAAAACTGATCGCTTCGTCGCTCAGGGTGGCGATCGTGGCCTCCCGGTTCAACGACTTTATCGTAGGCCGCCTTATCGACGGGGCTCGGGACGCCCTGGAGCGGCACGGCGTGGCCGAGGGCGACATTACCCTCGCGCGGGTCCCGGGGGCTTGGGAAATTCCCCTTGCCGCCTCGCGCCTGGCGGCGAGGGAGGACGTGGACGCGGTGGTCTGCCTGGGGGCGGTGATCCGGGGCTCCACGCCCCATTTCGACTACGTCGCGGCGGAGGTTTCCAAGGGAGTCGCCCAGGCCGCGCTGGCGTCGGGCAAGCCGATTTCCTTCGGGGTGCTCACCTGCGACACCGTGGACCAGGCCGTGGACAGGGCGGGAACGAAGGCGGGCAATAAGGGTTTCGACGCGGCGGTAACGGCCATAGAAATGGCGAACCTCCTGAGGGAGATGGCGTAAAAAAAGGCCTCACGCCTCTTCGATTACCGAAACCCCGGAAGACAGGTCGCCGTTGGTCCAGCGCCATTCACAACGAAGGCGAAGCTTTCCCCCGGGCCCGAAAATGGGTTCCGGGGCGGCCCGGCACAGGCCCGTGCGAAGCTCGAGGTTTTCGTTGATGTGCTGGTAGCCGTAGTCCAGGGACCCGTCATCCGACACCGTCCCGATGAGGCTTCCCCGAAGGACTCCGCCCCCCTCGTATTCCGCCCACACGAGCTTTCCCTGCTGATGAAAGCGGAACAGGGTATCCTCGGAGGCCTCGGCGTCGCCCTCCGGCCTGAGGGTCCTGAAGATCCGTCCGTCGTAATCCACCAGGGAAAGGGTCTTCTCCATGGCGTTAAAGCACAGGACCCGCCCGGAGTCGGTCTCGATCTTTTGCCAGGCTACGGGCACGTAGCCGGCCTTGAGGTACATGCTGTAGGCGGGAAGGGAAGAATCCAGCCTCACCCTCCGGTGACATTCGGCGATGCGGCCCTCCAAGGTCCTCAGGAGGGTCGAGCCGAACCCCCGGCCCTGGTATTGGGGCAGGACAAACATGCGGCAAATTTCGTCGTCCTTGATGGTTCCGGTGCCCACGACGGTTTCCGAGGTCCCGAGGATTCGGTCCTCGGCGGGCACTGCCGTCACGATATAGACGTTGCCCCTGGCGATGTCGTCCCGAATGGATTCGTCCGAGCCTCCGGATAGTACCGGGGATACACGGTTCTGATGGTCACGTCCACGATGCTTCGGACGGTCTCAAAATGATCCGGCGACGCGACGGTTATCTTCACGGCAGCCCCCTTGCTGATACCTTGAGTATGGGGCACAACCCCGGCGCATGCAAGCGCCAGGCCCGGACGCCGCGCGCATGGCTTGCGCAGGGGCGGTAAAGGGACCGGAACGGCGACTCCGTCGGAGCGTCGATTCCGCGCATTTACCGGCGCGGCCCGGGGGCGGAAGCCCGAACGCCGCGACACACTACAACGGACTTGATCCAAAGGGACAGGTACTGATGACTCTTCCAGAATTCCGGGAACGGAAACGAACCAATCGTAAAATTTCCATGACCACCTGCTACGACGCCTCCTTCGCGGCCATCCTCGGGAAAACCCCCGTGGACTGCCTCCTCGTCGGGGACAGCCTCGCGATGGTCGTCTACGGCGAGCGGACCACGATCCCCGCCACGGTCGCCCAGATGGCCGCCCACGCGAGGGCGGTCCGGGCGGGGGCGCAGAAAAAATTCCTCGTCGCCGACATGCCCTTTCTCAGCGTTCGGGCGGGACTCGCGGATACCGTGAAGGCCGCGGGCGAACTCGTGCGGGCCGGGGCCGACGCGGTCAAGATCGAGGGGATCTCGGGCAACGAAACCGCCGTGCGCCATCTCGTCGAGTCCGGCATCCCCGTGATGGGCCACCTCGGCCTCATGCCGCAGTTCTATCACGCCATGGGCGGCTGGAAGGTGCAGGGGCGGGAGGATAACGGGGCGAACCGCATCCTCGCGGACGCGAGGGCCTTCCAGGAAGCGGGGGCCTTCGCCCTCGTGCTCGAGTGCGTGCCGGAGCCCCTGGCGGCAAAAATCGCGGGGGAACTGGAAATACCGGTCATCGGCATCGGGGCGGGGCGCTTCGTGGACGGCCAGGTTCTCGTGCTTCACGACCTCCTCGGCCTTTCCCGGCGCGACTCCACCTTCGCGCGGCGCTACCTTGACGGGGCGGCTCTCGTGACCGAGGCGGTCTCGCGCTACTGCTCCGACGTCGACTCGCTCGCCTTCCCCTCCGAGAAGGAGACCTTCGCGTCATGAAAGTCGTAAAAACCGTATCCGAGCTTCGCGCAGCCCTTGCCGCGCCGGCCTCAAGCACGGGCTTCGTCCCCACCATGGGAGCCCTTCACGAGGGTCACGCCTCCCTCATCCGCAGGAGCGTCTGCGAGAACGGGCGCACCGTCGCGAGCGTCTACCTGAATCCGACCCAGTTCAACAGCGCGGAAGACCTCGAAAAATATCCCGTCTCCCCCGCCGCCGACGCCGCGCTCCTGGAGGGCCTCGGCGTCGACGTCCTTTTCGCCCCGGACTACGGAGAGATGTACCCCGAGGGCTACCGCTACCGCGTAATCGAGAACGGGTTCAGCGGCCTCCTTTGCGGCGCCTCGAGGCCGGGTCACTTCGAGGGCGTCCTCACGGTGGTCATGAAGCTCCTCAACCTCGTGCGCCCCGACCGTGCCTACTTCGGCGAAAAGGACTGGCAGCAGTACCGGCTCATCGAGGGGATGAAGGAAGCCTTTTTCATGGACGTCGAGATCGTGCCGTGCCCGATCGTGCGGGAGCCGAGCGGCCTCGCCATGAGCTCGCGCAACCGTCGGCTTACCCCCGACGAACTGTCCCTTGCACCGGCCCTGTACCGCGAGCTGAGTTCGGGCAGGACCGTGGAAGAGATCCGCAAGAACCTCGAAGGCGCCGGTTTCGCCGTGGATTATCTCGAGGAACGGGAAGGCCGGCTTTTCGCCGCCGCCTTCCTCGGCAAGGTGAGGCTCATAGACAATGTCCCGCGCTAAAGTGCTTCTTCACCTCTCGGGTTCGGTCTCCGCCTACAAGGCCTGTTCCCTCGCGTCCCTCCTTACCGCCGCCGGGTTCGAGGTTCAGGCGACGGCCTCGGAAGCGGCCCTCCGCTTCGTCGGCAAGTCGGCGCTGGAGGCCCTCACGAAGCGGCCGGTCCTCACGGACCTTTTCGGCGGCGAGCCGGACTTCGTGCCCCACGTCACCCTCGCACAAAAATGGGCCGACCTCATCCTCGCCTATCCCGCCTCGGCGAACCTCGTGAACCGCCTCGCCTCGGGCCTCGCGGACGACCTCTTCGGCGCGCTTTGCCTGGCCAACAATTTCCGCAA
>QKDA01000031.1 GCA_003246765.1 Spirochaetales bacterium | reverse complement strand
TCAGGAGATCCCCGCTTTCGAGCCGCTCCATTCCCCTCGCCACCGGATCGGCTCCCTCCGCGAGTCGCTTTTCCCCGAGGTCCGTGAGGGCGGAGTAGGGCATGATCCTCCTTTGGATATCCTCCGGGATCTCAGCGGAAGGGTTTTCCCCCCCCTCGATGATGAAGATGCTTCGGCAGGGTACCAAGTCGGAGGGCTCGAAGGCCTTCACGAGCTCCGCGAGCTGGGAGGCGGTCTCCAGGATAAGCACCGAGGACTCGGAGTGCCGGAAAATGAACGACACTTCCTTCGGAGCCGTATCGGAACCCCTGGGAACCGTGACCGCTCCCAGGGCCATGAGGGCAAAGTCGGTGGCTATCCATTCGTAGCGGTTGTTGACGAAAAAGCCTACGTGGTCGCCGGCCACGACCCCCGCTCCCTCGAAGCCCGCCGCCAATAGCCGTATGAGGCGGGTGAATTCGGCAAAGGTTCGGGATTCGGTTTTAGTGCCGACCCTAAAGGCGTGAGATACCCGGTTAGGGTAGCGCTCTGCGGTTTGGAAGGGTATTTCCAATAGGTTTCTGTACATGCCTCTACAATGGAGCTAAAGGCATGACAAGTCAAGAAAAAATGTCATAATAAGAAGCCCGTGGGCACAAAGGACTATTCGGGTTATGCTGGGAATATGAGTATATCCAGCCCATCCCCTTCCGAACGGGGTAAGCTCGCGGCCTTTTTGGAAGAAACTTATGAACGGTTCAACCGCAGGGAGTTTATCGAACCGGACCCGCTGGGGGTCGTTCGGGAGTACGGGAATTCCGGGGACCGCGAGATAGCGGCCCTCCTTTGCTCGTCCCTTGCGGTAGGTCGCGCTTCTCTCATATCCGGCGCGTCCCGGACCCTTTTATCGAGGTTTGGGGAGCATCCCCGGGCGGTTTTAGAGACCGCGGGCTTTCGGGATGTAAGGGATCTTGCGTCGGGTTTTCGCTACCGCTTCTTTTCGGGGGATGACCTGGCTGCGCTTTTATGGGGCGCCGCCTCGATGATTCGGGAATACGGCGGTTTGGGGGAGGCCTTTTCGGTTTTTCATGGGGAAGCGGCGTCTTCCGGGAACTGTCTCCTTAAGGACGGCCGCGACCGGCAGACGGTTCTTCCGGCCCTGGATCGTTTCGCCCGGGAGTTGCGGCTCCGGGCTCGGGATGAATCCGCCCTTCTGCCTCCCCTCCTATTCCCCTCTCCCTCGGAGGGCTCCGCCTGCAAGCGGCCCCTTCTCATGCTTCGCTGGCTGGTTCGCCTGGACGAGGTGGATCCCGGCGGATGGGACCCGTCGCTGTCAAGTTCGTTGGTTCAGCCCATGGATACCCACATGGCCTGGGTGGCGGCCAGGCTCGGGTTTTGCTCGGGAAAATCCGCGCCCAACCTGGCGGCAGCCCTGGCCGTAACCGCCCGCTTTCGCGAGTTTTCACCCGGCGATCCCGTTCGTTACGACTTCGCCCTTACCCGGCCCGGCATCAGGCCGGACCTCGACCGGGAGGCATGGTTTTCCCGAGGATGATGAGGGCGGATCCTTACGGGTTCTCTCCCGGCTGGGCGGAGTCGGCCAGGTGGATGCCCTCCAGGTATTCGGCGGTAAGGAAGCTGCAGACCGTGTCGCGGGTGGCGATGGTTTCCCGGGCGGAGGCGAGACCGTAGCGTATGCAGGTCTTTTCCGGCTTGCCCCCCAGGTAGCCGAAGAGAAAGCCCGCGGCAAAGGCGTCGCCCGCGCCGATGGTGTCCACGATGACCGCCGGCCTGTAGGCGGGCTCGATCCAGGTTTTGTCTCCCAGGGCCACCAGAACCCCCCGCTCCCCGAAGGTGATGATGCTGTTTCGGTAACCCAAGCCACGGAAGGCGTCGGCGGTTGCCTCGTCGGGGAAGGCTTCCCTCCCGAGGATAGCCTGCGCCTCGAACTCGTTTGCCGCGAAAAGGTCTACCAGGGGGGCCCAGGGGAGCGACTTCTTGGCGATGTCCGGGGAGGTCGCGTTTTGGAAGGTAAAGATCGGACGGTCTCCTTCGGCGGCCTTGAGGGTATAGAGCCTTTCCAGGACCCCCTGGGAAACGTTGGAATCGATGACGAAGGCGTCGATTTTCTCCCGCTCTATGAAGTCGGTGAACTCCTTGTCTACCGTGATTTCCTGGAGGATGCCGTTGGCGTAGACGCAGGACGAGCTGCCTCCCCGGGAGGCCATTACCGAGAAGAGGGCGGTGGAGGAGGTCTTGCTCGTGCGGAGGAGTTCCGTGTTTATGCCCGCCCCCGCGAGGTCCTTGCGGATAAACTCCCCGAAGATATCCTGCCCCACCACGGAGGCAATGGCCACCTCGAAACCTAGCTGCCGGAGGTTGCGGGCCATGCCGCGGGCCACGCCGCCGGCTACGAGGTCGATGGTTCCTTCCCGGTAGGCGTTCTGTACGTCTTCCTGATAGCTGAAGGCCTTGATGTCTACCGAAGCGGACCCGACGCTGAGGATCCGCCGGGGCGTTTTCTTGTCTTTTTGCGCGCTCATGGCTGGCAGTATAGTCCCCTTTCGGACAACTTGCAATTTTCCTCCCCCTTCGATACTATGAGCGCGCCAGGGGTGCTTGGGCGATGCGGCGTGAAGCCGCCTCGGTCCGGGCTGAGATCATACCCTTACGCGTCGGCCCCTGAGGGCCGGCCAACCTGTTTCCGGGTAATTCCGGCGGAGGGAGCGATGAAAACCAAAATTTTCACCTTCTTTTTTTTCTTTTTTATGATCTGCGCGTCGGCTCTTGTCGCCGCGAAGGGATCTTCCGAGGGAGCGAAGGCTCCGTCGTCGATCACCGTCTATGCCTACGATTCCTTTACCGCCGATTGGGGCCCGGGACCGGAGCTTGCCAAACGCTTTACCGCGAAAACCGGCATTGCGGTGGAGCTGGTGTCCTGCGGCGACGCGGGCCAGGTGCTCTCCCGGGCGGCTCTCGAGAAGAAGTCTCCCCGGGCGGACGTTCTCGTGGGAATCGACAACAATCTCATCGACGGGGCCCGCAAGGCCGGCGTTTTGGTCCCCTATAAGCCCGCCGGCGCCGAGGCCGTGAGCCCGGCTCTCGTTCTCGCGGAGGACTGGCTTCTTACCCCCTACGATTGGGGTCAGTTCGCCATGATCTTCGACTCCTCCTCCAAGACGGCCCCGCCCCGGAGCCTCGCGGAGCTGGCGGATCCCCGCTTCGCGGGAAAGATCATCCTCATGGATCCCCGAACGAGCACCCCCGGATTAGGGTTCCTCGCCTGGACCATGGCCGCCTTCGGCAACGACTGGCCCTCGTTCTGGGAACGCCTCAAGGGAAATATCCTTACCCTGGCTCCCGGCTGGGACGCGGGATACAGCCTGTTCACCTCCGGGGAAGCGCCCCTGGTCGTCAGCTATACCACGAGCCCCGCCTATCACGCGGAATTCGAGGGGACGGACCGCTATCAAGCCCTTATCTTTCCCGAGGGCCACGTAGCCCAGATCGAGGGTCTCGGCCTCGCCAAGGGAGCCCCAAACCCCGCCGGGGGAAAGGCCTTCATCGACTTTATGCTAACCGACGAGGCACAGGAGGTTCTTCCCCTGACCCAGTTCATGTACCCCGTTTCGGAAACGGTAACGCTTCCCGCAAGCTACGCGGCGGCTCCCCGCTCGGAGAAGACCCCCTCGGTGCCCTCCGCGGAGGTTGCGGCGGCGGTCGAACGGGCCGTGGGCATACTGAGTAAATGACGAAGCTCCGCGGCAGGATCGCCTCAGGCGCGGCTCAGGCGGGGTCAGTGATCGCCCTGGCTAGCCTCGCCGCGGCCGCCGCGGGCTTTGTCGTTCCGGCCCTTTTAGCCCTTTTCGGCACTGCCGGAATGGGCCCTCAGGAGATTTCCCGCGCAGGAAGGATATGGCGGGCCTTCCGTTTCACCCTCGCGGAGTCTTTCCTTTCCTCCTTGCTCGCCACGGCGGTGGGGCTTCCCGCGGCCTTTTTCGCGGCCCGCAGGAACTTCCCGGGGCGGCGGTTCCTGCTTTCCCTCTCCGCGGTCCCCTTGAGCGTTCCCCCCGCCATCGTGGCCCTGGCCTTCGTTCTCTTTTATGGAAGGCAGGGCGCCCTTAACGCGCTCCTCATGGGCATTTTCGGCCTGTCCGAGCCCCCCGTGACCTTTCTCTACACCGTGTACGGCCTTGTTTTCGCCCAGGGACTCTATAATTTCCCCGTGGTTATGCGCACTGTCTCCCGGGCATGGGAACGGCTGCCCGTCGAGCTTGAGGAGGCGGCGGCCCTTCTCGGGGCCGGAAAGCCGCGGATCTTTCTCACCGTGATTCTCCCGGGCCTGGCGAGTCCCATCCTTTCCGGGGCGGCTCTGGTATTCCTGTACTGCTTTTTCAGCTTCATGATTCCCCTCCTGTTCGGCGGGGTAGGGGTAACCACCCTGGAGGTGGAGCTCTACCAGTCCGCGAGGAATACCCTCGATTTTCGGACCGCCTCCCTCATAGCCGCGGCGGAAACCGCGGGAGCCTTGGCCATACTTGCCCTCTACTCGAAGGCCCAGCGTTCTTTCGGCGCCGGGATCGTTTCCAGAACCGCCGAGCGCAAGAGACGAGCCCTCAAGGGGCCTTGGGAACGGGCGGCCGCGGCGGCCTTTCTCGGAGCCATAGCCCTGTTCTTTGTCGGCCCCCTTCTCGCGGTCCCCCTGCGGTCCCTCGCGACCAGCGCCTCCGGGGCCCGTTACGGGGGGGCTCTCGATTTGGGATTGGACGCCTGGAAGAACCTGCTGGGGCGTTCCCGGTTCCTTCCGGCCCTAGGGGCGACCCTGGGAACGGGGCTCCTGTCCTCGGCCATCGCTTCCCTGGCCGCGGTCGCCTTCGGGTATTTCGCCTACGGCGGCCCGCCGAAAAGCGGCCGTGGGGCCCTTACTCGTCTCATTCCCCTGCTCCCCCTCGCGGTCTCCCCGGTCATGCTGGGTTTCGGCTGGACCCTCCTTTTTTCCCGGGGCCATTGGATCTTCCTGGCGGTCGCCCAGGCATCCCTTTCCTGGCCCTTCGCGTGGGCTACCCTTCAGGGATCCCTCGAGCGTATTCCCCCGTCGATCCGGGAGTCTTCCCTCCTTCTTTCCTCGGGCTCCCGGGACGCCTACGTCAGGGTCCTCCTTCCCCTCTCGTCCCGGGGAATCCTTTCCGGGGCGGCCCTGGCCTTCGCGATCAGCGTAGGCGACGCCACCCTTCCCCTGGTACTATCGGTCCCCCGCTACGAAAATTTGGCCATGCTCCTTTTTCGCCTCTCGGGATCCTACCGCTTTCCCGAGGCTTGCGCCTGCGCGGTCATCCTCGCGGCCTTGGCGGGCAGCGCATTCTTCTTGCAGGACGGTGACGATAATGGACACTGAAAGATGGTTCGAGGCAGAAGGTCTCGTGAAAAAATGGCCCATGGCCTCGGTGGAGCTCTCCCTCGCCATGGCGAAGGGCGAGGCCATTGCCCTTTTGGGACCCTCGGGATGCGGCAAGTCCACGGTCCTGCGCATGATCGCGGGGCTCGAGCGCCCCGACGCGGGCACTCTCCGCCTGGGGGGCCGGGACATAGGCGGACTATCCCCATCCCGCCGGGGAGTAGGACTTGTGTTTCAGGACCATGCCCTTTTTCCCCACCTTTCCGTGGAGGACAACATAGGCTACGGCTTGCGGTGCAGGGGGCGTTCCCGGGTTGAGAGCCGCAGGATAGCCGGTGAATGGCTCGAGAGGGTGTCCATGGCCTCCTTTGGCAAGCGGCGGATCGACGGACTGTCGGGAGGGGAGCGTCAGCGGGTAGCCTTGGTCCGGACCCTCGCGGTGGAACCGGACCTCGTGCTCTTCGACGAGCCCCTCTCGGCCCTCGACACGGCCCTCCGGGTCAGGCTTCGGGAGGAACTCCGTTCCCGGCAGCGGGAATTGGGCTATACGGCGATCTACGTTACCCATGATCAAGCCGAGGCGGAAGCCCTGTCGGACCGGGTAGTCCGGATGGACGTGTCCCCCTCGTAGACGAGAGCGAGGGCGGCGGCTATACTGAGCCGCTATGGGCTTTCGTTACACAGCATACGACGTCATCGTCATCGGGGGAGGGCATGCAGGCATTGAGGCCGCCCTGGCCCCCGCGCGGATGGGCCTTTCGACCCTCCTAATTACCCAAACCCTCGACACCATCGGCAAGTTGTCCTGCAATCCCTCTATAGGCGGTATTTCCAAGGGGAATATCGTGCGGGAGATCGACGCCTTAGGCGGGCAAATGGGGCGTCTCGCGGACGCTACCATGATTCAGTACCGGCTCCTGAACCGCAGCCGGGGACCCGCCGTTCAGGCGCCCCGGGTACAGGCGGATAAATACCGCTACCAAACCCTGGCCAAACAGACCCTGGAGCTGGAGAAGAACCTCCATCTCTTTCAGGATACGGTAACGGACTTTGTCGTGGAGGAGGCGGGGTTCCCTCCGCGGAGGCTCTCCGCCGGCCCCGTAGGCAACGGTACCCTCCGGGCCGTGATCACCGCCCGGGGCCGGGAAATCTCCGCTTCCGCGGTGGTGCTCACCACGGGGACCTTTCTCGAGGGAAAGATCTTCATTGGCGAGTTCGAGGCCCCCGAGGGAAGGCTGGGGGAACAGGCCGCCCGGGGACTGGGAAGCGCCCTCCGCGCCGGGGGCTTTACTGTGGGACGCCTCAAGACCGGCACCCCCCCGAGAATCCTCGCGGATAGCGTCGATTACTCGGTCCTGGAGCGGCAGGAGGGGGACGGCGAACCCCTGCCCTTTTCCTTTTCCGCAGACCGGGTGGAACGGCCGTCGGTTCCCTGCTGGCTCACCTGGACCAACGACGAGACCCATCGGATTATCAGCGCCAATATCCATCGGTCCCCCCTTTACGCCGGGAAAATTCAGGGGGTAGGACCCCGCTACTGCCCGTCCATAGAGGACAAGGTAGTCCGCTTCGCGGAGCGGGGACGGCACCAGCTCTTCCTTGAGCCCGAGGGACTCGAGACGGAGGAGCTTTACATCAACGGCCTTTCCTCGTCCCTGCCCGAGGACGTGCAGGACGATTTCATGCGCACCGTTCCGGGCCTGGCGGAGGCGGTGGTTACCCGGCCCTCCTACGCGGTGGAATACGACTACCTGGATCCCATGCAGCTGACCGCGGCCCTGGAGACCAAACGGGTTCGGGGCCTTTTTTCCGCCGGGCAGATCAACGGGACCTCCGGCTATGAGGAAGCGGGCGGGCAGGGGCTTATCGCGGGGATTAACGCGGCCCTCTACGCCCGTTCCGCCCCCGAATGGGAACCCTTCATCTTGGGACGCTCCGACGCCTACATCGGCGTTCTCATCGACGATCTGGTAACCCTCGGCACCAAGGAACCCTACCGGATGTTCACCGCCCGGGCGGAATATCGCCTCAGGCTCCGGCACGACACGGCGGACGAGCGGCTCACGGAACGGGCCTTCGCTATCGGGCTTCAGCGTCCCGAGGCCCTGGAACGGCTGGAACGGAAACGGGCCCTCAGGGGGGAGCTCATGGGCCTGCTGGAAGGAAGGCGGGTCCGGCAGTCGGACCTTGAGGGTCGCCCCTCCCTGGAAAAACACGCCGGAAAGACCTGCGCCGAGGCCCTCAGGGATCCCCATGTCCCCCTGGAGGACATTCTCTCCCTGGACGGCGCCTTCACCGCCTTTCCCCCGGAGATCCGCACCGGGGCGGAACTTGAGATCCGCTACGAGCATTATATCGAGGCCCAGGACCGCCGGGTGGACCGCCTGAGAAAGATGGACGGAACGGCGATTCCCGCGGACTTCGACTATGACCGAATCCCGGGGCTTTCCGCCGAGTCGAAGACAAAGCTCAAGCAGGTAAGGCCGGCGACGCTGGGTCAGGCCTCGAGGATCTCGGGCTTGCGGAACGCGGACGTCATGCTGTTAATGGTTCATTTACGGTAGGAATCAGATCCCTTCGGCGAGGAGCTTGTCGGCGTCGGTTTCGGTGATGACCCCGAGACTGACGAGATCGAAGATTTGTTCCGCCACCGAACGGTTGAAGAACAGGAGGTCGTCGGTCCCGACGGTCACGGGAACTCCCGCGTCGAGCATTGCCTTGATGGGATGGGCCTCCAGGCTCTTTACCGCCCCGAGCATGTAGTTGCTCTGGGGGCAAACGTTGCAGCGCACCTTGCGGTCCGCGAGGAATCGCAGTACCGACTCGTCGCCGGCGGCGCCGATGCCGTGCTGAACCTCGTGAAGGTCGAAGAATTCCACGAAGCGGCGCACCGAGCGGGCGTCGGAGAACTCGCCAACGTGGGCCCGTTTCTTGATTCCCAGGCGCTCGGCTAGCTTGAATATTTCCTTGAAATCCTCAATGCCGTCCTCTATCTCGGGTCCGTAGAGGTCAATGCTGGTAAAAACGCCGCTTTCCATGAGTATCGGGGCCCATTGGGTTATCTTGGCCTTGTCGAAGGTTTTGCCCAAGCCCAGCTCGGGTTTTATGCGGATCTTTTTCGAGTATGACGAGACGAAATTCGAAACCATCTTGAGAAAGGCGTCGCTGTTTCCCTGGTAATGGACCATGAAGCCGATGTCGATGGAGCCCTCGAGAACCGTGACCCCGTCGGCGATGGCGTCTTTGACGGACATGTCGATGAGGGCGACCACGTCTTCCTGGGTATGGCACCGGGGACGGGTATATTTCCCGATCACGTCGTGCATCTCGTCGAGACCGTTCATCTTGCGGGGGAAATTGGGTATCGGCTTTCCCGACCAGGAAAGAAACGAGGCGTACCGCATGCCGAGGTTGAGGTGGTTGTGTGCGTCGATTTTCGGCCGCGTTCTGTAATACTCGATGTCCCTCATTCCATTTCCTTTTTTTTTCGCGATCGACGTGACGTAACAGTAAAATTGTAGCACCCTTCCGGAGGTTTTCAAGCGGAAACCGAAAAGGGCAGGCGCCTTAAGTAAAATATCGGCAGTAAGGGGCGAAAACTTAAGAAACGGGGGCCTCGGGGCATCGCGCTTTCGCGCCCTCAGCGGCCCCGGCTCCCTTTTGTTTCCCCCTCCCGCCGTTTGGGTCCCTCCCGGAGGGCCGTCAGGTGTCTTCGGGCGAGGCCTCCCGGGCGGTTCGCAGGTAAAAGAGCCGGGTTTCCGCCTCCAGGCCGAAGAGGTCCGAGGCCGCCTTGCGGTATACCGCGAGCTGGAAGGCGTGGCGGCGGGGCTCTTCCCGGCGGTCGGTTTTGAAGTCAACCACCCAAACCTTTCCCCCTGAAACGAAGAGGAGATCCATCTGCCCCGTCACGATAAGCTCTTGCCCCCGGTGGCTCCACCGGGTAGCGAAGGCGTATTCCGATTCCCGCCGCTCTGCCTTGAGCGCTAGTTGTCCCAGGGGGGACGCGAAAAAGCGGTCCGCCATCTGCCGGAGCAGGGGCCGAAGTTCCTCCGGGGCCTGCGCGGAGACCCCCGTCAGCCGGGCCTCGATCTCGCGGTGGGCTAGGGTCCCGAAATCGGCGGAACCCATGCCGAGACGGCTCAGAAGGGCCTCAATCTCGTCGGTTTTTTCGTCGTTCCCTGCGTCGCTCCCCGCTTCAATCCTGTTTGGGGCTGGATGATTGGGGGAGCTATCTTCCTCAGCCTCCAGGGCGGCGGCCAAAGCCGTGACGGCCCACCGGCGGCGGGGCGGAGCAGGGGTTCCCGCGGGGGGTAAAGCGGCGAGTTCCTCGAATCGCCGGTTGAAATGCGCGACGGAGGAGTCGGCCGAAACCCCATCCCCGGCTTTCGACGCCTCGGGGGAATCCCCGGGAATAATGTCTCTGAGAACGCAGTGGGGAATGGCGCCCGAGGCGAGGGCCGGCGCAAGGAGCTCCAGGAAGCTTCTCCGTCTCACCTTTTTTCCCTTGGCGTTTTCTTCCTTTTTGTCCATAAGGGAGGCGAGATACTCCCTGAGCTCCCCTTCTCCCGCGGCTTTCGGTTCAGGCAGCCCCTCGCCGTCCCGGGGAAGCCGGCCGGCGCAGGCGCTCACGAAGAGCATGGTTTCGGCCCGGGTCATGGCTACGTACAGAAGCCTGCGAAGCTCCGCGTCGGCCTTGTCTCGCTCCTCGTCCCGAACCCGTTCCCAAAACCAGTTGCTTCGGGCGTCGGGGGCTTCCTCGGAGGCGCCGGTATTCACCGTGAGCCCGTATTCCGCCGAGGGGTACACCGGATCCGCGTTGGTCTCGGTACGCCCGGGGTTATCCGCGTTCACCACGAACACCACGGGGAATTCAAGCCCCTTGCTCTTATGCACGGTCATGAGCCGGACTCCGCCGGTCTTTTCGACGGGGATGTCGAGATCCTTCACCCTCTCGCCGCTTTCCATAAGCTCGAAGACGCGGTCCAGGAAGGCCGCCAGGGTATCCCCCCGCTGGTCCGCCTGCCGGGCAAGCTCGAAAAAGTAGTCGTAAAGCTCCGCGAAGCGGTGGAGCGAGGGGTCCCGCACGATCTCGTACCGGTACCCCGAGGCGTACCAGACCCGGGTAACGAGTTCCGCCGCGGGGATGCGGTCCGCGGCTTCCCGGGTTTCTTCCCAAAGCCTTCGCAGCGAGAGGAACCGTTCCCTCTCCATCGGGTCGTCCAGGAGCTCCGCGACGGCGTCGGAGAAGGCGCCGCCGCCGGGATTCCGGGCGGCTTCCAGGAGGGCGACCGTGACGGTCCGGTCGTCGAGGGCTCCCAGGGGAGACCTCAAGAGGGCCGCGTAGGCGGCGGTATCGCCGGGATAGACCGCCGTCCTCAAGAGGGCGTAAAGGTCGTTGACCGGGGCGTCGGCGAAGAGCCCCGTGAGGGACTCGGTTTGATAGGGGATGCCGTGCAGTCTCAGCCGCTTCTCGAACAGGTGCTGCCGGGAGGTGGTGCGGAAGAGGATGGCCACGTCGTCGTGGGTTATGGGTCTCGTGCCCTCGGGGGTATCGGCGCTGACGGGGAACCCCGATCGGAGGAGTTCCCCGATCCTGGAAGCGACCGCGTCGGCCTCGGCCTCTTCCGCCGAGAGGGACTCGCCGCCGTCGGCGCCGAAGTTTTCCCTGCGGGCCAGGAGAACGTGAATCCCCGCGGAGGACTCCCCTCCCGACCGGCAACCCGCGATGGGGGAAAACGCGGCCTCGTAGAGGGGCAACCGGCCTCCTGGAAAGAGGGCGGGATTCTCGAACACGGAGGGGAAAATGGCGTTGAAGGCCTCGATGAGGGCGGTTTCGCTCCGGTAGTTGGTCCCCAGGACCGGCATGGAGCCGCCCCCCAAATCCCGCTCCAGGGATCGGAACACCGACACGTCGGCGCCGCGAAAGCGGTAAATGGACTGTTTCTCGTCGCCCACGAAGAAGAGCCGGTCCGGCAGTATGTCGGCGGTAGATGGTATCGCGCCGTTGGGCCCGGGCCGCCAGGAGGGAGGAGCCGCCAGGAGAAAGAGCAGGTCCCTCTGGAGCTGGTTGTCGTCCTGGAATTCGTCGATCATGATGGCCCGGGTCTTGATGGCCAGGGCGGATCGGAGCTCCGGGTCCTCCGTCAGGGCGTCAACGGCCATTCGGGCGGCGTCGGCAAAGGTCAGAATGCCCGCCTCCCGCTTTTTTGCGCAGTAGAGGGCGGTGAATTCCGTGAGGAGGGCGAGGGTTTCCCTTACGGTTTCCTCGTTAGCCGCGAAGTTTACGAGGGAAAGGTACTCCGCCGTCTGTTCCTTAAGCTCCGCCAGGAGTTCCTTCGCGGCGAGAATGGCGTCGTTTTTCGCGTTGCCCCATCTCGAGTGGGATGCGAAACGGCCGAGCCAAGCCCCGAAGGATGAAAGGGTGTCCAGGGGCGAAAGGGCTCCCTCGGGGGATTCAGGCTCGGCGGACAGGGTTTCCTGAAGCGCCTCCCAGGTTTTCCCGCTTCCCCCGGTGAGGGAGCGGAGCGAGGCCAGGGTGGCGTGCACCGCCCCGATGGCCGAGGGAAGCCGCCGGGAAACCGCCTCTTTTTGCCTTTGAAAGTCCTCGAGGAAGTCCGGAGGGGATGAGAGGACGCCCAGAGAGGCCGCGGTTTCGGCGAAGAGCCTCTCCGGCAGTTCCGCGAAGGAATACCGCTGCATGAGCTGCCGTACCGCCCTGGAAGACCGGCGCTCGAGGAAGAAGGGAAGGGCGAGCCGTTTCGCCAGCTCCCGGGCGCCCTCGTCGTCGATGGCGAAGTCCGGGGCCACCCCGTAGCGGCGGCTCGCGGTTCTCACCACGGAGCTGCAGAAGGCGTCGATGGTGTCGATGCGGGCCTGGTGGAAGGACTTGAGGGCGTCGTCCGCCGCCGGATGGTCCAGGTTCTTGAGGGTGCCGTGGATTCGCTCGTACATCTCCGAGGCGGCCTTGCGGGTGAAGGTGAGGGCAAGGATTTCGTCGACGGGGATTCCCTTTTCGACGATCAAGTGCACGTACCGGGCCGCCAGGACCCGGGTTTTACCCGAACCGGCCCCCGCGGCGACCACGGCGTTCTCTTCGACGGTAGCGGCCATGAGTTGGTCCCGGTCGAGCTCTCCCATCAGTTCTTCGTAGGTCTTCATTCAGGGGCCACCGTGTAGTTTCTTCGGCAGATTTTCGCGTAGTCGCACCGGGCGCATTCGGAGCGGCTTAGGTCCCGGGGGCGGCGGAAGTCGAGGTCCCTCACGGAACGCTCAAACTCCCTTCCCTGCTCCTTGAGCGCACCGAGGGCGCCTTCGAATTCGGGCCTGGAGAACACCCCCCGCTTTTGCTTAGGCCCCCCTTCCTCGCTGTCGTCCACGACGGTGACGAAAGAGCCTTCCTTCACGCTCCCGAACCAGGCGCAGGAAACCCGGGCTCCCCGGTAGGGACTCGCCGGGGATTCCTCCGCGAGGAAGATGTAGAGGGGCATCTGAAAGTCCGCGAGCTTTCCGGGGCGGCTTTCGAGGTCCGTCCGGTAGAGCTCGAGGCTCGGGGTTTTTCCGGTTTTCCAGTCGATCAAGACGAGCTTGCCTTCCGCGGGGTGCCGGGATATGCGGTCGACCCGGGCGAACCAGCGGATGCCTCCCTCGGTGAAGGAGATGTCCTCCTCGAGAAATTCGGGAATGTAGCCGTCGAGGTAGCGGGCGTCCTCCCGGAGCATTCCCTGGACTCCCCGGGCGATTCGCGTCACCAGGGTAGAAAGCACCGGCGCGGCCAGGGGCCCCCGGAATTCCCGGCTGTCCCGGGCGGCGGTTTCGGCGGCCTCTTCCGCCCACCGGAAGTACTGTTCCAGCCGGGAGGAAAGGAAGGCCCCGTCTTCCTTCCGGATGCGGGCGTAAAGGTTCTTGAATACCTCATGGTAGACGATGCCGAGGCTTCGGTCGTCCATGAGGGCAGCCTCGTTTTCGGGGGGGCTCACGGCGAGAACCGTGGCGAGGAACCAGCGGGCGGGACAGACCGAGTGCAGGGCGAGATCCGTCTGGGTGACCCTCAGGGCCCCGTCGTCGATCTTTCTCGCGCGAATCCTCCCTTCCAGTCCCGGCAGGCGGGGATCCAGTTTATCCGTAAGGTAGGAGAATTTTTCTCCCGTCC
Source organism: Spirochaetales bacterium (assembly GCA_003246765.1). Taxonomy (GTDB): domain Bacteria; phylum Spirochaetota; class Spirochaetia; order Treponematales; family Treponemataceae; genus Teretinema. Next base: position 4,191 of record QKDA01000031.1, on the reverse strand, counting down.
GCTTACGGCGGAGCGATTCCCTCCATCCCTCGGCCTGAACGGGGTAAAGCCTGTCCGGCCCTACCGAGAGGGAAGCCAGGGCAAGCTCGTCCCTGAAGGGATCCGTAAGGGGCGGGTCTTCCGCGGGGCAGGGAATAAGGTCGCTTAAGGGCGTCGAATAGCCCTGAAAGCCCCTCAGGGATGCGGAAAAGCGGATGCCTCCCCCGGGAAGGCTCCGGCCGAGCTCCCCCGTGCCCGGGGCTCTCGGCGAGGCGGCATAGACGGCGAGGAAGGCCCCCGTGGCATCGTCCTCCAGGGACCGGAGGGCTTCCCTCTTGTCTTCCCGGAGAAAGGCGAGCTGCCGGTAGACCACGGCGGCCCGGTCCAGGGTCATGTCCAGGGCAAAGTGCCAGGGGAAGGGCGTGCCCGCCGCCACCCGCCAGGGAAAGAGGTTAACCCCCCCTGAGCTCCTTTGGGGCACGTAGGTGGTCCGGTCAAGGGTTTCCAGAAAGAAGGGCCACGCGCCCTCCGAGAGCACTTCCGCATACTCCGTCTCCAGGGCGGCCAGCGCGTTGAGCTCCGTGACGCAGCGGGCCAGGACGGCGTCGTCTTCCGCCGAAAGCAGCCCCATGTCGAAAAAGTCGTTCCGGAAGGCGAACCACCGGTTCCGGATCTCCGTAAAGGTAGAGGATGACCTGAGGGATCGTATGCCCCGCTTGAGGGCGCGGTACCAGGCGCGTAAAGACTCGTCCGAGTCGGAACCGTACACCGGGTCCCGGAAGGCTTCTTCCCAGGGATCTATCCGGGAGCCCCCGTCGGACCAGGAGGTAACGCAGCGGTTCGCTACGCCGAAGGAAACGAGGCGCACCGGGAGGGACGGGGCGTTCCAGGGAACCAGGCGGTCCAATAAGAGGGCCTTGAGGGAGGCGAAGGAGAAGTTTTCGCCTCCGCAGGCGTCCAGGAGCCGGAAGATCCTTCCCGCGGCCCTGCCTCCCAAGGGAAGACCCGCGCGGTATTCCCAGGGAATGCCCCTGAGGCTCAGCTCCCGGGTGAGGTAGGGCGCGAGGTTTTCCAGGTCGGGAACGCTGACGGCGATGCGGTCCGCGGGAACCCCCTTGGCGAGCAGGCCCTCGATGGAAAGGGCGCACGACCGCAGCTCTTCCCGGGCGTTCTCGTAAATTGCCGCCGGGGGAAGGCCTTCTTCCCCTCCCCGTGGGACAAGTTCCCAGCATGAAAGGGCGCGGATAAAGGGGGCGCCCTTGAGCACCGGGGCGTATTCGTTCCAGTCCTCTATGGCCTCGTAAAAGAGGATGACGTAGGTAAAGCCCGTATCCGCCAGGGGAGGGCGCTCCCAGGAGGGCTCGAACAGGGCGTGCCTGCGAAGAAAGGCCCCGTAGTCCGACGCGAGGAAGGCGAGATCCCGGTCTTCCTCGTCCTCATTCAGGGGGAAGAGGGGGAACTCCCGGGCCTTGACCCGCTTCTCATTCCAAAGCGAAAGCTGCGGGAGGAGCCGGGATATCCAGGGCGCGAAGGAAACCCCGGAGGCGGCGAAGCCGCGGGGAAGGAGCGCCCTGAGAAGGGGCTCTCCCGAGAGCGCCGATTCCGCGTTCCTCCTGAGGAGATCCCGGGCATAGAGCCTGCGGAGGGCTTCGGAAACGGCGGTTCTCGACCCGATGGAGGAGCGGATGGCTTCGGCCTTGAATCGGTCCCAGGCCATGAACCTCCGCGCCTCCACGGTACCAACCCCGAGAATTTCCAGGGATTCCTCCCTCCAGAGAGCGGCGGCCACGTCCGAGGGAAAAACGAATACCGTTTTCGGGTCCTTCCCCTGCGCGCGCAGGACTTCCTCTACGGGGTTTCCGGCGCCCATCGTCAGTCCGGGGTTCGGATGCTCTCGAGCTCTTCCTTCACGCGGGTGAACTCGTTCTGGATCTGAACCGTCTGGGTGGACTGCTTGGCGAGCCTCTGGGCCAGGAGCCTGGAAAGGAATACCCCGTAGTGGGGATGCGTGCGGATGAGGGCGATAAATTCCATTTTAGGGATCTTCACGAGACTCCCCGGGCCGACGGACACGATGGTCGCCGATCGGCGGTCGTTGAGGAGGAAGGACATTTCCCCGATGAAGATGTCGTTGGGGGTGAGTACCGTCACGAGCTTTCGCTGCACGTAGACCGCGAACTTTCCCGAGCGGATGTAGTACAGGTCGTTGGTGGGCTCGTTCTCGCGGCACACCAGCTGCTTGTCCGTGAACTGGAGGATCTTCTGTTCCTTCATGATCACCGGGATGCTGTTGGTCGCGTTTTTCATGATCGGGATCTCGAAGGAGGCTTCGTTGCCCTTTTCGTTATAGGCGATCCTCGAGACGAAGGATTCCGCGAGCTTGATACCCATGCCGTGGAGGCCAGCTTCCAGGTCCCCCGCGAGCCTGCTCCGCCAGTCGAAGCCCTCTCCGTCGTCGCGAACGGAGATTCTCGTGCGGGCGTTGGTGATGTCGTAGGAGATGTAGACCTTTCGTTTCTGGACCTCCGGGAGGCTCGACTTGATGGCGATAAGGTCGAGCATGTTCTTGCCCTTGGCGAGCCATGCGGTTTTCTCGTCGTAGCCGATTTGGCAGTTGCCGTGCTCCAGGGCGTTCAGGAGCAGCTCCATAAGGGCCCCCTGCACGGCGCTGCGGCCTTCCTCGTTGACCCGGTTGGTATTGTAGAGGTAGGAGGTTATAAGGTTCCCGTAAAAAAGGATGTCCGTGGGGTCGTTATCGCTGGTGAAGGTTCCCGTCTCGTTCACGTTCATCTGCTGCTGCATGCCCCGGTTGAAGAGGAACTGCATGTTCTTCGAGAGGATGCGGAAGAGCCTTCCCGCGTTGGCCTCAAAGTCCTTGCGGGTAAGGGCGAGAACGATATTGGGGTCCCGCTGTTTTTCCAGGGCCGTTTTGTCCGCCTGGGTATTCACGACGGCGATGATGCCGCCGAAGAGGAGCCAGGGATCCGCGTGAACCGATTCCATCAGGGCCGCCGCGTCTATGCGGTCGTCGCCGAAGTCAATGATCTTTACCTCGGGCAGCTCATAGTTAAAGTAGGAGATAATCTCCTCGCGGGCGTCGAGAACCACGGGAACGAAGGCTCCGGCGGAATTGGCGCAGGCCTTTTTGAAGGCCTCGACGGTATGGGGGTTCTTGCTGATTATAGGTATGCTTTTCATGGCTTCTCCGGGGGAATATTCTAGCACAAACCCCGGCTGCGCACTATACTTTCCGGTACAGATGGAAAAGTTCACCTTTTTGCCCGGGAAGCCCCTGCCTTTGGGGGCAACCCTTACGCCGACGGGGGTTAATTTCAGCGTTTTTTCGCGAAACGGGACCTCCGTCATTCTTGAGCTCTTTGAGGGTCCCGAAGACGGGAGCCCTTGTTGTTCCTATACCCTGGATTCCCGGTACAACCGCACCGGCGACGTATGGCACGTGCTCGTGGAGGGACTTAGGGCGGGCGCCCTCTACCTCTACAGGGCGGACGGTCCCTTCAGGCCCAGCGAGGGCCAGCGCTTCAACGTGCATAAATACCTCATCGACCCCTATGCCAAGGCCCTCACGGCGACCTCGGTATTCCGCGGTCTTGAGGGGCAGGAAAACCGGACCCGGCGCCTTGACCCGGACCTGGCCTATTCCACCTTTCACTCGGCGGAGCATTTCCCCAAATGCGTGGTGGTGGACGACGACGCCTTCGACTGGGAAGACGACCGGCCCCTGAATTACGCCCTCCGAAGGAGCGTCCTGTACGAGGCCCACGTGAGGGGACTCACGCAGCATCCCTCATCAAAAGTCGCCCACCCGGGAACCTACCGCGGTGTCATAGAGGCCATACCCTACCTGAAGGAGCTGGGGATAACCAGCATCGAGTTCCTACCGGTCCACGAGTTCGACGAGTGGGAGAATTCCCGGGTCAACCCCGAGACCGGGGAGCGGCTCAAGAACTATTGGGGCTACAGCACCATCGCCTTTTTCGCGCCGAAGGCGTCATACGCGTCGGATCGAATCGGCGACGGCCCGGTCAGGGAATTCAAGGAGATGGTTAAGGCCCTTCATAAGGCGGGAATCGAGGTGATCCTGGACATCGTGTTCAACCATACCGCCGAGGGCAACGAGCGGGGCGTCACCATGAGCTTCCGGGGCTTTGACAACTCGATATACTACATGCTCGAGGACAATCCCCGGTATTA
>QKDA01000011.1 GCA_003246765.1 Spirochaetales bacterium | reverse complement strand
ATTCCTTCAAGAGCTTCTGGGTATCGTCCTGAATGAAATACGCGGCCTGGCTCGTGGCGAGAACCGCGAAAACGCCGAAAACCGCGAAAAAAATCGCCAGGTTCACGGCGGTAATGAAGGTTGAAATTTTTCTCATGGGCGCACTCTCCTTGTCTGTCCCTTTTTTAGTATTGACGATCGCCTGGGAGAACGCAAGGCAATGCGCGCCCTGCTGAGTCCCTCTGCCGAGGCCTTCCTCCCTTGCGGAGCGCCGCGGGCCCATGCTATAGTCCCGCTCCGGGGGACCTCCTTGACGCGAGACCTAGAGAGGCTCGGCGAAAGCCGCATTGCCGAAAGTATACGGGGCATGGACTCGATCTATGCCGAAACTGACGCGGCCCAGGCCGCCTGGAAACTGGCGAGCCCCTTCCACTGCGCCGAGGGCTGCGGTTCCTGCTGCGTTGGTTTCGAGCCGGATGTGCTTGAAAGCGAGGCCCTTTACCTTGCCTGGCATCTCCTGTCCTCGGGAGACCCGCGCTCTTCATCCCTCTTGGACGGCAGTTACGTCTCCCCCCGCAGCGATCCCGAGGCGGGGTGCCCCTTCTTCGATCCCTCCAATCCCTATCATTGCACGGTTTACGAGGGGCGTACCCTGATCTGCCGTCTCTTCGCCTATACCGGAGACCGGGGCAAGGACGGGAGCATCCGCTGGAAGCCCTGCAAATTCCTCCCCCTGGAAGGGCTGGACGGGGGGCTCCAGCGCCGCTCCCAATACGCCGAGGGGGAGCTCCGTGAACGGTTCGGCGCCCTTCCCCCGGTGATGTCGGACATCACCGCCCAGGCGGTCGCCCTGGATCCCGACGGCGCCCATAGCCGCCTTCCCCTGAGGGAGGCCCTTCCCCGGGCCCTGGCGAAAATTCTCATGGTTCTCCGCTTTACGAACGGTTCCCCCGAACCGGAAAGCCCCGACCCGGACATACCGCGCCCCCTGGCCTCCTGACGCCCTTTTTTCGATTGCTCCGGGGACTGCATCCGTGCTATTCTTGGCCCCGGAGGAATAAAAGCATGTCCCATAAAATCGTAGGCGTCCATGAGCGCCTTCCCCTCGCGAAATGGATTCCCTTGAGTTTCCAGCACGTGTTCGCCATGTTCGGTGCCACCGTCCTGGTTCCGCTCCTGACGGGCCTCAATCCCTCGGCGGCCCTGTTCACCGCCGGATCGGGAACCCTTCTCTATATCCTGATCACCGGCGCCCAGGTTCCGGCCTTCCTCGGCTCGTCCTTCGCCTTCATTCCGGCCATCATCGGCATCGGCTCGGCCTACGGCATGCCCTACGCCCTCGGCGGCGCCGTGGTGGCGGGCGTGTTCTATTCGATCGTCGCGGGGATCATCAAGCTCAGCGGCACCGCCTGGCTGGACCGGGTCCTTCCGCCGGTGGTCATCGGCGCGGTGATCGTGGTCATCGGCCTTAACCTGGCCCCCACCGCCATGGGCATGGCCATGAACGGGGCCGACGGCGCCTACAGCCTGGTATCCCTTTCCATAGCCGCCTTTACCCTCCTCGTCGCCATCGTGGCCACGATCTTCTTCAAGGGCTTTTTCAACGTCATCCCGATCCTCATCGCCCTCGTTTCCGGCTACCTCTTTACCTTTTTCATGGGCCTGGCCTTTCCCGCCTACCGCCTCATCGACTTCGCCAAGGTGGCGGATGCCCCTTGGTTCAGCCTGCCCGCCTTCGCCCTTCCCAAGTTCAGCCTCATGGCCTCCCTTACCTTCGTGGTGGTTTCCCTGGCGACCATCGCCGAGCACCTGGGAGACGTGATGGTAACGAGCCGGGTCGTGGGAGCTGACTTCTACAAGAAACCCGGCCTGCACCGGACCCTCCTCGGCGACGGGCTTGCCACCGCCTGGGCGGCTTTCTGGGGCGGCCCTCCCAACACCACCTACGGCGAGAATATCGGCGTCATGGCCATCACCAGGGTGTACTCCGTGTGGGTAATCGGCGGGGCCGCGGTGATAGCGGTGATTCTCTCCCTCATCACCAAGATCGGCGCCCTCATCCAGACCATTCCGACCCCCGTAATGGGCGGCATTTCCATGCTCCTGTTCGGAATCATCGCCTCCAGCGGCCTTCGCACCCTGGTGGAGACCGGCGTAGACTTTAAGTGCAAGCGGAACCTTACCGTCAGTTCCGTGATCATGGTCATCGGCATCGGCGGCGGCAAGCTCGCCTTCGCCCTCGGCGACGGCCTGCAGTTCCAGCTCGCGGGAGTCGCCCTGGCGACCGTGGTCGGGATCATCCTCAACCTCGTGCTTCCGAAGACGGTAGACACGGCGGTAGCGGACTGACACCGTGAACGAACCGGTCCGGGCCTCTCTCTTCGCGTCGGTTCTCTTCGGGGCGGCTCTTCTCTTTGCCGCGCCGCCCCAGGGGGAAACCGGCGCCCCCGTGCCCGGGCCCTCCCTTGCGCCCGCGGAGCCCCAGGGCTCCAGGCTTCAGGGGACCGTTCCCCTCACGGAAGCCTGGGGCTACCTTCTTTCCGGGGAGGAGCGCTTTCTCGCCCCCTCCCTGCCCCTTACGGACGTCGCCTATTTCGGCGCCGGAATGAACGCCTACGGGGAGCTTGTGGGCGTCCCCTCCAGGGCCCGTCTCGCCTCTTGGGGCGGCCGGGTTCACCTGGTAGTGGCGGAGGGCTCCAACCATGCCCTCAGCCATTTCTGTCTCGACCCCAAATACGGGGTTCGGGATACCCTTATCGCCTCCATCGCCGAGGCTTCCCGTCCCTTTGACGGGGTGCAAATCGATTTCGAGGCGATTCCCGCCGCGGATTCGGGAAATTTCATAGCCTTTCTCACGGCCCTCCGGGCCTCTCTCCCGGCGGGAAAAACCCTCAGCGTCGCCCTTCCCGCAAGAACGAAACGCCTTGCGGATCCCTACGAATACGGCGCCGCCGCCGCAGTGGCGGACCGAATCATCGTGATGGCCTACGACGAGCATTGGAGCGGTGGTTCCCCCGGTCCGATAGCCTCCCTGGAATGGTGCGAAAGGGTCGCCTCCTACGCCGCGTCGGTCATCAGTCCCGAAAAACTCGTCATGGGCGTACCCTTTTACGGGCGGGCCTGGGGCGACCTGAATCCCTCCAAGGCCTACCGCTTCAGTACCCTGGGAAATCTCATGAACGACAAGGCCATATCCGATGTCTACCGCACCGGGGAAATACCCTGGTTTGAATACAGCGAAACCGTTCGGGTGAAGGTTTTTTACGAGGATTCCCATTCCATCACGAAACGCGCCCGGTTATACGGCGGAAAAGGGATCTCCCGGCTGGCTTTTTGGCGCCTCGGCCAGGAAGACCCGGAAATTTGGTCGTCCTTTACCCCTTCCGCAGATTGAACATTTATACTGAAACATGGTATAAATATGCAAAATACCGAGAGCATGCGACATGCAAAGGCGTATGTCCTGCCATTGAATACCGAGGAGGTACTCTATGCCCTTTAACGAGATGTACGGCCTGAATGCATTCGGTGATTCCGTCATGCGCGATCGGCTCCCGAAGGCGATTTACAAGGAAGTGAAATCCGTTCAGGCCGGGGAGTGCGAACTCACCGTCGCCTGTGCCGAGGTCGTGGCCAACGCCATGAAGGACTGGGCCATCGAGAAGGGTGCCACCCACTACACCCACTGGTTCCAGCCCATGACCGGGCTTACCGCCGAAAAGCACGACTCCTTCATTTCCCCCACCGCCGACGGCCTCGCCATCGTCGAGTTTTCGGGCAAGGAGCTCATCCAGGGCGAGCCCGACGCGTCGAGCTTCCCCTCCGGCGGCCTGCGCGCCACCTTCGAGGCCCGCGGCTATACCGCCTGGGACGTGACCAGCCCCGCCTTCATCAGCGATGAGGGCCACTGCAAGACCCTCGTGATCCCCACCGCCTTCGTCGGTTACCACGGCGAGGCCCTGGACAAGAAGACCCCCCTCCTGCGCTCCATGCAGGCCCTGAGCAACTCCGCCGTCAAGGTGCTCCGCGCCATGGGCAACACCACCTCCAAGCGCGCCATCTCCTCCGTCGGTCCCGAGCAGGAGTACTTCCTGGTGGACGAGAAGCTTTTCGCCGAGAGGCAGGACCTCAAGCTCACCGGGCGCACCGTGTTCGGCTCCCTTCCCCCCAAGGGCCAGGAGCTCGAGGACCACTACTTCGGCAAGATCCCCGAGCGGGTTTCCGCCTTCATGACCGAGGTGAACGAGGAACTCTGGAAGGTCGGCGTACCCTCCAAGACCCAGCACAACGAGGTGGCCCCGAACCAGTTCGAGCTCGCCCCCATCTACGGCATTTCCAACGTGGCCACCGACCAGAACCAGCTGGTCATGCAGACCCTCAAGAAGGTCGCCAAGCACCACGGCATGGTGTGCCTCCTCCACGAAAAGCCCTTCCGGGGCGTGAACGGTTCCGGCAAGCACAACAACTGGTCCGTGGGCACCGACGACGGCATGAACCTCCTGAATCCCGGCAAGACCCCCGAGGAGAACCTCACCTTCCTCGTGTTCGTCTCCGCCGTGATCAAGGCCGTGGATACCTACGCGCCCCTCCTGCGCCTCTCCGCGGCGAATACCGGAAACGACCACCGCCTGGGAGCCAACGAGGCCCCCCCCGCGATCATTTCCATCTTCCTCGGCGACCAGCTCCAGGCCATCTTCGAGGGTATCGCCACGGGCAAGGCCATCGAGTCCGGCGAGGGCAAGAAGCTCGAGCTCGGCGTGACCACCCTGCCGAAGCTCCCGAAGGACCTCACCGACCGCAACCGCACGAGCCCCTTCGCCTTTACGGGCAACAAGTTCGAGTTCCGCATGGTGCCCTCCAGCGAGTCCATCTCCGCGCCGAACTTCGTGCTCAACACCATCGTCGCCGAGGTGCTCGACGGCTTCCT
>QKDA01000195.1 GCA_003246765.1 Spirochaetales bacterium | reverse complement strand
CCCCCCTCGCTAAAGATCGGCGGCTTTTTCCGTCAGGCTCGGGCGTCCAGGGGAACGTAGGAGCGGTTTTCACCGACCTGCTTGAAGGCCGGCCGGTAAATTCGCCCGCCGGAGATGATCTCCTCCAGGCGGTGGGCTGACCAGCCGGCAATGCGGGATATGGCGAAAATCGGGGTATAAAGTTCCGGGGGAATGCCGAGCATGGAGTACACGAAGCCGGAATAGAAGTCGACGTTAGTGCAAATGCTCTTGTTGTCTCCCTTCTCTTCCTTGAAGATGCCGGGGAAAATCTTCTCGATTGAGCAGTAAAGCTCGAATTCCTCGGTGCTCTTCTTGACCTCCGCGAGCTTCCGGGCTTTTTCCCTGAGGAGAGTCGCCCGGGGGTCGGAAATGGTGTAGACCGCATGGCCCTGTCCGTATACGAGGCCGGTTCGGTCGAAAGCCTCCTTGCGTACGATCTTGCGAAGATAGTCGCCGACCTCCCGCTCGTTGGACCAGTCCTGCACGTTCGCCTTGATGTCCGCCATCATCTCCATAACCTTGATGTTCGCGCCGCCGTGCCTGCGTCCCTTGAGGGAGCCTACCGCGGCGCCGATGGCGGAATAGGTGTCCGTGTCCGCGGAAGATACCACGTGCACGGTCAGGGAAGAGTTGTTTCCGCCGCCGTGCTCGGCGTGGAGGATAAGGGCGAGGTCGAGAATCTCCGCCTCGAGCCGGTCATAGTTCTTGTCCGCCCGGATCAGCCTGAGGAAATTCTCCGCCGTGGAGAGGTTGGGGAGCGGGTTGTGCAGGTACATGCTCTTCCCGTCGTAGAACCGGCGCTTGGCCTGATACCCGTAAGCCACCATCGCGGGGAAACGGGCGATGAGCTGCACGCACTGGTACAGGTTGTTGATGATGGAGGTGTCCTCTGGATTGGGGTCGTAGGAGTAGGACACGAGAACCGAGCGGGCGAGCTTGTTCATGATATCCGAGGAGGGGGACTTGAGAATCATGTCCTCCACGAAGTTCGCGGGCAAATTCCTGAATTCCCCGAGCAGGGCGTCGAATTCCGCGAGCTGGGAGGCATTGGGGAGCTCCCCGAAAAGCAGGAGGTAGATCACCTGCTCAAAACCGAAATTCTCGGCCTTCTCGATATCGGAAATGATGTCCTCCACGTCGTATCCCCGGTAAATGAGCTTTCCGGGGACCGCCACGGGCTTTCCGTCGACCACGTCGTATCCGTAAACGTTACCGATGCTGGTAAGCCCCACAAGCACGCCCTTGCCGTTCGCATCGCGGAGGCCGCGCTTCACGTCGTATTTCGTGTAGAGCTCGGGATCGATATACCCGTTTTTTTCCGCCAGCTGGGATAGGTTGCCGAGCAGTTGGGGGTAGGTGGAATCGATTTGCATATAATTTCCCTCCGAGATAAGTTTATGCATATTTATACACCAAAGAGGAAGAAATGGCAAGCTTTGTCAATCCTTGAATCTAGAAGAAACTCTACAAACATCCCTTTTCTGCATATTTATGCGCTAGATTAGAGGGTTTTTCGTATTAATTTACAAAGGCCTTTGACGCCCCCGCATAAACATGATACTGTTTCTTCTATGAAAACAACCCTTATTAAGGACATTCTTGTCTCAGAACCGGACGGGCGTGACATAACCATATATGGCTGGGTCCGCACCAAGCGCGAAACCAAAAATCTCGTATTCATCCAGATAAACGACGGATCCTGCTTTGCCTCGATTCAGGTAACCCTGAACCGGGACGAGGGAATTTCTGCCGAAACCGAGGAAGAACTCAAAAGAATTACCACCGGCGCCTCCGTTTCAGCCGCGGGAAGGCTTGTTCCGTCGCCGGCTTCGGGCCAGGCCGTGGAAATTCAGGGACTGTCCGTAAAGGTTATCGGTGAAGCCCCCGTTGAAACCTACCCCCTCCAGAAAAAGAACCACTCCATGGAATTCCTGCGGGAGATCGCCCACCTGAGGCCGAGAACCAATACCTTCGGGGCCATTGCCCGCATGCGGAGCCAGATGTCCTACGCCATCCACACCTTTTTCCAGGAACGGGGCTTCAACTACGTCCATACCCCGCTTATAACCGCCTCGGACTGCGAGGGTGCCGGGGAAATGTTCCAGGTTACGACCCTGGACCTCCAAAGACTCGCCCGGGAAGGGGCCGCCGAGATCGCGGCAGGCCGGCCCGGCGTAGACTTTACCAAAGACTTTTTCGGCAAACCCGCCAATCTCACCGTATCGGGACAGCTTAACGCGGAAACCTACGCCACCGCGGTTTCCCGGGTATATACCTTCGGGCCGACCTTCCGGGCCGAAAACTCGAATACCACCAGGCACCTGGCCGAGTTCTGGATGATCGAGCCGGAAATCGCCTTCTTCCACCTGGAAGACGACATGGACCTCGCGGAGGAGTTCATCAAGTACCTTCTGCGCTGGGCCCTGGAAAAATGCGCCGCTGACATGAAATTCTTCGACGAGAGGGTACAGCCCGGCCTTATCGAGACCCTTACCCACGTGGTGAACTCCGATTTCGCCCGGATTACCTACACTCAGGCGGTAGCGGAGTTGGAAAAGAACGCGGACAAGTTCGAGTTCAAGCCCTACTGGGGCTGCGACCTCCAGAGCGAGCACGAGAAGTACCTCACCGAAAAGATCTACAAGAAACCGGTCATCGTCACGGACTACCCGAAGGAGATCAAGGCCTTCTACATGAAGCTCAACGACGACGGCAAGACCGTGCGTGCCATGGACGTGCTGGTACCCGGCCTCGGGGAGATCATCGGGGGGTCAGAGCGCGAGGAGATTCTCGAGCGTCTCGAGAAACGCATTACCGATTCGGGCATGAACGTGGAGGACTACTGGTGGTACCTGGACCTCCGCCGCTTCGGCACGGTTCCCCATTCGGGATTCGGACTCGGTTTTGAGCGGCTTCTCCTCTACATCACGGGGATGGGCAATATCCGGGACGTGATTCCCTACCCGAGAGCCCCAAAGCTTGCGGAATTCTAAGCCTCTGCGGGGCCGGAAGGCCCCTGCGGCAGCAGCAAGCCTCGCAGCCCTCGTCCTTTTTACCGGAACCGCAGCCCTTACGGCGGCCTTCTCGCGGCTCAACGCGGATATACCGCCCCTCACGGAAGCGGAGACCGCCCTCGCAAGAGGCGCATGGTTCGATGCCTACCGGGGATCCGTCTCTCCCTGGCCCGACGCCCCGGACCTTACGGCCTTACGCCCGGCGGGAACCGGGGGGGCGGGGCGCGGCTTTTCGGGGAGCCTTCACGCGCCCTCGGCCGTCCTGATAGACGCGTCGAACGGCGCCGTGCTTTTCGAGAGGGACGCCGACAGGGTCATTCCTCCCGCCTCCATGACCAAACTCGTAGCGATGTACGTCGCCTTCCGGGAGATAGCCGAGGGCCGGCTTTCCCTCGAGGAGAGCCTGGTTCCGCCTGAACCCTCCTGGGCCGAGAATATACCCCCCCGCTCCTCTCTCATGTTTCTCGGAAAGGGTCAGCGGCTCACGGTAGACGAGCTTTTGCGGGGAATGGCGGTGGTTTCCGGAAACGACGCGGCAGTGGCCCTGGCCGAAAGGGTGTCCGCAGGGGTCGAGCCCTTCGTGGCCCGGATGAACTCGGAGACGGAACGGCTGGGTCTCGCGAGAACCCGCTTCGTGGAACCTACGGGTTTGAGCGAGCGCAACAGCACGACCGCGAGGGAGTTCGCGAATTTCGCCCTCCGCTACCTGCGGGAAGCCCCTGAAGCCCTGAGCCGCTACCACGGCCTTCGGTCCCTCACCTACCCCCAGGAACGCAACCTTCCGAAGCCGGGGGAAGGTTCCTCGAATTCCAACCCGGTGCTTGCGGGGCAGGTTCCAATCACCCAAACCGCCACGAATCCGCTCCTGGGTAATCTTGAAGGCTGCGACGGGCTTAAAACGGGCTACATTGACGAGTCGGGCTATAATCTTGCCCTTACGGCGCGGAGGGGGAATACCCGCTTCATTTCCGTTACCATGGGCACTGAGGCCTCCGGCCCGGCGGAGGGAAACCGCTTCAGGGCGGAAGACGGCAGGGCCCTGATGGAATGGGCCTTCGCGAACTGGAAAACGGTCTACCCGGACCGCGGGGACGGTTACCGAGTCATTGCATGGGGAAGCGGAACCGGTGCGGTACGGGCCGTTCCCGCCCTGACGGAAGCGCTCACGGTTCCCGCGAACGCCCCGGACAAACCCTCCGTACGCCTGGTACTGCCCCGGGAGGTCTTTGCTCCCGTGGAGGCCGGCGCCGTCCTGGGCCGCCTGGAATATCTCGACGGCGCGGGAACGGTCATCGCCGAGGTACCCCTCATCGCGGACAGAAACGCCCCCGCCGGGGCCCTTCCCCTCAGGATGTGGGAGCGCGCCGTCAGGCTCGCGTCGCTGGCCTTGCGCGGATCATCGGGCGCGGGCGATTAAGTCGTCCACGGTCACGATCCTGTAGCCCGACTCTATCAGGGCGTTAACCAGAACCGGTATCCTGTCGCAAAGCCAATCCTCCCGCCCTCCCTCGGCATGGCCGATACGGACGGGGATGATGGATCCAGGCTTTTTTTGGCTCAATATCGAGTCGATCAGGTCCGGCACGCTCTTGTAGAGCCCCGGCATATGACGCCCCTGTTCCAGGGTCACCCAATCCAAAACGGAAACGTCGGGGGAGACGGTCTTGTATCCCGCCTTTTCCGCGGCGGAGAGGATAAGGGGCGAGGTCACGTACCAGGGGGCATGCCACAAGAGGGAAAGCTCCTGCCCGGTGGCGTTGTAAAAATCGTCTTCGTTGCGGGACAGTCCCCGGATCACGAAGTCTTCGTCGATGCGGTATTTCGGGCTCGACAGGTCCCAGGGGGTAAAGAACAGGGAGGCGGTTTGGTGCCCCGCCTTCACTATCTCGTTCACCGCCGCGGGATGCTGCCTGATGAACTCGCCGTTTATGAAGAAAGTCGCCCGTATTCCGTAGGTTGAGAGGGTGTTAAGCAGTTCGGGAAGGCCTTCAAGCCCGTCCATGGCGTCAAAAACGAGGGCCACTTCCCTGGCGCCGCTGCGGGAGCCATGGCTCACCACGGAGCCGTCAACGCCGGAGTCCGACTCCTTTCCGAGGGGATCAAACCGCAGAGGGGGCTCCTGAATGAGGGGGGCGGTTCCCCCGGGTCCCGTAGCGGCCCTGAGGTAGATCATGTTGGAAAAAAATCCCCCGGAACTGTCCACGTAGAGCCTCCAGGTTCCGTTGGAACCGCTCGGGGCCCGGGGCTTGAGGTCCGGGGCCTGGCTCCACTGCATGCCCTTCTGCCACGCGATCTTCCCGGACAGGGGAGCGCTGGCGGTTACGACCTGGGAGGTTTGGTCCCAGGACGGGCTCGAAACCTCCGAATAGAGGTACTTCACGGAGCTTCCCGTAGTGAATGTCCATCGGCGAAGGGTTTCGGCCCCGCCGATAAAGAGACTCGAATCGTCGGCCCATACGGCGCGAACTACCGGTTCCTCCCTGAAAAGGGCCTTTTCGGCCCAAGTGGAGGCGTCCCGGATGGAAACCGCGTTGGAGGTCCGCAGGGCCGCATGGGTTCGGGACGGAGACATTTCGACCCATCGGGTATCCGCGGGTATTTCAACGCTCTCGAACAGGGAATTCCCGCCTGAAACGGAAAGGCGCCAGGCTTTCGTCCTGCGGGACCCGTCCTCCACGCTTTCCGTGAAAATAGAAGGAATGCCGGAGCCGCTCCAAACCGTCACGATCCTGGCGGTATTGCCAGGGAGAAGGAGATAGGGGTAACGGGCGGGCCTTCCGAATTCAACGTAGTCGTCTCCCGCCAGGGTGGTGTAGTAAACGTTTCGGTTTCTCTGGGCGAAGATCACCGCATCCCCCTCGGGGGAAGAACTGAAGCGGTCCGTTTCGGGAACGAAGGGAACCGGAAGCTTGCCCGCCAGGGTTCCCGCGCCGATCAAGGGCCCGTAAAGGGAGCGGGAGAGCAGTTCCGAGGCCTGAACCCGGTACACGCTGTCGCCCCGCACGTAGAGGAGGCGGTTAACGTCGTACCAGGCGACGCTGGAAATCTTTCCGGGGCCTATGACCCGGTATTCCTGGGGAAGGGAGGCGGACGAAAAAAAGTGCTCCGGCCGGGAGAAATAGAGGACGCCCCCCAGTTCATAAACCAGGACCGAAGAATCCGGGGACCAGGCCACGGGAAGGGAACCGCGCTCGACCTTCGCGGATATCTCCCGCTTGATGGACTTCGTTATGTCGTAAATGGAGAGCCGCCCGGTAGCGGGACCCGTGGGCTCGACGGAAACGAGCCAGCGCCCGTCGGGACTGGCGGCGGTGTCGGGAAGCCTTCCGAGAAGGGGGGTACCCCCGTCCACGAAGGGCGTCGTTTCCCGCACCCAGGCGAAAGCAAGGGTTTTCGTGTCTATTCGCCCCGTACCGAGCCGGTTCCGAACCTGGAGAATTGAGCCGCCGGCCAAGGACTCCAAGGCCTCGGGATAAAAGGTAAGCTGTTCCAGGGTACCGTCGGATATTCGCTTGCGGAACAGGGTCGTAAAGGCCCCCGCGCCGGGGATATCGGCCTTCAGGGAAAAGAGCACGTCCCCCGAGGGGTTAATGTCCGGGGAGAGAAAGCCTATGTCTGCCCAGGCAGCCTCCAGGAATAGCGCGAGGGCCGCCGCCGCGGCGAGGATCCGTTTGTTCGTCATGAAAGTATCCTGTTCAATTCGTTTTCCATCTCGCCCAGCCGGGCTTCCATATCGGAGATCCGGGAGTCCATTCCCGTACGATAGAGGCTTTCGATCCTGCCGCAAGCCCCCTCCACGAGGGAACTCAGCCCGTCCCGGTCCCGGGAGGCGCCGCACCATGGGCAGTAACGAAAGGCATCCTCGAGGATTCTCCCGCATTCCGAACAGATCGCGTCAAGGGCCATGTGGTATCCTCCCCGGATAGGCTAGTCGAGAACCGAGAGCGGGTTGATCATCTTCCCGTTTTTATAAATCGACAGGTGAACGTGGGGGCCCGTCGAATAGCCGGTGTTTCCCGCCTTCCCGAGCACGGAGCCCTGGAGCAGCGACGAGCCCTTTTTCACGCCGATGGAGTGAAGGTGGCCGTACAGGGACTGGTATCCCCCGTCATGGCTAATGATAACATAATTTCCGTAGACCGGCGAATAACCCGTGACCGCCACCTTCCCGTCCATCACCGCCTTGACCGGGGTTCCCTGGGGAACCGCCAGGTCTATTCCCGTGTGGAAGGTCCTGGCCCCGGTGAAGGGATCCGACCGGTAGCCGTAGGGGGAGGTGAGGCGTCCCGCGACGGGGCGGATGAAGAGTTCCCCCATCGCCTTCTTGAGATCGAAACGGGAGAGCGCCGCCCCGGGGATAAAGAGCGACTGCCCTGCGCTGAGCGTTTCCGATGAGAGGTCGTTCACGTCCAGAAGGGCGGTCACGGAAACCCCGTGGCGCTTGGCCAAGCCCGAAAGGGTGTCGCCCTTGGCCACGGTATGGCGGAGACCGTCCATGGAAGGAATGTCCAAGGTCTGCCCGACCCTCAGGCGGCGGGCATTGTCGATGCCGTTCACCGCCAGGACGGTCCCCACGTTGCGAAGGCCGAAGCGGGAGGCGATCCGCGACACGGAGTCGCCGGCGCGTACGGTATACCGCTGCCAGGTTACGGTGCGAAGGGCCTCGGGCACCGGGACCGGATCGTTGAGGGGGGCGGTGTCCGCCGAGGCGCCGGCCTCGGGAAGGGACTGCCCGCCGGGGGACAGTACCGCGTCGAAGGCCAGGGGAAGCGAGTCGTCCGACGCGAGGGAGATCCTCTCGAGCCGGTAGTGCCCGAGCCTGTCCTGCAGCAGGGGCGCCGTAGAAAGAAGCGCCGCCATGGCGACCAGGAATACGAAGGGGGCCGGAAAATCCATGGCGATCCGCGGAGCCGCCCGGGCCGCTGCCCTCGGGGCGCTCCGGGGAGACATGGCGGGAATGAAGCGGTTCTCGGGGCGTAAAAGGGTAATGACTTCCATGAGAAGAGTATCGACAGAACCGCAAAGGATAATTAGAATGGAATAGCCATGAAGAAGACCGGCCGCACCCCCATCCTGTTTTTCTCCGTAGTCCTCGCGGCCCTGGCGTGCAAGCTCTTTGTCCTGGACCTCATGTACGTATCAGGCACCTCCATGGTTCCAGCCCTCCCCGCCGGGTCCTTCGTGCTGGAGTTCAAGCTTTCCTGGGGCGTGCCCGTTCCCTTCGCGAACCGCTACGCCCTCCGATGGGGATTCCCCAAGCCGGGAGACGTGGTCATATTCCCCTGGCAGGACCGCTGGGTAATCAAGCGCTGCGCCGGTGTTCCCGGGGACCCGTTGGCCTTCGAGCGGACCGAGAACGGCGCGTACATGACCCTCCGGGGAGAACGGGTTGCCCTGAGAGAGGATCAGTTCGAGCGGCTTAAGGCCGCCGACAGGGTTCCCGAGGGGGTATTCCTGGCCCTTGGCGACAACCGCGGCGAATCCCTCGACTCCCGGGAGTACGGCTTCGTGAGCTTTGACAGCGTACGCGGGAAAGTCCTATGGAAATGAACGGATTCGTGAGCCGCCCCCGGCTGATAATTACGGGAGCGATCCTGGCGGTTCTCACCCTCGCGGTCATCGTAAAATACGGAGTTGCCATGCTAACCCCGCCGCCGGCCTATGCCGAATCGGCTCCCTTGGGCGAACGGGGAGCCATACTCGACAGAAACGGGAAAATCCTGGCGGTACAGTCGGTGGTCTACAACATCGCGGTAACCCGCTCGGCGGTCAAGGATAAACCGCTCTTCGCGCGGCTCCTGGCACCCTTAACCGGGTTCTCGGACCAGGAGATCCTCTCCCGCCTCGAGGATGGATCGGGGGATTTTTTTTACCTGAAGAAGAAAATCAGCGAAAGCGAAAAGGCGGCCATCGTAGAGGTGGTGACCCTTTCAAAGCTCAGGGGTCTCCGCCTGGAGCCCGTCCAAAGCCGAATCTACCCGGAAAAGAGTCTCGCCTCCCAGGTCGTGGGCTTCCTTGGGGATGAGGGATACGGCCTGACGGGCATTGAATACTCGCTGCAAGACACCCTCTCTTCGGGGCTTTCGGCCGACGGTGCGCCGAGAACGGCCCTAAGCGTGGAACTAACCCTGGACAGCGCCATTCAGTACGAACTGGAGAAGATTGCCCGGGCCACCATGGCGGATACCAACGCCGAAGCCATGATGCTTCTCGCCGTGGAGGCGAAGACCGGGGAGATCCTCTCTTACGTGAGCGAGCCCGCCGCGGACCTCAACGCCTTTCCCGAAAGCGTGCCCACGGAGCGAAAGGACCGCCCGGCCCTCTACCGATACGAGCCCGGCTCGGTTTTCAAGATCTTTTCCATCGCGTCCATGCTTGACCTGGGGGCCGTGCGCGACGACGACCGGTTCGTTTGCGACGGAGCGTACCGCTTCACGACCCCCGCGGGAGAGACAATCTCCATCGGCGACCTGGCGGCCCACGGTATAGTCGGCCCGCGGGACGTAATCCGGCTTTCCTGCAACGACGGAACGGGACAAATGTCGGAAAAGGTCGAGGCCGCCGCCTTTGAGGCAAAGCTCCGGGCCTTCGGGTTCGGGGAGAAAACGGGCATAGAGCTTCCCGGCGAGGCGGCGGGCTACCTCCCGTCCGTCGACCGCTGGTCGCTCCGGTCGAAACCCACCATCGCCATCGGCCAGGAAATTTCCGTTTCCGCCCTGCAGATGGTCGAGGCGGCCACGGCGATCGCCAACGGCGGCAAGCGGGTCGCGCTGACCCTGGTTTCGCGCCTGATGGACCGGGACGGACAGACCGTGTACCGCCATGCCCCCCAGGTCCTGGGCCGTCCCGTATCGGCATATACCGCGAACCTCATGCTCAGCTACATGCAGTCCACAGCCGAGAGCGGCACCGGCACCAAGGCATCGGTGGGAGACGTGCCCATAGCGGTGAAGACCGGAACCGCGCAGATGGCATCCCAGGACAAGGCGGGTTACAGCAACACCGACTTCGTCTCCAGCTGTCTCGGGATATTTCCGGCGGACGACCCGAAGATCATCGTCTACGCGGTCATTATCAAACCCGAGGGAGAGACTTACGGCGGGCGGATCGCCGCACCAGTCGTTTCCGAGGCGACCAACGCCATCATCGATCAGCTGGGCCTAGGCAGGGGATCCGCCCCTTCCGTGCGGCATACGGGATTGGTGACCATCCCCAAGACGGAGCCCGTGCGGCTGGGCAGCGTCATGCCCGACCTGACGGGGGTTCCCAAACGAATGCTCTCCCCGCTGGTGGAGCGGACGGACCTCCGGGTTTACATCCAGGGGGACGGCTACGTGACGGATCAGCAGCCTCCGCCGGGAACTCCGATCGAAAAGGGGATGACCATTGAACTCACCCTTGAATGAGCGGGTACTGGGGGAAAACGGGGAACTTTTAACCCGGCGGTTCCCGGAGCTGTCGGCGGCCCTCGCCCTTGATACACCCGAAGGAAGGGCATCCCTGGCGCGGGGCGTTCCGGAATCGTGGCAGCTGGAGGCCACGCCCTCGGGATTACCGACCCTCCGCATAGGAAACACCTACCTTCATTCCCGCTACGATCCCCGCAGGGAAGCGGGTCGAATCGCCCGGGATCCCTCCCGAGCCGCGTGCGGGGGCTTCGTGTTCCTTTCACCCGGCCTGGCCTACGGCGCCGAGGAGACGGCCCTTTTGAGGGCGGACGCGCCCATAGTGCTCGTCATCCCGGACATTTACCTTTTCGCCCTGCTCCTCTCGTCGCGACCCCTTGATACCCTTCTCGCCCATCCCGGATTGGCGATTGTCGTCGGGCTTCCCCCCGCGGAAACCCGTTCGGTGCTGGAGGGTATGGGAGCCTTGGAATATGCGTGCCTGAATCCGGGGGTAGTTCCGCCGGGAGACCGGACCTGGCTGGAGGGCTTCCGCGCCCTGGAGCAAAGAAACGCCCGAAAAGAGGAAATAAACAGGAATACCCTGCGCAGGTTCGGCCGCCTGTGGCTGAGAAACATGACAAAAAATCTCGGCAGGATGCGGGATCTCGGGGGTATCCGCCGATTCGAGCTCTTGTTCCCCGATACCCCGGCGCTTCTTCTCGCCGCGGGACCCAGTCTGGACGAGATTCTCCCGATGCTCCCGGAACTGTCGAGGCGGTGCGTGGTGATCGCGGTGGATACGGCCCTGCGGGCTTGTCTCCGCAGCGGGGTAGAACCCGATTTTCTCGTGCTTGTGGATCCCCAATACTGGAATTACCGACATTTGGACGGCCTGGAAGCGTCCCGGACCGTCATGATCACCGAATCCGCCGCCTGGCCCGCGGTCTTCCGCTTCCCCGCGAAGGCCCACTTCCTGTGCTCTTCCCTCTTTCCCCTGGGTAGGTTTTTGGAACAGAGGACGCGCAAGAGGGGTGAGCTGGGGGCGGGGGGATCGGTAGCGACCACCGCATGGGATTTCGCCCGGCACCTGGGATGTCCAGAAATCTTCGTGGCGGGACTGGACCTCGCCTTTCCCCGGAGGCAAACCCACTTTAAGGGAAGTCTCTTTGAGGAACGGGCCCACGGCCATTCCCGCAGGCTTGAGCCGGCGGAACTGGAATCCGTTCGGGCCCTCTACGGCGCGGGACCCTACCCCGTCGCGGACCGCCAGGGGGGCACGGTTCTCACGGACAAGCGGCTTTCCCTCTACGCATGGTGGTTTGAAAGCCGAATAGCGGCCTACCCTGCCCACCGTACGGCGAGTCTCACCTCCGGGGGCATGATGATTCCCGGGATTCCCTGCGCGGAGGTTGGCTCATGCCTGGACAGGCCTCCCTGCCGGGAAGAGATAGCGAACCGTATCGGAAGGGCGGCAGAGGCCCCCGAGGACTCGGGCACGGGCGATTTTTACCGCGGCGTGAATGAGCTCATCGAGTCGCTGGAGGACCTTTCCCGCTTGGCTAACCGGGCCGAAAAGGCCTGCGGCCGCCGCGACGCCCGGGAGCTTGACCGCATCGACCGGGAAATTTTGACCCATCCGGCGAAGGAAATCGCCGCCATGATCTTCGATGCCGCCGGGGCGGAACCGAGCGACCCGAGTGAAGGTTCCCGGGAAGACCCCTTCCTGCGGTCCCAAAGGATCTACAGGGCGGTGGGAGACGCCTCCGGGGAAAACATTCGGGGTCTCGAATTTTTTTTAAAAAACCCCGAGGCATTCCGTTAAAGTATCGACCCTTGCGTCCGATAATAAAAACGTTGGTTGACATGAAAAACGGCGAACGAGAGTGACGTCCAGTCGTCGTTTTGAAGCTGACATTCGGAGCCGCCCCATGGGCGGCCCATTTTTTTTACTCCCCCGAAGCCCCGTACAGCCAGTCTATGGTCTCACCGAAGAGCGAGGAAAGCACGATGCCGTGCACGGCGGTCTGGGCGTCGCTTAGGACCGACTCGAACCGCTTCCGGTCATGGCTCGCCAAAACGCGGCTTTTCGCGGCTTCCGCGGCGGCGGCATCCCGTCCGGGCTTTGAATTGAGGTAACCCGCGAGGGAAACCACGAGGGGATCCCGGGCGGTCTGCGAGATTTCCCTGAGGGCGGCGGAGGGATAGGGCTTGCCCTGGAGGGGCTCGAGGAAAACGGAAAAAAAACGGTGCCAGTCCTCGTCCCGGTGGGGATTCAGGGCCGTCTCGGCGCAGAGAGCCTCCGCTGCGGCGTAACGCTGCCCCACGATAAGCACCGCCGCTATCCGGTGGGCAAAGCGGCCGAGAAGCCTTTGATTGACCTTTCCGAGCAGCTCCGCGAGCTTCTCCACCCCGTCAAAATCCCCGATGAGAAAAAGGGACTCCAGGAGAATGCGTACCGAACTTGCAGTAACCCGGCGCCGGTTGTATACTTTTCTTTCAAGGTAGGCGGCAAGCCCGGGCCAGTCCTGGACTTCCAGGAGGGACAGGAGCCGCCAATAGGCGAAAAAGGTGACGTTCACGGCGATGACGATCCCGGCGAAGAGAAGGCCGAGCCACCATTGACGCCCCCAAAAGGAATCGAGGGCCCCCGAACCGAGCACCGCCAGGGGAAGAGAAAAAAGGGTAATAAAAATCGTCAAAAAGACGATATTGAAAACGAGAAAGAGGGTCCTAAATTTCATGAATTGGCTCCTTCCGGTGTGTATCATTGTACTACAGGGGATTGGTTAGGTGAATACGTTCAATGTGATGGAATTACCCGAAGGGTATTTCTTTTCAGAAGATGCGTTTCTCGATAAGAAATTTCTCCTGATCACTCCGGGAGTGCCCATGTCCGCCGCCATGCAGCGGGCCCTGCGGGAATGGGACTTTCTTAAAATTTATTCCGAGGGAGTCGTCTCGGAACAGCCCTTTATTAAAAACTCCGCCCCCCCCGCCGAGGGAGGCTCCGAAGAGGACGGCGACGCCGGGGCCTCAAAACAGGAGAAAGCGGCCAAGGAAGACGACGCCGTCGACCTGATCGACCAAAACCAGCCCTTGAGCGATGAGACCCGGTTTGCCCTCGTGGAGAAGGCATACCAGGAATTCCAGAGCTTCATCGCCGAGGTGTATACCCGGTACGCCACGCGCAAGGAACTGCAGCTCCAGGTCATATCCGACAAGGTTAAGGAACTGTGCGATTTCGTAAAATCAAACAAGCGGTTCGTGCTGCGGATCCAGCCTTCCCAGGAGAACCGCGACCGCAACTATCTCGTGGTCCATGCCATGAGGTCCACGGTTTATGCCCTGGTCATCGGCCTTCAGCTGAAATTTCCCATCCATAAGCTCATAGAACTCGGCGTGGCGGCGATCCTCCACGAAATCGGCATGATACGCCTGCCCCCGCAGCTTTACATGGGCAATAAGTCCCTCACTCAGCCCGAAAAGAACGCGATTCTCACCCACCCGGTCATTTCGTACAATATCCTGAGGGAATTCTCCTTTCCCTTGAATATCTGCCTCGGGGTTCTTGAGCACCACGAGAGGGAAAACGGGGCCGGGTATCCGAGAAAGCTGAGCAAGGACAAGATATCCCTCTACGCGAAAATCATCGCCGTGGCCTGTTCCTATGAGGCCGTGACCGCGCCGAGACCCTACAAGGAAGCCCGCGACGCGTATACCGGCATTATCGACATCATGAAAAATCAGGGGAAGCAGTACGACGAAACGATCATTCGGGCTCTTCTCTTTTCCGTTTCCCTCTATCCCATCGGCCTGTACGTACTGTTGTCCAACGGGAAGATCGGCCAGGTAATCGACGTGAATCCGGAGAACCCCCGGTACCCCATCGTTCAGGTCATGAACGAGTTCAAGCCTGACGGTTCCCCCAGAACGATCGAGACGAGCGAATACGGCATAAGCGTGGCCCGGCCCCTCACGAAGGAAGAAG
This sequence comes from Spirochaetales bacterium, assembly GCA_003246765.1. Taxonomy (GTDB): domain Bacteria; phylum Spirochaetota; class Spirochaetia; order Treponematales; family Treponemataceae; genus Teretinema. The sequence continues at coordinate 3,560 of QKDA01000195.1, read as the reverse complement.
GGGAAGAATACCTAAAAAAATAGGGTTACGTCGCCGGACTCGATCTTGTCCAGCGTGACCCCTTCCACGTCAAAGCCGCCGATCTCTCCGGCAGCCTCCTTATGGGAGGTGATGGTAAAGCGCTCCGCCAAAAGACGTAAATGGTCGTTGTGAATGGTCCACTCGCTCTCGCCTATCTCCGACAGGAGGCGGTTGCGGATCTCCCGATGCTCGCTTTCCGAGCGGGAAAGCATTTCCGAGGCATCCTCGACGGACTTGAGGGCCGCCTTAAGCTCTTCGAGCACCCCGTCGATCTTCCTGCAGGTTTCGCCGAAGGAGTCGGGATAGACCTTCAGGGCGTAAAGGTGGGCCGTCATCTCCTCCTGATGGTCGTTCATCCGGGAGAAAAACTGAATCTTGTCCTGTTTAATCCTTTCCAGTTCCCTTTGGGCCTCGTCGGAGGAACGGGTAAATTCTCCGGTGAGCTCCTCGATGGAACCGATAAAGCCCTCCAGTTCCTTCCGGGTGGTCTGAACCCGCTCGTCCGCCTTCATGATGAGCTCGCTCATGTGCTCCACCGTGTCTTTTACCGCCGCGATGGCGGGATTCTTCGCGACCTCGATCTGCTGGGTTATGCGTACGTGCTGAAGCCTGGAAATGATGGGTTTGATGGTGTCGAACACGGAGCGTAGGTGCTTGACCCCCGCGATGATCCCGGCGGAGTCCCGGACCAGGGAACGCTGGCCCCGCTGATAGAGATTTAGCCGGGCAATATAATCGGAAAAATCTCCGGTGATCGCCCGCATGGCCGCGGGAATCGAGGAGGAAGGGTCGTTTCCGTCCAGAAAATCCGTTATGAACTGGCGGCGCATCTCCTCGACGGAGTCCAGTATGCCGTGAACCAGGTCCCAGTTTCCCGCAAAAACCTCCAGGGACCGCTCGATATGGGCCTTAACGTCGCGCAGGATACGGCAGGATACCTCAAAGAGATCGAGGTCCAGGGTGACCTGGTCCAGCTTCTCCTCGACGGTACCGCTGTCGGGAATTCCCTGAATTTCCGCCAGGGCTAAATGAACCTGGTCAATGGACTGGCGAACGATATCCTGAAGCTGAACCCCCGCCATGGCATCCCGGATGGGGGCGTTTATCTTCCCCGCCTTTTCGTCCATGACGGTCAGGTACTCCGAGGCAGAGCCGATAAGGGAGCCCAGAACGGAAGCCCCGCGGTCCCCGGAGTCGCGCAGGAAGTCCTCCTGGGTGGACACCAGCTCGTTGAAGGAGCGCTTGAGGGTCCCGTTTTGCTCCAAAAGCCGCTGTTCGTTCTGCATCAGATCGTTGGACAGGGTAATCATCCGGGCGGAAAGGCGCTTCAGGTTTTCGGTGATGGTAGAGAAGGCCCGTCCCTTCTCCCCTGACTTTATGGAGATGACCATCGCGTTCAGGGAGATGATCTCGAGTTCCTCGGAATCGGCCCGAATTTCCGAAACCCGGCGATTGAGCTCGTCCAGGGTAGTCATGCGCTCATTGAGTTTCGCGAAGATCTCGTTGCTCTTTACGTTGTAGTTCCGGAAGAAACCCCGTTCCTCCGCGGAGGTGCCCGAGAAGCCGGAGACGAGGTTCTGGATCGCGTTTTTGATGGCCGGAATGGAAGACCCCCCGGCATTCCGGTTGAGGGATAGCATGGAAGGGAAACTGGCCCCGAGCTCGGTGAATATCATCTCGGTTCGATCGCTGGTTGTCTGAATCTGTTCACGAATCCGGTTGATGTCCATGTATCAATAATAACCCAGACACCGTCTATATACAACGAATAAAAGGGGCAAAAGGGTGCGGACGGAAGGGAAAAAACCTATAATCAAGGGTATGATTACCATCCGAACCGACACAAGGGAAGCGCTTGTGGAAGAGCTCGTGGGGGAAATTTCCCGGCACCTGGCCAAGAACGAACCGGTACTGTTCCTCGCCTCCGGCGGTTCAACCGCGGGGAGCGCCGCGGCGGTATGCAATACCCTTATCGAGCAGGCCGGGACCCGAAGGTCTCTCCTTCATTGGCTCTTTACCGTCACTCTCGCGGACGAACGCTTCGGGATCGAGGGCCACCCGGACTCGAATTGGAAGCTGCTCGAGGATTCCGGGCTGAAAAGCGGCTCCATCAACGCCGTCAAGGTGCTTCACGGAGGCGACGAATCCTCCCAGGCCTTCCTCCACGAGATTGACCGCTTCAACGAGTTCCTGACGGAGGCGGCGGTACGGCACGAGGCGAAACACCTTTTCGTCGCCGCCCTTTTGGGCATCGGCGGGGACGGACACACCGCGGGAATCCTGCCGGAGAGTCCCTTAAGCACGATGCCCCCCGAGGGCACCCGCTACGGGGAAGGCTATAAGGCGGGGCTATTCCGGCGCATCACGATTACGCCGGCCTTCTTCAGGCACATTGACCTGGCCGCCGTCTGGGCGGGGGGGGAAGAAAAGCGCGAAGCCCTGGAGAACCTCAGGAAGGACCTTCTTCCGGCGGCTCAGCCTGCCCAGCTCATAAAACTCGCGTCCCGTGCTATACTCCACACAGACTTGATACTTAAGAGCTAGGATATGGAAAGAATAGACAAAACGGTTCTCGTTATCTTCGGCGTTACCGGCGACCTGTGCCGGCGAAAGCTGTTGCCCGCCCTCTACCGCCTCGAAAAGTCCGGCCTCCTCCCGTCGGGATTCATGATACTCGGAATTACCCGCCAGGGCACAACCCCGGAAGACATCGTCGCCTTGACCAGGACATCCGTCGGTTCCGGGGCGGAGGAAGAGGTCCTTTCCCGCCTTCGGAAGGCTATCTCCGTCGTGTCCATGAGGATGGACGATCCCGAGGGATACGGGCCCCTCATTGACCGCCTCCGGGAGATCGACATGGGTGCCGGGGAAGCCGTGAGCAGGCTCTTCTACCTCGCCATTCCCGCGACCCTCTTCGGTACGGTAACCTCCCGCCTGGGCAGGGAAGACGTAAACCTTTCGAGGGAGGGCCGAAGGGTTTCCCGGTTCCTGATCGAAAAGCCCTTCGGCTACAGCCTTGACTCGGCGCGGGCCCTCATCCGGGACCTGGACGAGAGTTTTGAGGCTCGTCAAATCTTCCGCATAGACCACTATCTGGCGAAGGAGACCGCCCAGAACATCCTGGCCTTCCGCTTCGAGAACCCCCTGTTCTGCAGGGCGTGGAACAACCGGCACGTAAGCCATATCCTGGTCACCGCCGCCGAATCGATCGGAATCGAGGGTCGGACCGCCTTTTACGAGGGCATGGGAGCAATGCGGGATCTCGTTCAGAGCCATTTGCTCCAGCTCCTGGCCCTGGTGACCATGAGAAAGCCGAAGAGCATGCGGGACGAGGATATTCACGCCGAAAAGGAATACCTGCTCTCGAAGATTCTCCCCCCGGCGCCTGAGAGGATGCGGGAGTTCACGGTACGGGGACAGTACCGGGGTTACCGGGACGAAACGGGAATATCCGGCTCCTCCACGGAAACCTACGCCGCCTGCCGCCTTGAGATCGACACCGACGAGTGGAGGGGGGTCCCGGTCTTTATCCGCACGGG
>QKDA01000026.1 GCA_003246765.1 Spirochaetales bacterium | reverse complement strand
GTCCAGTCCGGGAAGGCCCGAGCGGATCTCCTCCATGCGCTGCATCATCTTCATGGCGGTGTCGAAGTCCGGATCCAGGCGCAGGGCCGGTCGGGCGGGGAAGGGCTCCCTTCGAAGGCACGAGCCGACCCCGGTATCGGCGGGTATGGGTTGTGCATCGGGGTTTATACGTACCGTATAAGCCCCCGCATAAGCCCCCGGTAGTCCCTCGGGGTTTATACGTACCGTAGAAGCCCCCGCATAAGCCCCCTCGTTTTTCGCGGGGCTCCTGATCTGCCGTTCCCGCTCCCTCAGGTGATGCCGGGCGAGGGCGGGGTTACAGGCGGTGAGAGGGCCCCCTGTACAGCCCCCGGGGCAGGCCATGAGCTCGAGAAAGCGTATCTCCTCGAGTTTGCCGTCTTCCGCCGCCTCCAGGATGTGAATGCACTGCTCCATTCCGTCCACCGCGAGGGTTCGGCCGGTTTCGAGGGGCAGGGTGGTGTCTGCCTCCCCCCCGGCCCGTCCCCAGGAAATCTCCTCCGCCGAGGGCAGGGCCCGGAGCCCGGGTGCCGTTCCTGAAAGGGCTTGCTCTCCCCGCTCCCGGGCGTTCTTGATAAGGGCCTGCAACAGGGGAAGATGCACCTCGCTCATGGGGAAAACCCCGTCCACCTCGGAGCCTTCGATCCCCACGGGGGCCATGGCTTCCGTTACCTTTCCCGCGCAGGGGGATATGAAAAAACAACCTGTCCGGGGCGATCCGCGGGCCTTGGCCATTCGCGCCGCGAGCTCCATGGGCGCTATGACGGGGGCGAGGTTTTCGAGGAGGGTAGGAAAGCGGATCTGTACGTATTTGACGACGGTGGGGCAACTGGAGGAGATGAGGGGCCGGGGTACGGACTTGCCGTCGCAGCCCTCCAGGAGGTCCCTTTGGGTTCGCGAGATCGCGGGGGTTGCCGCCGCCACGGGAAAGACCTCGTCGAAGCCGAGGGAGCGAAGGGCCCGGTGGATGTCTTCTATGGAATACTTCGGGGGAAACTGACCGTAGAGGGAGGGGGCGGGGAGGGCGATCAAACGGTCAAAACGGCATTTCCAGACGTCTGGAAAGGAGGCGAAGGAGTCGGCCATGGCCTTTTTTGCCCGGTGCGGGCAGCGCCTGATGCATTCCCCGCAGTCGATGCACCGTTCAGCGGTGATTCGCGCCTTGCCGTCCCTTACCCGGATAGCCTCGGTGGGGCAGCCGGTAACGCAGATCGTGCAGCCCTTACAGGCGTCTTCGTCCAGGATTACCGAGTGGAGCCGGTTCACGGCTTATCTCCCATCCGGATGGTCATGGTGACGACGGTTCCCTCGCCGGCCTTGGACTCAATCGTGAGGTTGTCGGCGTTCCGCTTCATGTTGGGCAGGCCCATACCGGCGCCGAAGCCCAGTTCCCGGGCGAGGTCGGGGGCGGTGGACCAGCCGTCCTGCATGGCGAGGTCCAGGTCCGGGATGCCCGGGCCCCGGTCCCTCAAGACGATGGTTATGGCGGAGCCGTCGATGTCGATGTCCGCCTCGCCGCCCCCGGCGTGGACTACCATGTTGATCTCCGCCTCGTACATGGCCACGGCGGTGCGCTTGATCACCTCGTTGGGAACGCCGAGACGCTGAAGGGTCTTTTTCATTTCCGCCGAGGCGCTGCCCGCCCGGGTAAAGTCGTCGCCCGCTATCTCGTAGTGGTAGTGCATGGGGCCCCCTAGTCGATGGCCCGCACGCCGCCCTGCCGGATCCCGGCTTCGTAGAGCTTGCCCGAGGCGATGTAGAGGGGGAGTTTCGTCTTCATGAGGACGATGCCGCTTTCCGCGGCGAGGGCGATCATCTCGGCGTTGGGAGACTTGCCCCGCACGAAGCATACCGCCTGTATGTCCATGAGCATGGCGGTGCGGATGGTCTGCACGTTGATTAACCCGGTGAGGAGCAGGACCTGATCCTTCACGAAGGCCATCACGTCGCTCATGAGGTCCGCCCCGCAGGCGGAGCTTATCTCCACGTCTTCCCGCAGGGTTTCGCCTATGATTTCGGCCTCCAGGGCCGCGCTAACTTCTTTTACGGTCATGGTTAACAGGATACCACGGCCCGTACGGGGCGTAAAGCGTTAAGCTCTGGAAGCCCGGTTTCGGAGGATCATGTCCGCGAGGACGAGGTTCGTCATGGCCTCCACCACGGGAACGATCCTCGGGCACAGGCATACGTCGTGCCTGCCGTGGACCGAGATCCCGCAGTCGCGGCCCTCGAGGTCCACCGTGAGCTGTTCCCTCGAAATGGAGGAAACGGGCTTCACCGCGGCCCGGAAAAGAATTTCCGCCCCCGTGGAAAGCCCCCCGAGGATGCCCCCGGCGTTGTTCGAGAGAAAGGACGGCTTTCCCCCCGCGGGATTCGCCCTCATGGGGTCGTTGTTTTCGCTGCCCGTGAGCCGCGCGGCCTGGAAGCCCGCGCCAAACTCTATGCCCTTGATCGCGCCGACGGAAAGGACGGCGTAGGCGAGTTCCGCGTCGAGCTTGTCGAACACGGGCTCCCCGAGCCCGGCGGGAATATTTCCCGAAACTCTGCAGGAGATGATCCCGCCCCCTGAGTCACCGGCGGCCTTGAGCTCGATAACCCTTTTCTGCATGGCCTGTGCCGCCTCGGCATCGCAGGCTCTCATGGGGTTCCGCTCGATTTCCGCCTCGTCGAAGGTCCCGCAGGCTATGCCCACCGCCTCGCTGGTCCAGGCGAGGGCGCGGATACCCAGGGTTTCGAGAAAGGCCTTGGCCACGGCTCCCGCGGCTACCCGGCCGATGGTCTCGCGCCCGGAGGAGCGGCCCCCCCCGCGGTAGTCCCGGATTCCGTACTTCTCGAAAAAGGGGTAATCCGCGTGGCCGGGGCGGAATTTGCGGGCTATGTCGCCGTAATCGGCGCTCTGCTGGTTCGTGTTGCGGACGATCATGGCAATGGAGGTTCCCGTGGTCTTTCCCTCGAAGATGCCCGAGAGAATCTCCACCTCGTCCGCTTCCTTTCGGGCGGTAACGGCGGGGTTGAGCTTCGCGTCCCCGCCTCGGGCGCCGTGGGCCCCGGGACGCCGCCGGTCCAGTTCCCGCTGCACCGTAAACTCGCTCAGGGGAATCCCCGCGGGGCAGCCGTCAATCGTGACCCCTAGGGCCCGGCCGTGGCTCTCCCCGAAGGTGGTAATCCTGAAGAGGGTTCCGAAGGTATTCCCGCCCATGCTCGTCAGGAGTCCTTTTCCCGCTTTTTGCGGGTTTCCTCGGCCTTGCGGCTGATTCGGTTCCACACCGACGAAAGACCCATGGCCTTTTTCGCGGCGTTCAGCGTGGCGCGGGCCTCATCCCGCATGCGCAGGGTTCCTTCGTAGATGATTTCGTCCACCAGGCCCGACTGGGCCTCGAACTTGGCCCGGCGCTCGCGGATGGGGTCGAGGAAGGCGTTGAGGGACCGGGCAAGCTTTTGCTTTACCTCCACGTCCCCGACCTTTCCCGTTCGGTAGCGGGCCTTCAGGTCCTCAATCTCGGCCTTGTCCGGGTTGAAGGCGTCGTGGTAGATGAACACGGGGTTCCCCTCCACGGTGCCGGGCACGTCGGCGCTGGTGCGGTTGGGGTCGGTATACATGCCGTTTACTTTCTTGTTCACGGTTTTTTCGTCGTCGCAGAGGAAGATGGCGTTGTTGAGGCTCTTGGACATCTTGGCCTGCCCGTCGGTGCCTACCAGGGAACCGAAGTCGCTGACCATCACTTCCGGGATGGGGAAGGTCTCGCCGTACATGTAGTTGAACCGCTTGGCGATTTCACGGGTCAGCTCCACGTGGCTCTCGTTGTCCTTTCCGACGGGAACGAGGTGGGATCGGGGCATGAGGATGTCGGCAGCCTGGAGCACCGGGTAGCCGAGGAGTCCCAGGGGAAGCTCGGAAAGCCCCGCGTTGTTCGCCATGTCCTTGATCGAGGGAATGCGCTGCATGCGCGGCACGGTGACCAGGTCCTGAAAGAAGAGATTAAGCTCGGTGACTTCGGGGACCGCGGACTGTAAGTAAATGGTCGATTTCGCCGGATCGATCCCGCAGGCGAGGTAGTCGAGCACCATGGAACGCACGTTGGCTGCCAGTTCCTCGATATGCTGTTTTTCGGGCTTCGTGGTAAGGGTGTGGAGGTCCGCGATAATGAAGAAACACTCGTACTCGTCCTGGAGGCGGACGCGGTTCTTGATGGAGCCTACGTAGTGTCCGAGATGGAGGAGGCCCGTGGGCCGGTCCCCGGTGAGGATTCGCTTCTTGCCGTTATTGTCCATAGTAACGAGAGAATACCACCGATGGGCCCCCCTCTTCAAGGGCGGGGAATCCCGGCTATCACCCCACCCCCGCGCACATACCGAATCCTGTGCTTATCGCCGGGATCTTTTCTCCCGATACTCTAGTCATGAAAAAGTCGTCGATACGCGCGGCCGCCGCGCTCGCCTTCGCGATTTCCGCCGCCTTCCCGCTTTTTGCCCAGACGGCCCAGGATCTCGCCGTGACGGGGGAGGACCTTCGCATCATCCAGGGCACCGACGGTGGGTACCACCTCTACGTCCGCAAAAAGGCGGGCATCGCCTCGGTGCTGCTCACCGAGTCCACCCGGGACCCCGCGCTTAAGGCGGCGAACTACGCCTACCGGGCCCCGGAATGGAACCCCGTCAACGGCGACGAGAAGCGCCTTCTCGACGGGGCCTTCATACCCCCCTCAGCCAAGATATGGAGCCTAATCGACTCGACTCCCGAGAAGGATACTCCGTTGGGAGAGGCCTTTCACATTTTCGTTCCCTGGGTGGTCGCCTGGGGCTACGACTGGGGCCGCCACGGCGAAACCCAGGTACTCGACGGCACCTATCTCAACATCCGCGCCTTCGCCAAGCCTTACGGGGACTATTCCGGGGCTTTCAGGGACAATCCCTTCAGGCTTCGGGTCACCCAAAAACCGATAGTCCGCCCGGCAGCCCCTCCCGCTCCCGAAAAACCCGAGGAGCCCCCGGCGGAAACGGTCTACATGAAGGATACGGTGGAAACCTTCAGCGCCCTGGCGGAGGCTACCGACGGCCGGGTAAAGTACGCCAGGGGTCCCGAAGACATCGTCCCCCTCATCCGGGAGCTCCTCGTTCCCCCTGGAGACAAGGGGCTGGACCTTACCTTCGTGATTGACGCCACCGAGAGCATGATGGACGACACCGAGCGGGTGAGGGAGCTCCTGGAGCCCCTTTTGGCGGAGGTGCTGCCCGCCTATCCCTCCTGGCGGATCGCCCTTGTGTTGTATAAGGATTATTTCGAGGATTTTCTGGTGAAGACCGCCTGCCCCTTCACGTCAAGCCTGGCCGTCTTCAGGAAGGCATTGGGCGGTTATCGCGTACAGGGGGGCAGGGACATACCCGAGGCGGTGTACGAGGCTCTCGACGGGGCTCTCGCCCTTCCCTGGAACGGAGAGTCGGATAAGCGGATCGTGCTCATCGGCGACGCCCCGCCCCATCCGAAGCCCCGTGGTAAGGTCTCAAAGGAATCGGTGTTCGCCAAGGCCGCCGAGAAAGGGGTAGCCCTGGACGTGATCATCCTCCCCCACGGGGAGACCTACTAAGCTTTCTTACTGCGCCCCGCCGTCCTGGGCCATTTTCTTGAGGGCGGCCTCGGGGATGCGGTCGCGGTCGTTTTTAGCCAGCACGAGGTATTCCGGGGGAAGGTCGGCGCCGCCGGTGGTTTCGTATCGGGCGATCAGGGCGTCCAGGCGGACTTTCGCGTCTTCCCATTTCCCCTGCTTTACCCGAAGGTGGGCAATCTCGAATTCCGCCGCCGTTACCGCCCGCATGTCGGTGCCGTAGCGGTCGATGACGGTCTGGTAGTAAACCTCCGCGGCCTTGTAGTTGTTGTCGTCCAGGGCCGACTGCCCGAGCTGGCTCAGTTCCGCGACGCTGGTTCCCTCGGGAATCGAGGCGGGATCGGGCACGGTCATGCAGCCCGAGGCGGCGAAGAGGATAATGGCGCACGCGAGGGCCGCCGCGCTCGCGGAGGCTCTGGGATGGAGGTTCTGCGTTCTGGTCATGGGATTGAGGTCCTTATTCGTAGATTTCGTCGCGGATGGGGAGGGTCTTCCTGAGATCGGTAATGAACTCCGAGGCGTCGCCCATGGCTTCGTATGAATCACAACAATCGATGCTGCGCCTGGTAACGGTAAAGTACTTATATTGCTTTTCGCCGCCGAGCTTTTTCTTCCATTTTCCCGCGTCGCAGCGGACCCGAAGGTAAAACTGGCCCCCGGAGTTCGCGGGAGAGGGCACGAGCTTGCAGTGGATGCAATTGGCGCAATAAATCTTTCCCGCGTCGAATACCGCTTCGGTTTCGGTGTCGATTCCGTTTTCCAGTTCCAAGTCGCGTTCCATGGCGCCTCCCTTTTTATTATCGATAGATAGTATCACGTGCCCCGGGGGGCGTCAACGTTCACGGACTCTCGTCCAGGTTAATGGTTATCTCCACCCTTCGGTTGAGCGCCCTTCCTTCCTCGCTGTCGTTTCCCGCCACGGGTCTCGTTCCACCGTATCCGGCGGTGGATATCCGTTCCCTGGGTATGCCCCGCCGGGCGAGTTCCTCCGCCACGGTGACCGAGCGGAGTATCGAAAGCTCCAGCTCCCCCGCGGGCTTGCCTACGCTGGCGGTATGTCCCTCCACCACGAATCGGGCCAGGGGGCCTGCCTGCTTGAGGGCCGCCGCGATTCCGTCGATGCGCTCCCGTTCCTCCGGAAGGATCCTCGCGGCATCCGCGATGAAGCGGAGGTCGTACATGGTGAGCTTCATGCCCTTCCAGGCGTCGGAGAAGTCCATTCCCGTCACCGGGTTTATGGACAGCTGCCGCTCGATTTGGTTCCATACAAACCAGTAGTTCCCGTCCCGCGCCGGCCCCAGGGGCTTGGGTTCCAGGGATTCGACGTCGCACACGATCACCACGCGGCCCTCCCGAAGGAGCTTCAGGTTCTCCTCCTGGCTGAGGATCTTCAGGGCATCCTGCCGGGAGAGGAGGGGGTCGGTCCTGTTTATGCCGTACACCCCCCGGGCGACTACGCGCAGGGGGTCTGACCCGATGCGTTCCGAAGCCTCCGCCTCCTCCAGGCTCGCCGCGTAATGGACTATTCCCCGCTCCCGGGCGATCCGGGGTTCCACCATGTTTTTCTCGTACAGGAGGTTCATGGACTCGTCCCAGAGCTTGGGGAAGAGCGAGGGCTTGAGGCTGTCGGAAATGAATTCCCCCCTCACGGAGAGGGGACCGCGGGCGTCAACGATTATACCGGTATAGGCTCTGGTGGCCGTCCGTTCCAGGGGCCTTTCGGGTGAATAGGGGCTGTTATGCCTGATGAACAGGCTCCCCACGCCGGCGACCGACACCGTGTGGTGGAGGGAAAGGGTGGTAAGGTCCCTCGAAAAGGCGGGGGGCGTTTTCCTTCCCGCCTCGAGAATATCGTCCAGGTCCTGGAGGGAAACGGAGCCGGTCTCCACGATGTCGCCGAGACGGTTCGCGGAATCCACCACGAGGGAAAAAAAGGTATCCTTGAGGAGGTTGGGAATTTCCATGTCCAGGCGGCTGATGGCGGTGCTGCGCCCCGTGGGAAGCTCGATCCCGGCGAGGGCCGTGTCAAGGGTAATGACCGAGTTTATCTGTTCCGTCTGCCAGTCCATTACCGACACGGCGCTGGCGGCCGGCTGGGCGAAGGAGGGGAGGACGGCGAGGGCGGTCATGGCCGCGGCCAGGGCTGTACGGTGCATGGGCGGGAAACCTCCGGAGGATTGTCCCTTAGAGTATCGGCACGCGGAGCTCTTTTCCCAACTTCAGAACCGCGTTCACCTCTATATTGTTGCGTTCCGCCAGGGTTTCCACCTGAACGTCGTAGGCCAGGGCGATGGACCAGAGGGTGTCTCCCTGCTTGACGAGGTAGGTTCCCGAGAAATCGAGGGTGTCCGGGTCCTTCTTTCCCTGGTAGGCCGACACCTCCTTGAGGGCGGGGATGACCATCTTCTTGCCGATCTTCAGGGCGCTTGCCTTGGTTCCGGGGTTGTACTGGAGAATCATGTCCACCGATATGCCGTAATGCTTGGAAAGGGCGTAAAGGGTATCCCCGGACTTTATGGTGTACATGTAGAACTCCAGGAGCATGCGGGTCTTGTCCGCGAGCAGCGCCTCTACCGCCTCGGCGCTATCCGCGGGCACCCTCAGGGCGTACGGGGCGTCAGGGGGGGTAATGCCGTAATAGAGGGCGGGATTCACGAGCTTGAGCCTGAGGGGATCCAGGGAACATTCCGAGGCGAGCATGGAAAGGTCTACGGGGCGTTTGACTGCCACCGTCGTGAGACTCCCCTCGGGGGTCTCCTCTCCCCAATCAATGCCGTACTCGCCGCTGCGCTCGAGAATCTCGGCGATGGCGAGGAATTTGGGAACGTAGTTGACGGTCTCGCTCTTGAAGTATCCCTTCTCGCTCAGGTACCAGTAGTCCGAGCGGCCCGCCTTGACCACGGCCCTCTTCGTGGCCCCCAGGCCGCAATTGTAGGCCGCCAGGGCCAAGTACCAGTCCCCCAGCTCCCGGTAGTTCTCCGAGAGCTTGCGCAGGGCCGCGGATGTCGAAAGCCAAGGGTCCCGGCGCTCGTCCATCCATTCGGTTATCCTGATGCCGAAGCCGCCGATGCTGTTTCTCATGAACTGCCACACCCCGGTGGCGCCGGAACGGGAGACCGCGGTCGGGGAAAAGCCCGACTCGATCACCGGCAGGTAGAGCAGGAAGGAGGGAAGCCCCTGCCGCTCGATTTCTCCCCTGATGAAGGCCCGGTATTCGCCGGAGCGGCGCATCACCTTCTCGAGGTACTTAAGCCCGTCGGGAGTGGTGTACTGGGCCCGGAATTTACGTATGAGGGGATGGTCGGGAACGTCCAGGCCAGGGAGCCCGGAGCTTTCTCCCGGGGTGAGGGCGGCGGTTACCGGGGCGCTCTCGTCGTCGGCGGCGGCGTGCGAAAGGCCGGGGGATACCGCCAGGAGGGCACCCGAGAAAACCGCCGTAAGGATTCGCCTGAATCCCGCCCCCGTGATTACGTTCCGGGGCCTGCGGTATCCCGGAAGGCCCGTTCTAGAGTTTCTCGCCATAGTAAATACCCGCCCATTCCCATCGCCCGTGTATGTCCGGGTCCGCGGGGAAGTTAACCTTTCTGAAATAGAGGTACCACACGTTTACGTACTGGCTCCATCCCCAGGTCCGAAGGTATGCCTCGTTGGGGTTGGAGGAGGAGTCGAGGGTGTCGTTGCAGCGGATCCTGTTGCCCACCATGAAGTCCCGCATCGCAAAGTCCGCCTCGGCGTTGGAACCGCTGGAGTCCTGCTTCCAGGACATGGCGAAGAAATTGACCTTTGCCCGGTAACGGTCCAGGGACCGGGAGTCGTAGCTCCTTATCGCCTTGGTTATGGCCGCCACGAGGTCGTCCAGGGTATCGAAGGTCCAGTCCTTGGAGGAGGAGTCGTAGTCGATGATCTTTTTGGCGTAGTCGTAGGCGTCGGGGACTCGGGGAATCTGTATGGCGTATTGGCCGTAGTCCAGGAACTGCTTGTAGGTCTGAATGGCGAGTTCCCATTCCCCGAGTCGCTCGTAGGAACGGGCAAGCATGAAGTAGGCGTAGCCCTGGTTGATCTCGCTGCCGAAACGGGTAATGAGGTCGCTGTAGTAGCGCACCAATAGGTCCGGGGTTTCGGTGATGCGGATAAGGTTTTGAAGGCAGGCCAGGTGGACGGAGGTTCCCTTGACCTCGAGATCCGGACAGTTTTCCAGGATCCGGGCGAAATAGGTTCCCGCCATGTCGTTGGCTCCCTGGTCTAGATAGGCCTGGGCCACGAGGAGGAGCCAATAGGCCGCATAGGGATCGTCGGGGTTCGCGTTTACCTCGGAGGTAAGGAACATGATCAGGGGCTCGTCTAGACCCTCGTCCAATAGGTTCGAGGCGATCCGGTTCGTGAGGGCAAAGCGCGTTTCGCTGTCCGTGGGATTCCTCGAGAGGAGGGAGAGTAACTCCCGCTGCTCTTCCTTGTTTTTAACGATGCCTTCCATGAGATACCCCTCGCTGCCCGAGGAGCATGAGAGGGCGGGGAAGGCGGCGAACAGTACTGCGAGAAGGGCGGCGCCGGCCGCAGCGGACAGGATCCTCTTGTTTTTCCACGATACGGGCACGCAGGGATACTAGCATGGTCAAAATCTATTGGCAAGCGCCCTCGAAGTGCTATAGAATGACCTTTTAGGAGGCTCAAGATGACCGGGGGAGATCGATTTCGCGCGTTGGTACTGCGGGTTTCCGGCCTCATTCTTCCTCTGAGCGTCGGCGTGTTCGCCGTTACCCTTACCCTGTCCCTGCTGGGCTCCCGCCTTTTACCCCTTTACACCTTTCTCTGCATCTCCTTGGTATTCGGACTTCTCTTGTGGTATGCCGGCTACATCCTGGGCCACAAACGCCGTTTTTATTTTGCCGCTACCTTCCTGCTCCTAACGGCGGCCCTGCTCGCGGTGATGCAGTGGGGTCTCATATCGCTTCCCGGCCGGGCCATCTGGCCCTTTCTCACCCTGTTCGTGGGAATTTCCTTCATGGTGTCCGGTCATTTTCGGTTCGACCGGATTTACCCCTCCTATGCGGTGCTCGCGGTGGCCTTCACGGGCCTCGGGTTTATCTTCCTTCTTTTTTCCACCGATATCATCCCGGTTTCCCTGGGATCTGCGGTGCTCTGGTGGTCGCCGGTCATATTCCTTCCCCTGGTCATCTCGGTAGCGCTGTGGATGTACCGCCGCAATAAGACGCCCCGCCCATGAGATTCCCCGCGGCCGTCCTCGCCTTAGGGGCACTGCTGTATTCCTGCGCCGGAGCCCCCCATGCGGGCTCCGCGGACGGACCCGCTTCCCGGGATCAGTCGCGTCTCTCCGGCAAGGGGGACACGGGCAAGGGCGAGGTAAGCACCCAGTCCGCCGCTTCCGGCGGGGGTACTCCCCTCACGGTTCCCTCCCGGGAGGAGCTCGGAAAAAACGCCGCCGACCAGGCGGTGACCGCCCTCCTTGAACTGGGAACCCCCGGGAACCTCCGGGCCGCGGTTGAGCGGGTTCACGCCGACTCCCGGGGCATGACCGACAAAAACCGGGTGTACCTGGCCCTAGCGGGTGAACTCATGAAAATTCTCTATCCCCTTGAATCCGTGGACTGGCAGATGCCGTCCATTCCCGACGGGAATCCCTGGATGCAGGCGGTTCGCTCCGCCCGCATGGGGGTGTACGAGTACAATACGGGTAACGCCGATTTCCTCGCCCAGGTTCTGCCCTCCCTGGTCTTGTACATCAATCCCTCGAACCGCGACTTTTATCCGGACGCCAAAGCCTCCCTTTCCGCGGCCGCCGCGAGAAATCCAAAATCGGGCCTGCCTGAGCTGTTTCTCGGCCTCATCGCCGAGCGGGAAGGGGACATTGCCGCCTCGGCGGACCGCTACCGCGCGGCCTGGAACCTCGACCAGGGCTGTTATCCCGCGGGACAGGGCCTGGTCCGCTCCCTTCTAGCCCTCCGCGACGGGAGCGCGGCCTTTCCCGTGGCAAAGGCCCTGCTGGAACGGTATCCCCAGGATTTGGGCATGGTTAAGCTCTGCGCCGAGTCTTCCTTCGCCGCGGGCCTCTGGGAACAAGCGGATCCTTACGTGCTGCAGGTGCTAAAGGCCGAAAGCGCGAACTCAGGCTACCTGCTCATGCGTGCCAGAATCCTGGTGGAACGCTCCGACTATCTGAAGGCCAATTCCCTCTTGGACGCCTACGCCACGGTTGACAAGACGAACCGGGATTACCTGGTGCTCAAGGCCCGGGTTGTCCGGGAGTGGAACAAGAATCCCCTGTCCGCGGCGGCCATCGTGGAGGATGCGGACAGGCGCTATCCCAATGATCCCGTGATCATGCTTGCCGCGGCGGACTTGGCCTATCAGACGGGCAAGACCGTCAACGGCCTGACCGGGCGGGAGTACGTGGAACGGATCCTCGCCCAGGAGCCGCGCAACAAGGGGGCCCTAACCCTCTCGGCGGAGGACTACATTGCTGCCGGAAGGTGGTCCGATGCCCTTTCGGCCTCGGCGGCTTTGGTTCAGGTCGACTCCGGAATCCCGAGCCTCTCCGTCAGGCTTCGCGCCCTCATCGGGGGCGGGCGATTCCCCGAGGCCCTTACCCTCTCCTCCCGCCTGTACGAGGCGGATCCCGCCTCGCCCCAGACTGTCTCCTGGAGGCTCGAGGCCCTCATCGGCGCAGGGGATACAGCGGGGGCTTCCGCCCTGATCGCGTCCCTCTTGCCGGAGGCTCCGGCGCTCGTGAAGAGCCGGCTTTTCTACTATAAAAGCTCTCTAGAAAGCGACAGCGAGGCCCGACTCGCGGCCCTGCGCTCAAGTCTCCTTTCGGACCCCCGCAACGGGGATGCCCTTTTCGCCATGTACTCCCTGTACTACGGCAGAAAAGACTGGCGCAAGGCCCAATACTATTTGAAGCAGGTTATCGCAATCTCTCCCGGAACCCCGAGGTACGAGAAACTTCTGTCGGAACTTGACCTTTTGCTTGCCCAGTGACGGCTTTGCCGGTATACTTATATTCATATAACACAAGCCCATTAGTAAGGAGCTGACCATGAAGAAGTACGTATGCGATTTGTGCGGATATGAGTATGATCCCGCGGTCGGGGATCCCGATAACGGAATCGCCCCGGGGACCTCCTTCGAGGACCTTCCCGAAGACTGGGTGTGCCCCGTGTGCGGCGCGGGCAAGGACAGCTTCTCGGAAGTGTAAGCGCCGCCATGATATCACGGGAAGACGCAATTGCCGCCATCGGTTTCGACGGCGAGGCCGCCTTGGTGGACAAGGCGATGAAAAAAGAGTACGCATCCCTTTCTACAGCCCAGCTTGCGGAAGCGGGTTTATACCGGGCCGCCGCGGCCTCGGCTCTTTATTCGGGTTCCGAAGAGGAGCTGGCCCTGGTGGCGGCGGTGTACAACAAGGCTGCCGGAACGACCTACTCCGTGGAGGTCATTCCAAGGCTCTTTGGGGTAACCCGCCCGAAGGTGAATAAAACCCTCTCTTTATGAGGAATGAGCGCCGTTTTCCTCCCGGAAAACGGCGTTTTTTTTACCTTGACTGTATTTCCGTCTCTATGATACCTTCTTACCAGACTATTTTTTTCGTTTTCAAGGAAGTATTTCTATGGATTTCATTCCCTTCATGCAGGTGAGCTCGACCCAGGGCTCCATGTTCATGCCGATTCTGACCTTCGGTCTCGTGTTCGTCATCTTCTATCTGTTCATTATCCGGCCCCAGAATAAGAAGCAGAAGGAGACCGAGAAGATGATCGCCGCCGTCAAGAAGGGCGATAAGGTCATCACCATCGGCGGCATTCACGGCGAGGTTACCTCCACCCGCGAGAAAACCGTGATCGTGAAGGTTGACGAAGGCTGCAAGATCGAGTTCAGCCGATCCGCCATCGCCTCGGTTGAAAACGAAGAGAAGACCGCGAAGACCTCGAAGAAAGACGCTCCCAAAGCGGATTCAAAAGCCGAAGAGGCAAAATAAAAACCCTATCCCATGAAACTTGCCCGTACCTTCCGGTACGGGCCGTTTTATCGTAAATCTGGAGAAAGATATGAGCAAACGAAGCCGGTTGGTACTCTTTCTGGTGGTTCTCGCAGTGTGCTTTGCGTTCCTGTGGCCCTCAGTTAAATGGTATTTCCTTACCCCGAAAGAGGACCAGGCCTTGGCCCTCGGTTCCCGGGAGAAGATCAAGGATTACGCCCGCAACATGGCCGTGTCCGACCTGAAGGACCTCATGGCGGAAGCCCGGGATAACTCAGCCTCCGCGGTAGCCCCCAAGTACGGGCTCCTCGTCAAGGAAGCATCCAAGACCTACAAGGCCCTCAAGCAGCCGGTTCCCGAAACCTGGACCGCGGCTAAGCTTCTGGGCGCCTTCTCTTCCGAATCCGACGTGGCCTCCGTCCTGGAGGAAAACTACCGCAACCGCATCCTCGCGATAAAGAACACCCAGGGCAGCGCCGTGAAGCTCGGCCTTGACCTCTCGGGGGGCATGAGCATCATCATCAAGGCGGACCTCGACGCGGCCGCGGCGAGCCAAAAGGGAGCGATCTCCGACATGGCCGCCTTCCGGACCGAGGCCATGGCCCAGGCTATGGATACCCTCAACAGCCGCATCGACAAGTTCGGCCTCTCGGAACCCGTCATCCGGCAGCAGGGGGAGGACCGGATCTACATAGAAATTCCCGGCGCCGCCGACTCGGAGCGCATCAATTCCCTCATCATGGGCAAGGGGCTCCTCGCCTTCCACATGGTGGACGACGATGCCTCCGCGGCCTTCGACGCCTATTACCGCCAGTATCCGACGAACACCTTCGACGCGGAATACAATCTCCTGGATCCCTCCGTCATTCCCGCGGACTGCATGGTCCTGGGAACCTACGTTAAGGACTCCTACGGCCTCGACGAGCGCACGGGCTTCCTGGTGGTAAAAAAGGAAGTCGGCCTTGACGGCAAGCACATTCAGAACGCCACCACCACCCGCAACAGCATCTCCGGCCAGCCCGAGGTAAACTTCGAGCTCGATTCCGAGGGAACCAAGCTTTTCGCGGACCTTACCGCGGCAAACGTGGGCAAGCGCATGGCCATCGTTTCCGACGACAAGATCAAGAGCTATCCTACCATCAACGAGTCCATTCCCGGCGGACAGGTCCGCATCTCGGGCTTCTCCGTGGACGAGGCTGACAATATCAAGGCCGTGCTCCGCACGGCATGGTTAAGCGTCCCCCTAGCCCTGGAAAACCAGCAGGTCATCGGGGCGAGCATGGGCGCCGAGGCGATCCGGCAGGGCTTGTGGGCCCTGGTTTTCGGCCTCGCTGCGGTCCTCGTCTTCATGCTCCTGTACTACCGGGGCGCGGGCCTCAACGCCTTCGTGGCCCAGGTGCTGAACCTTTTCATCCTGTTCAGCGTGCTCTCTGCCCTCAACCTGACCCTGACCCTGCCTTCCATCGCCGGTATGATCCTCACGATCGGTATGGCCGTGGACGCAAACGTCGTCGTCTTCGAGCGCATCAAGGACGAGCTCAACCTCAAGAAGGGCAGGGCCGCCTCGATTACCGCGGGCTTTGACCACGCCTTCTGGGCGATCATGGACTCGAATATCACCACCTTCATCGCGGCGGTATTCCTCTCCCAGCTCGGTACCGGGCCCATCCGCGGATTCGCCTACAGCCTCGCGATCGGCGTCGTTTCGTCGGTCTTTACCGCGCTCTTTGTCTCGCGGCTCATCTTCGATTTCGATACTGATGTCATGAAGCGCAAGAACGTGAGCATCAGCTGGAGGATCAAATAATGAAAAAGGTCATCAAGTTCAGCGCCCTGTTCCTCCCCTTCGTGATCATGAGTTCCGTCATCATCGCGTCGGGGCTTATCGGCCTCAAGGTCCGGGGCATCAACCTCGGCATAGACTTCCAGGCCGGTTTTATCCAGAAGGTCAGGGTGGCCCCTACGGCCTTCTCCCTTTCCTATAGCGGAAGCCAGTCCGTTTCAGTAAGCCAGACCAACTCGGGCATCGAGTTCGTCATGACCGGGATCGGCGGTTCCGACAACCAGACCCTGAGCTTCCCCTACGCCCAGTATCCCGACGTGGCCTCCTTCGCCGCCGCGGCCTCCGCGGTGGAAGGGGTGAACGTGGCCGTAAAGGCCCCGGGGGACACCCCCGTGAAGGGCGTCTTCCCCGACTCCGAGGTCTCCTCCCGGCTTGACGCGGATCCCTACGCCTTCCATTACGTTCCCGCCGACGCCGCCCCCATCTCGTCCGACGAGATTCGCGGCGTGCTCGCGGCATACCCCGACGCCTCCGTCCAGGTGCTCGGCAAGAGCGCGGACCGTGCCTTCCAGATCCGAATCAAGGACGACGGCAGCGACGTGAACGCCAACGCGAACATCCGCGCGGCCCTCAAGAAGGCCTTTACCGCCGCCTACGGGGCGGACAACTTCGCGGTGATCGGCGCCGACTTCGTGGGCTCCCGCTTCTCGAAGTCCCTGTCGACCCAGGCGATTTGGCTCGTTCTCGCGACCCTGGTGCTGATCTGGGTGTACGCCACCATCCGCTTCCGCTGGGACTTCGCCCTCGGGGCGGTATTCGCGGTCATGCACGACGCCCTGATCATGATCACCTTCATCGTGTGGACCCAGATGGAGTTTAACTCCATCACCATCGCGGCGATCCTCACGATCATCGGATACTCGATCAACGACACCATCGTCGTGTACGACCGCATCCGCGAGATCATGAAGCTCCGGCCCGACCTCCAGATCACCGACGCCCTGAACACCGCGCAGAGCGAGATTCTCGGCCGCACGATCATCACCACCGTGACCACCATGCTCGCGGTCATCTCCCTCTTCGTGTTCACCACCGGAGACATGAAGAACTTCGCCATTTCCCTCATCGTGGGAATGATCAGCGGCGCCTACTCCACGATCTACATCGCCAGCGCCTTCATCAACTTCGTCTCGCGCTTCCGCAAGGACAAAGGCCTGCTCCGGGAACGCCCGGCCAAGCTCGCCGCCTTAGGGGAGCTGGTGTAAATCAAGGGGGCGCGGGCAGAACCCGTCCCCTGCAGTCCCGAACGCCCCCCGCGACCCTTAGGGTCCGGGGGGTTTTTTTTATTCCCTCCCTCGGGTACAGTACTATCCATGAACCATACCTTGAGGATTCTCCGCGCGGATATTTTGGGATACTGCATGGGGGTGCGCCGGGCGGTGGAAGCCGCCGAGCAAGCCCTGCTGGAAAGCCCCGTCCGGCCGGTATATACCTACGGCCCGCTCATCCATAACCGCCAAGCCATCGAGAATCTCGCCTCCAAGGGCATCGTTACCCTCGAAGCGGGCGACGGCGACGAGCTTCCCCGGGACTTCGGCGGGGCTTCCGTGATTATCCGGGCCCATGGGGTTCCCCCGGAAGAACGCTCGGTACTGGAGACGCGGAATGCCCGGATCGTGGACGCTACCTGTCCCCGGGTGGTTTCCAGCCAGAAGCGGGCCCGCTCCTATTACGAGAGGGGGTACGCGGTGTACCTCGCGGGAGACCGCAACCACGGCGAAATCGCCGGCATCGCGGGGTACGCCCCGGGGTGCGTGGTGTTGGAGAATGAGCGCGACGTGGAACGCCTTGAGGAGCTTCCCGGCCGTGCGGTGCTCATAAGCCAGACCACCATCAAGCAGGCGGAATACGACGCCATCGCCGATGCCCTTGCCCGTCGGGTGAGCGAACTGGTGGTTCTTTCTACCATATGCCCGGCCACCCTGGAGCGTCAGAGGGCCCTGGAAGAACTCGCCTCCCGGGTAGAGGCGGTCATCGTTGTCGGTGGGCTCCACTCCGCCAATACCCAAAGGCTTTTCCTTACCGCCCGCTCCCTGTGCCCGCATTCCTGGCACATCGAGACCCCCGAGGAAATCCCCGCCGAGATAAGCCGGTACTCCTCCGTGGGCATAACCGCGGGCGCTTCCACCCCCGACGAGACCATCGACGCGGTTGAACAAGCCCTCCAAAAAGTATACTATTCTGGGGATTCCACACACAGTTAACGACAAAGGACAGGCGCGCGACATGAAGGCGATTGAACTCGAGAAGGCGTACAACCCCAAGGATTTCGAGGATCGGGTCTATCAGGCCTGGGAATCGGGGGGGCATTTCAAGCCCCGGCAGCCGAAACAGGGCGAAAAGCCCTTCGTGGTGGTCATTCCTCCTCCCAACGTAACCGGGGTGCTCCACATGGGCCACGGTCTCAATAATTCCCTCCAGGATATCGTCGTCCGTTATCACCGCATGAAGGGCGAACCCACCCTCTGGGTTCCCGGCACGGATCACGCGGGTATTGCTACACAGAACGTGGTGGAACGCCGCCTCAAGAAGGAAGGCAAGGGCAAGCACGACCTGGGCCGCGAGAA
>QKDA01000044.1 GCA_003246765.1 Spirochaetales bacterium | reverse complement strand
CCCCAGGAATTCCAGGGAAATATCTTTGGACTGATCAATCAGCGCCGTGGTATAATCCTTTCGTCCACCGAGGATGACAACTTTACCCGGGTCGACGCCGAAGTGCCCTTGAGCGAAATGTTCGGTTTCTCGACCATCCTTCGGTCCTCCACTCAGGGAAAGGCCGAGTACTCGATGGAATTTGCCAAGTACGGCAAGGTCCCCACCAGCGTAGCCGAGGCCCTGATCAAGGAATACGAGGCCAAGCGCAAGGCAGAACAGAAATAAGGAGAGATCGATGGTTAAGCAGGATCTTATCGAACGCAGCCCGGTGCGCAATTTTGAAAAAACCCTTGGCGGCGGCGTAAAGGCCGGTGAAATCGGCGTTATCGTCTCCAAAAAGGGACTCGGAAAAACCTCTATCCTCGTTCAGCTTGGAATCGACCAGCTCCTTCAGGGAAACCATGTCGTGCATGTTTCCTTCAACCAGCAGGCCGCCCACGTAATGACCTGGTACGAGGATATCTTCAGCGAGCTCGCGAAGAAGAAAAACCTCGACAAGCCCGCGGAGGTCAAGGAAGACGTCATCAGCAAGCGCATCGTGCTGAATTTCAATCAGGATACCGTACGCACGGCCCAGGTCATTCGCACCATAAAGGCACTGGCCGAGGGCGGAGCCAATCCTGAATCGGTAATCATTGACGGCTTCGATTTCTCCAAGGCCCTCCCCGAGAGCATGAAAGAAATGAAGGCCTTCGCCAAAGAAGCCGGCGTAACGATTTGGTATAGCGCCAATGCGGAAGCGACCGACAAAGGCTTGCCCGCCGTTCTTACCCCCTTCAAGGACGACCTCGACGTCGTGCTTCACCTTGAGTCAAAGTCCGATTGCATCCAGATCAAGGTGCTCAAAGAGCACGATAAGGCTGAGTATGCAACCGACCTCAAACTCGACGTCAAAACGCTTCTGATAGCCGATAGATAACCCTTTCTTTCAAAAGCCGCCTTCGGGCGGCTTTTTTTTTACCCCTTGCGATTTTATCAATTATAATTTATATTATTACTAAACCGGTTTAGCATCCGGATTTTGAGGAGTTATTTATGGCGTTGTCACGCTCGAGCGGCATCCTTTTACATCCCACATCCCTTCCTGAGACTCCCGGCATAGGAACCATCGGAAAGCAAGCGTACCGCTTCATTGATTGGCTTTCCGAAGCCGGCCAAAAACTTTGGCAAATACTACCCTTGGGACCTACTGGTTACGGTGACTCGCCTTATGCCGCCTTCTCTACCTTCGCGGGAAATCCCCTACTGATCGATCTCGACACCCTTCGTGATCGAGGCTACGTTACCCAGGACGATATTAACCCCCCGCCCTATATCAAGAATCATGGGCCCGTAGATTACGGTTCCGTTGTATGGTGGAAAGTACCGGTCCTGAAAAAAGCGGCGAGAAATTACCTGCAACGGTCACATATCGGAGAATTTACCGCCTTTGCCGAAAAACATGCCGATTGGCTCGATAATTACGCGCTGTTTATGGACATTAAGGAGCATTACGACAAGAAAGCCCAGGAAGACAACCTGTTCGGCAAGTTATGGAATAATTACTGGCCCCGGGAACTCGCAACCTGCCAGAAAGACGCGATAAGCGCATGGAAACGCGACAACGCCGAAGGCATCCAGATCCAGAAGGTCATTCAATTCTTCTTCTATGAGCAATGGCATTCTCTCAAGCAATACGCCAACGGGAAGGGAATTTCGATAATCGGGGACATTCCGATTTTCGTTGCCGCGGACTCCGCGGATGTTTGGGCTAACCAGCATCTTTTCCAACTAAACGACGACGGAACGCCAAAGTTCGTAGCCGGTGTTCCACCGGACTATTTCAGCGCCACGGGACAACTTTGGGGGAATCCCCTCTATGACTGGCAGGCGATGAGGGATGAGGGATATGCCTGGTGGAACGCAAGGATTAGGGCAACCCTCGATCTGGTGGATTACATTCGAGTCGATCATTTCCGCGGTTTTGAGGCCTATTGGTCTATCCCCGCCGGAGAAAAGACGGCGATACACGGGAAGTGGGTCAAGGGTCCCGATCACGATTTCTTTGATTCCGTTAAAAAGAATTTCGGAGAAATCCCCATCCTCGCAGAAGATCTCGGGGTTATTACCCATGAAGTGGAAGCCCTGAGAGACGATTACGACCTTCCCGGCATGAAGGTGCTTCAATTCGCCTTCGACGCCAATGAAGCGGGTAAAGAAGGCTTCACAAATTCCTTCCTGCCCCACATGTACAAGAGGGAATGCATTGTCTATACCGGAACCCATGACAATGACACCATGCAAGGGTGGCTTAACGCCGCGTCCCCGGTCGAAATTGAGATGATACGTCGTTATTTAGGGGGCAAAATTGAGCCGAAAGACCTTTGCACTGAACTGATACGCAATGCCCTCATGTCCGTCGCCGTATTCGCGATCTTTCCCCTCCAGGACGTTTTCAGCCTGGGCAGCGAAGCTCGCATGAATACTCCTTCTACCCTTGGGGGAAACTGGGCTTGGCGTATGGAAAGCGCGCATTTCGATTCCCAGAAGGCCGCTTGGCTGAGGGACACCTCTCGCATGTATGCCCGGAACCTAAGCGGGACGACAACCGCCTAAATAAAATACCTCGCTAACCGAATGCTTATCCTAAAACGCCCCGCTCTGGGGCGTTTACGCTTTTCGCTTCGGAAACAGGTTTTTGAAGGCATCGATAAGCGGTAGCCGTGTTTCCTGCAGGGGAGCCTGTGAAAATTTCCCGATGCTTTCTTCAGAACCGACTACGAGAAGTATATCAAGTTCGGTAAAAACATAGCTCGGGTCGTTAATAAAGAGAAATTCATCCGTGTCGGACCGCTTCATGGCTACTACATTTAATCCGTAGGACCGTCGAAGATTCGCCTCAAGCAGAGTTTTTCCCACGCAATCCGCATTGACCCTAACCTCGGCAAGGGACAAATTTTTCGATATGGGCATGAAGTTAAACAATACGGAAGAGGCAAGCATCGGGGTCAGGCGCTTTGCGGCTTCTTGATCAGGAAAAATCACGTCCGTCGCACCGACCATTTTTAATATCTCGCCGTGTTCATCCGTCTGAGCCTTGGCTATTATCTCGCGTATCCCCATCTTTTTTAGGTAATTCGTTGCCATGATAGAGGCTTCGACCTTACCGCCCAAGTCGACGATTACCGCGTCTATTTCAGGAGGGATTATCTTTTTTAAGGCCGTCTCGTTGATCACGTCCGTGATATATGCGGCCTTTGACTGATCCTTGTATTTTTCGATAATCTCCCTGTCCTTGTCGATGATAATTATCTCGTTGGTGATTCGAAGCAATTCCTCAAGCATTCGTAAGCCGAACGCGCCCAAGCCAATAATCGCAAATTGTTTCATAGCAACTCCTATCCGATCATGACACTGGCGGAGGGGTAATCGAAATAACGTTCTCTCTCATTTTTAACGAATCCCAACGCCATGGCGACAATCCCGGTACGTCCGATAAACATAGTGGCAATTATAATGATCTTCCCCGAAAAGCTTAAGGAACTGGTAATGCCCATCGAAAGCCCGACTGTGGAAAAGGCCGAGACGGATTCGAAAATGACGTCGAACAAAGTAAAAAACCCGCCGCCTAGGGAAGCCCTTTCCGTTATTGACAGTCCTGTTATGGATAACATGATTATCAATAGGCTTTTCGCGATAATGCTAAAAGATTTCTCAATCGCGTCCGTACCGATATTCCGTCCCAACAGATTCATGCCCCGCCCTTTCGCGTTTCCCCGTAACGCGTAGAGCAGGACAACGAGAAAGGTAGTCGTTTTTACCCCACCCGCTATCGATCCCGGTGATCCTCCTATAAACATTAATAGAAGCGTAATCAGCTGAGAGCTGGCTGAAAGGGACTTTTGATCTATAACGGAAAATCCTGCCGTACGTGGCGTGATGGACTGAAAAATGGCGTTGACTATTCTATCCCGCATCGGTAAGCCAGCGAGAGTGTTGTTAGTTTCCAATGCATAGAACAAGAGAGCCCCCATTACCACCAGAAAAGAGGTAAAGCCAGCCACAATTACTGAATGATGGGAAAGGCGATTTCGTTTTCTCCGCAACCAGGCTGAAATATCCGCTAAGACAATAAACCCTATTCCGCCCACTATTATTAAGAACGCGATGATGCCGATATACCATGGCGTGCGTACGTAGCCGCTTAGGCTATCAGAATAGGTAGAAAAACCGGCATTGCAAAAAGCCGAAACAGAGTGAAAAATGCTTATCAGCGCTGCATTCTCTTCGCCCTTCGCCTGGAGGGGTATGAAAAGGGCCAGCGCGGCCAGAAACTCGGTAACGATAGTAAAGGCTACGATTGTGTAAAGTATTTTCTTTGGTTCGTATTCTACGTCTTCTAGGAAAAAATCGCGAATAATTGCCCTATTCACGAGAGATACCTTACGCCTCGGGGCAAGCAGATAAAGCGAAATGAAGCTAATCAACCCTAAACCGCCAAGCTCTATAAGGAACATGATAATAATGAATCCCGTGTCGCTGTAAACGCTCATGTCCAGTGTGGAAAGTCCAGTCACGCACACGGCGGAAACGGAGGTGAAAAGCGCGTCGATATACCGGATATCATGGTGTGGCCTATAAGCAATCGGCAGACTTAGCAATATCGAACCGACAAGGGCTATGGCAGCAAAATAGGTGAATAACTGTATTTTATCCGTAGTCAGCTTAATTTGCATAACCCATTATAGTTATAAGTAACGAATCCATAAAGATAGATAAGAAACCTTAAGCGACATTTAAAATAAAAAAGCCTGGCAGCTACCTACTTTCCCACTGTTACAGCAGTATCATCGGCGTTAGAGAGCTTGACTTCCGTGTTCGGGATGGGAACGGGTATTGCCTCTCCACTATGGCCACCAGGCATTATTAACATATGTCGGTTCCGGT
>QKDA01000034.1 GCA_003246765.1 Spirochaetales bacterium | reverse complement strand
AGGATGTGCTCGCGGGTCTGGGGCATAACGGAGTCCGGGGCGGAAACGACGAGAACCGCGCCGTCCATCTGGGCAGCGCCGGTGATCATGTTCTTGATGTAGTCGGCGTGTCCGGGGCAGTCGATGTGCGCGTAGTGGCGCTTATCGGACTGATACTCCATGTGGCGGGTATTGATGGTAATACCACGGGCCTTCTCTTCGGGCGCGTTGTCGATTTCATCATACTTAAGCGCCTTGTCGCCGAATTTCTTCGCGCAATACATGGTGATAGCGGCGGAAAGGGTGGTCTTACCATGGTCTACGTGACCGATGGTACCAACGTTCATGTGGGGTTTAGTTCGTTCGAACTTTTCCTTTGCCATTTGATCCTCCTGAAAGATTATAGGCAAGCGATAAAAAATATTTCCCGCATTATAAGTAAACCCCGTACCTGAACCAGGAACGGAGGTAATACCCGAACGCGTATGCACAGAGACCAATGACGTGTCGATGGGGATAATCAGAGGGGAGTCCGCGAGGACTGTAGCATTTACGCGCCGTTCATAGGTTTTCGAACGACTCTGCCGGTACCACCTGATCATCACCGCCGGCATTCGCCACCGATGACTGGTTTGGTATCCAGATGAGGGCTTCCGCTTAGGAAGCTGCGGGCGCATAACGCGCCCGATCCACTGCACCCCTGATACCAACCGTCTAAAAATCGGCTGTCAACGACACCCGATGTCCGTACCAAGGGTCGCGCACACCTGCGGGAGGCTCAAATGCCTCAGGCTTTACGGCTGCGCCCTGGACTCTCAAAGAACACCGAAGTTATCTCACCGATCGGAGAGATACTTCAAGGTACTTGTTTATACCGGTTGACGGAAAAATAGTCAAGGGGCCAAACGCCCCAGACCCCGTACTATAAGAAAAAACCTCCCTTTCGGGAGGTTTTTCGCCGTTTTACCAGCGGTAGTGGGCGAAGGCCTTGTTGGCGTCGGCCATCTTGTGGGTATCTTCCTTCTTCTTGAAGGCGGTACCGGTGCTGTTGAATGCGTCCACAAGCTCGGCTGCCAGGCGTTCGGCCATTTCATGGCCGGAGCGGGAGCGGGCGGCGTTGATGACCCAGCGCATGCCGAGGGCTTCGCGGCGGCTCTCGCGGATCTCGATGGGCACCTGATAGGTGGCACCGCCGACGCGGCGGCTCTTAACCTCTACCATGGGCTTCACGTTGTCGAGGGCCTTCAGGAACACCTCGAGAGGCTCCTTGTCGGTCTTCTCGCGAATCTTGTCCATGGCGTCATAGATGATCCTGACGCTGGTGGCCTTCTTGCCGTCGAGCATCATGCGGCTGACGAACTTGGACACCACCACGCTGTGGTACTTGGGATCCGGCGCGATAGGCCGATCGATGGATTTGTTCTTTCTTCCCATTTTTCAGCCTCCTTATGCCTTGGGCCGCTTGGCGCCGTACTTGGAACGGCTCCTCTTGCGGTCCGCGACGCCGAGGGTATCTTTGGTACCGCGAATGATGTGATAGCGAACACCAGGAAGGTCCTTGACGCGGCCGCCGCGGATAAGCACGACGGAGTGTTCCTGGAGATTGTGACCGATACCGGGGATATACGCGGTAACCTCAATGCCGTTCGAGAGGCGAACGCGCGCGACCTTCCGGAGAGCCGAGTTCGGCTTCTTCGGGGTAACGGTCATCACGCGGGTGCACACTCCGCGGCGCTGGGGGCAAGCCTGGAGAGCCGGACTCTTGGTCCGGTTCGCCACGGATTTGCGACCCTGCTTTATCAACTGGTTAATTGTAGGCATTAGCCTTGTCTCCTATTCTAATCCGGTCAGCACCCCGGATGAAATGCAGTTATAGCGGGAGCATGATAACTGATGTCCCGCAAACCTGTCAATCGTTGTCGTCGGCCTCGAAATCGGTATCGTCCTCGATGGCCTCGGCTTCCTTTTCGAGCTTCCTGCGCTCCAGGATCTCGTTCATCTGTACGTCCAGGTCCATATTCTCCTTATCGAAGAGCTTTACGTTCCTGTACTGCCTGATGCCGGTTCCCGCCGGGATCAGGTGACCGATGATGACGTTCTCCTTCAGGCCGCGGAGGCTGTCGGAAACGCCGGCGATTGCCGCGTTCGTGAGCACCCGGGTGGTTTCCTGGAAGGAAGCCGCGGAGATGAAGGAGTCGATATTGAGGGACGCCTTCGTGATGCCCTGGAACATGGGCCGCGCGATCGCGGGCTGACCGCCCTCGTTCATGACCCGGTTGTTCTCCTCGTGGAACTTGTACTTGTCCACCTGCTGGCCGAAGATGAAGCGGGTATCGCCGACCGCCACGATCTCGACCTTGCGGAGCATCTGGCGAACGATGACGCCGATGTGCTTGTCGTTGATCGAAACGCCCTGGAGGCGGTACACCTGCTGAATCTCGTCCATGAGGTAGTTCTGGAGGGCGTTTTCGCCGGATACCGCGAGGATGTCGTGGGGATTCTTCGCTCCGTCGCAGAGTTCCTCGCCGGCCTGGACGGTATCGCCGTCCCGAACGAGGAGCCGCTTGCCCATGGGCACCAGGTGCTTGAATTCCTTGCCGTACTGATCGCGCACAACGAGCACCCGCTTTCCCTTCATGATGCCCTTGAAGGACACAGTTCCGGTAATCTGGGCGAGCACCGTCGGGGACTTGGGCTTTCGGGCCTCAAAGAGCTCGGAAACCCGGGGAAGACCTCCGGTGATATCCTTGGTCTTGGCGCTCTCTTTCAGCATCTTCGCGATGGTCATACCCGCCTTGATGGGCTGCTTGTCCTCGACGAGAAGGTAGGCGCCGCCGGGAAGGTAATAAGAACCGATGGTATTACCGGATTCGTCGGTGATGTGTATACGGGGCTGCTTGGTATCGAGCTGGAATTCGTTGATCCGCTTCTCGATCTTGCCGGTTTCCTCGTCCAGCTCCTCGTTGAGGGTGGAACCGGGGATAATTTCCTCGTAATGGACGTATCCGTTGTACTCCGCGAGTATCGGCTCCGAGAAGGGGTCGAAGGTCGCGATGGTCTGCTGGGCCGCCACGTAGTCGCCGGCCTTGATGACCACCTCGGAACCGTTCCTGATTTCCAGGGTTTGGGGAGGGCTCACCAGGTAGATCGCGTCGTCCTTAAGGGCCACGTAGGCGATGTCGGAGGCATGGGTTTCCTTGCCCTTCCGGCTGTACAGCGCGACCTCGGTGGTAACCCGCTGGCCGTCTTCCACGAGAACCTTGTCGGAGGCCTCGATCTTGTAGGAATGGAGCACCTTGCTGACCACGAGGGAACCCTTTCGGGTAAACAGCCAGTTGCCGTTGTCGAGCTCGACGTGGGTTCCGTAAATGTCCCGGACGAGAACCGGGTACTTGAGCAGGATGCGGTTCTCTTCGCTGATCTTCGTGGCGGTACCGCCGACGTGGAAGGTACGCATGGTGAGCTGGGTTCCCGGCTGGCCGATGGACTGGGCCGCGATGATTCCGACCGCTTCGCCGATCTCCACGACCTTGTTGTGGGCGAGGTTCCGGCCGTAACACTTAACGCAGACGCCGTGCTTGCTTTCGCAGGTAAGCACCGTGCGGAGCTTGACCGATTCCACGCCGGAAGCGTCGATTTCCTGGGCCTTTTCGTCGGTGACGTACTCGTTCACGTCGACGATAACGTCGCCCGTGATCGGGTGGGTTACCCTTTCCAGGGTGTACCGGCCCACGATGCGGTCCCTCAGGGACTCGAGAACCTCGTCTCCTTCCTTGATGGCCGTGTACTCGATGCCGTTGATCGTGCCGCAGTCTTCCTCGTTGACCACCACGTCCTGGGCGATGTCGACCAGGCGGCGGGTGAGGTAACCGGCGTCGGCGGTCTTGAGGGCGGTATCGGACAGACCCTTTCGGGCGCCGTTGGTGGAGATGAAGAACTCGATAACCGTCAGGCCTTCCTTGAAGTTCGACCGGATGGGCAGCTCGATGATGTCGCCGTTCGGCTTCGCCATGAGGCCGCGCATCCCGGCGAGCTGGCGGATCTGGTTGCGGCTTCCGCGCGCGCCGGAGGTAGCCATCATGTAGATGGTGTTGAAGCCGTCTTTGTCGGCCTCGAGGGTCTTCATCATGATGTTCGTGAGGTCTTCGTTGGTCTTGGACCACACCTCAACGACGCGGTTATAGCGCTCGTCCAGGGTGATGTGACCCTGCTGGTACTGCTTCTGAATGGCCTCGACGTCCTTGTTCGCCTTGTCGATCATGTCGACCTTCTCGGGCGGAATGAGGATATCGTCCATGGAGAGGGTGGCGCCGAAGAAGGTGGCGTACTTGTAACCCGTGGCCTTGAGCTTGTCGAGCATCTGCACCGTGAGCCAGGGACCGGAGTCCTTGTGCACGGTCTCGATAAGCTTGCGGATCTGCTTGTCGTCCAGGGTTACGTTGGTAAAGGGCACGCCCTCGGGCATCTCCTCGTTGAAGATGAGCCGGCCGGGGGTGGTTTCCACGAGCTCGCCCCGGTAGTTCACCTTGATGAGGGACTGCCAGCCCACGGCTCCGGCCTCGGCGGCCATCATGACCTCGTTGTAGTCCATGAACCGGCGTCCGGTCCCCTTCCCGTTCGGCTTCACCTTCGTGAGGTAATAGAGTCCGAGAACCATGTCCTGGGAGGGATACACGATGGACTTTCCGTTCGCGGGGTCGAGGAGGTTCCGGCTCGAAAGCATGAGGGTCCAGCATTCCATCTGCGCCGCCTGGGTGAGGGGCACATGGACGGCCATCTGGTCGCCGTCGAAGTCGGCGTTGAAAGCCTTACAGACGAGGGGGTGCAGGCGGATGGCCTTGCCTTCCACGAGCACGGGCTCGAAGGCCTGGATACCGAGGCGGTGAAGGGTCGGGGCGCGGTTCAGCATGACCGGGTGCTCCCGGACAACCTCGTCGAGGATCGCGAACACCTCGGGAGACTCCTGCTCAACGAGGAGCTTGGCCTTCTTGATGTTGTAAACCACGTCCTTGTCCACGAGCTTCTTCATGATGAAGGGCTTAAAGAGCTCGAGGGCCATCTTGGTGGGGAGACCGCACTGCCAGAGCTTCAGCTCGGGGCCGACGACGATTACGGAACGACCGGAATAGTCGACGCGCTTACCGAGAAGGTTCTGGCGGAAACGGCCCTGCTTTCCCTTGAGCATGTCGGAAATGGACTTGAGGGGGCGGTTTGAGGCGCCCTTGATCACGCGCTTGCGCTTGGAGTTGTCGAAGAGGGCGTCTACCGCTTCCTGGAGCATGCGCTTCTCGTTCCGGATGATGATGTCCGGGGCGTTGAGGCTCATGAGCCGCTTGAGGCGGTTGTTCCGGTTGATTACCCGGCGGTAGAGGTCGTTGAGGTCGCTCGTGGCGAAGCGGCCGCCGTCGAGCTGAACCATCGGGCGGAGTTCCGGCGGGATCACCGGAATTACGTCAAGGATCATCCACGAGGGCTTGTTCGTCGAGGCGCGGAAGTTTTCCACGATCTCGATGCGCTTCAGGAGCCGCTTGTCGCTCTTGGCGCCCTTCTCGATCATCTTGGCGCGGAGTTCCGCGGCGAGCTCGTCGAGGTTGAGGTTCTCAAGGAGGGTCTTGATTGCCTCGGCGCCCATGCCGGCGGTAAAGGAGCCGCCGTAGCGCTCCTGGGCCTCGTGGTACTCTTCCTCGGTGAGGAGCTGGTTCTTCTTGAGGTCCGTGTCGCCCGCGTCGATGACGATGTACTTCTCATAGTAGAGAATGGAGCGCAGGGCGATTACCTGGAGGTCCAGGAGGAGGCCCATGCGGCTCGGGACGGAGCGGTAGTACCAAATGTGGGAAACCGGGGCGGCGAGCTCGATGTGGCCCATGCGCTCGCGGCGGACCTTGAAGTGGGTGACTTCGACGCCGCAGCGGTCGCAGATCACGCCCTTATAGCGGATGGACTTGAACTTACCGCAATAGCATTCCCATTCCTTGGTGGTACCGAAAATGCGCTCGCAGAAAAGGCCGTCCTTCTCCGGGCGGAGGGTGCGGTAATTGATCGTCTCGGGCTTTTTCACCTCTCCGTAAGACCATGCGCGGATGGTCTCCGGGGAGGCGAGCTTTATCATCAAACTGTCGAAATCCTGGATGTCTCTCATTCTTTAATCCTTAGAAATTCGAGCCGGCCTTGGCGATCAGCTCCTCGTCCCTTTCGGTGAGGGGGATCTGCTTGCCCTTGGCGTCGTAAATGGTGAAATCGAGCGCAAGACCGCGAAGTTCCTGCACCAGAACGTTGAACGACTCGGGAACGCCCGCCGCGGTGGAAGGCTCTCCCTTCACGATGGATTCGTAGATCTTGGAGCGGCCGTTCATGTCGTCGGACTTGATCGTCAAAAGCTCCTGGAGCGTATTCGCGGCGCCGTAGGCCTCCAGGGCCCACACTTCCATTTCGCCGAGGCGCTGGCCGCCGAACTGGGCCTTACCGCCGAGGGGCTGCTGGGTAACCAGGGAGTACGGCCCGGTGGAGCGCGCGTGCATCTTGTCGTCGACCAGGTGGTGCAGCTTCATGAAGTAGATCACGCCCACGAATACGGGATTGTCGAAGGCCACGCCGGTACGTCCGTCCCGGAGCAGGACCTTGGAGTTGGCGGGGAAGCCCGCTTCCTTGAGCTTCTCCTCGATCTGCTCGTTGGAGGGGCTCTGGAACACGGGGCTTTCGTACCACTGATCCAGGAACTTGCCCGCGAGGCCGAGTTCCGATTCCATGATCTGGCCGATATTCATTCGCGAGGGAACGCCCAGGGGATTGAGGCAGATATCCAGGGGAGTGCCGTCCTCGAGGTAGGGCATGTCCTCCTCGGGGAGGATGCGCGCCACGATACCCTTGTTTCCGTGCCGTCCGGCCATCTTGTCGCCTTCCCGGAGCTTGCGCTTGGTGGCGATGAGTACCTTGACCACCTCGTCCACGCCGGGATTGAGGTCGTCGCCCTCGGTCCGCTTCAGGCGCTGCACGTCGATGATGGTGCCCTCCACGCCGTGGGGAACACGGAGGGAGCTGTCGCGCACCTCTTTGGCCTTTTCGCCGAAGATGGAGTTGAGCAGCTTGAACTCGGGGGTAGTCTCGGTCTCGCTCTTGGGGGTCACCTTTCCGATGAGGATGTCGCCGGAGCGGACCTTGGCGCCGATGCGGATGATACCCTCGGCGTCCAGGTTGTCCAGGCTCTTCTCGCTGGTATTGGGGATGTCCCGGGTGAGCTTCTCGGGGCCGAGCTTGGTCTCGCGAACCTCGGTGACGAATTCCTTGATGTGGATCGAGGTGAACATGTCTTCCTTGACCACGCGCTGGGAAATGAGGATGGCGTCTTCGTAGTTGTAGCCGTTCCAGGGAACGAAGCCGACGAGGATGTTCCGGCCCAGGGCCAGCTCTCCGTGATAGGTCGCGGGTCCGTCGGCGAGGGGGGTGCCCTTCTCCACCTTCTGACCCGGCAGGACTACCGGGCGCTGGTGGTAGCAGGTATCCTGGTTGGTCCTCTGGTACTTAAGCAGGGGATACTTGTCCCGCGCCGCGGGATCCTTGGACTCCGCGGGCTTGATGATCACCTTCTCGGCGGACACGAACTCGACGGTGCCGGGCCGCTTCGCCTTAATAAGGACGCCTGAGTCGTAGGCGCACTTGCCTTCCATACCGGTACCGACCCGGGGCGGCTCGGGGAATACGAGGGGAACCGCCTGGCGCTGCATGTTCGAGCCCATGAGGGCGCGGTTGGCGTCGTCGTGCTCGAGGAAGGGAATGAGCGATGCGGAAACGGAGATGATCTGCTTCGGGGAAACGTCCATGTACTGGACGTCCTTCGGGGCCCGGGTAGTGTAGTCGCCGTGGCGCCGGCAGGAAATCTGGTCCGCGTCGAAGGAACCCTTGTCGTTGATCTCGGTGGAAGCCTGGGCGATGTAGAACTTGTCCTCGTCCATGGCGGAAAGGTACTCGATTTCCCGGGTAATCTTACCGTCCGCGAGCTTCACGTAGGGCGCCTCGAGGAAGCCGTAGTCGTTGACCCGGGTATAGTTCGCCAGGGACACGATAAGGCCGATGTTCGGGCCTTCCGGGGTCTCGATGGGGCACATGCGGCCGTAATGGGTGTAGTGGACGTCGCGAACCTCGAAGCCCGCCCGGTCGCGGGAAAGACCGCCGGGACCGAGGGCGTTGAGGCGCCGCTTGTGGGTAAGTTCCGCCAGGGGGTTGACCTGGTCCATGAACTGGGAAAGCTGGCTCGAGCCGAAGAACTCCTTGATCGCCGCCACCACGGGCTTGATCGAGATGAGGTCCTGGGGCTTGATGGTCTCGGTTTCCTTGAGGCTCATGCGCTCCTTGGCGATGCGCTCCATGCGGGAGAACGCGGTCTTGAGGGTGTTGGTCATGAGCTCGCCCACGGAGCGGACGCGGCGGTTGCCGAGGTGGTCGATATCGTCGATGGACTCGTCGCCCACGTACACCTGGATGAGGAACTTCATCGTGGCGATGATGTCCTGCTTGACCAGGGTATAGTCGGTCACGGGCTCGGCGTAGTCGAATTTCTTGTTGAGCTTGTAGCGTCCCACGCGGCCCAGGTCGTAGCGCCGGGTGGAGAAGAACATGGAAACCAGGTCCTTCTCGGCGGCCTCGATGGTGATGGGCTCGCCGGGCATGAGCACGGAGTAAACCGCCGAAAGGGCGTCTTCCTTCGTGGGCTCGTCGCTCTCGGCGTCGCGGCCGGAGAAGCGGATTTCCTCGCGCTCGAAGCAGTTGATGACCATGGGAGAATTAAGGGACCCCTCGGCCTCGAAGTCGATGAGCTCCAGGGAGGCTACCTTGTTCATCACCAGCTCGTCGAGGTTGTGGGGATGAAGCTTCTCGCCGGCCTTGTAGAGCTTCTTCTGCTCCCCGTCCTCTCCGGCGATGTAGACCGCCGAGGCCAAAACCCGGCCCACGAGCTTGTCCTGCTTGGAGCGGCTGTCGGAGACCTTCACGGTTTCGGTCTTGTAGAAACAGCGGATGATGTCCTCGCGGGTTTCGTAGCCCAGGGCGCGGAGGAACAGGGTTCCGAGAATTCTCTTCTTCCTGTCGATCTTGGCGTAGACGAGCTCTTTTTTCTGGTCGATCTCGAACTCGAGCCAGCTTCCCCGGTAGGGAATGATGCGGCTTGAGTAGACGCCCTTCTCGTGGGAGAAGATGACGCCGGGAGAACGGTGTATCTGGGACACCACGACGCGCTCGGCGCCGTTGATGATGAAGGTTCCGCGGTCGGTCATGAGCGGAATGTCGCCCATGTATATGTCTTTCTGACGGATTTCGCCGGTCTGCTGAAAGATCAGGTTGATCCGGGCCTTAAGCGGCACCGAATAGGTCAAACCCTTCTGCTTGCATTCAAGTTCGGAAAATTTGATATTTTCTTCGTCGAGCTCATAAAACTCGTACTCGAGGAGCATGTCACCGTTGGGGCTTTCAATGGGGAAGGTGGTGCGGAAAACGTCCTCAAGGCCAACTTCCTCGGAGGAGTCCCTCGACTCGGCCTTGTTTCGCTGCAGGAATTTCTCATAAGACGACAGCTGAATATCGATGAGGTCGGGCAAATCCATGAAATTGCGGATATTTTTGCCGATATACTGACGGTTGATCGCCTGGTTTCTTGCGAACATCCCATACCCCCTAATGACAGAAAACTTGAGATATCCTGATCATTTTACACCTAACGCGCAAATGCTTCAAAACATCCATAGACTACAAAAAGGCCCCCGCGGAAAACCGCCGGAACCTTGCGGGAAAAATCAAATAAGAAATAGGGAACCCGCCCCGGTAAGGGGGCGGATTCCGCTGTCAAGATCAGGCAATCTCGACGATACCGCCGGCAGCGGTGATCGCGTCCTTGATCTTGGCGGCCTCTTCCTTGGAAACGGCTTCCTTGAGGAGCTTCGGGGCGCCCTCGACGAGGTCCTTCGCTTCCTTCAGGCCGAGACCGGTAACGGTGCGCACTTCCTTGATGACGGCGATCTTCTTGTCGTCGGCGGAAAGGCCCTTGAGGGTCACGTTGAATTCGGTCTGCTCTTCGGCGGCGGGAGCGGCGGCTCCGCCGGCCATCACGGCGACGGGGGCCGCGGCGGTCACGCCGAATTTCTCTTCCATAGCCTTTACGAGCTCGGAAACCTCGAGGACGGTCATCTCCGCGATCGCGTCCAGAATCTGTTCGTTGGTAAGCGCTGCCATATTATCTTCTCCTAAAAAGGTGTTCTTTCACGCTGGCCCATAAGGGGCTGCGTTGCCGGCCGCCGTCCATACTGGCGGCATCCGGCTATTTATCGCATGTCCAGGACGACAGCTCGGTCCTGACGTCCGCTTCGCGTCCGCCAGTCCTTGAAGCCTGGGCCATGACTTCTTACGCTTCGGCCTTCTTGTCGGCCACTGCCTGCAGGGTGCGCGCCAGCTTGGACGTGGTCGCCTGCATGGCGGACATGAGCATCGAGATGAGCTCGAGCTTGCCCGGGAGCTTGGAGAACGCCTCGATCTTGGCGGCATCGTAGATCTCGCCGTCGATCAGGGCGCCCTTTATCACCAGGGCGGGGGTCTCCTTCGCGAAGTCGAAAAGGACCTTGGCGATGGAGTTGGCCTCCGTGGAAGCCAGGGCGACCGCGGTGGGGCCCACGAGATAGTTGGAAACGTCCGCCTTCTCGAGCTGCTCGAACGCGATGCGGGCGAAGTTGTTCTTCACTACCTTGTAGGTCGCTCCCTTGGCGCGGAGCTGGCCGCGGAGGGCGGTGATCTGCTCCACGGTGAGGCCGCGGTATTCGGTGAAGATGTAGTCGTTCACGCCGCCGATCAGGTCCTTCACGTCGGCGATGGCCTGGGTCTTGGCGGGCTGGAGTTTCTTTGCCTTGATAGCCATGGTTTACTCTCCTACCTTGTAGTCCACCCAGACGCCGGGGCCCATGGTGGAGCTCACGGAAACGGACTGAACGAAGTCCATCTTGGCGTCGGAAGGCTTCTTGCGGTTCATCTCCACGAGGAAGGCTTCGATGTTCTCGACGATTTTCGCGCCGTCCATGGAAACCTTGCCCACCGCGAGGTGAATGACGCCGGTCTTGTCGGCGCGGAACTCAACGCGGCCCTTCTTGAGCTCGTTGATGGCGGCGACGATGTCGTTGGTGACGGTACCGGTCTTGGGATTGGGCATAAGGCCCTTGCGGCCGAGCACCATACCGAGGCGTCCGACGTCCTTCATCATGTCCGGGGTAGCCACGGCGATGTCGAAGTCGAGCCAGCCGCCCTTCACCTTCTCGATGTACTCGTCGGCGCCCGCGAAGGCGGCTCCGGCGGAAAGGGCTTCCTGGACGCGGTCTTCCTTGCAGAATACCAGCACCTTCTTCTCGCCCCTGAACTGGTGGGGAAGAACGACGGTGTCGCGGACGGTCTGGCTCTTGCCGAGCTTGAGGTTCACGTGAATCTCGACGGTTTCGTCGAACTTGGCGAACTTGAGCTCCTTCACGAGATCGATGGCCTTGGGAAGGGCATAAACGGCGGCGGTGTCGTATTTGGCGAGGGCCTCGCGATATTTCTTTCCGTGCTTCATGTTATCGCTCCACCTCTACGCCCATACTGCGGGCAGTACCGGCGATGATATTTTTCGCGGCCTCGATGTCGTTCGCGTTGATGTCGGGCATCTTGGTCTTCGCGATTTCCTCGAGCTTGGCCTTGGACAGTACCGCGACCTTGTCCGTATGGGGCTTCGCGGAACCCTTCTGGATATTGCAGGCCTTCTTGATGAGGACCGACGCGGGCGGGGTCTTCAGGATGAAGGTGAAGGTCTTGTCCGAATAGACGGTGATGACGACCGGGATGATGAGCCCGGGTTCCATGCCCTTCGTCTTGTCGTTGAACTGGGTGACGAACTGGGGCGCGCTCACGCCGTGGGGACCAAGCGCGGGACCGACGGGAGGGGCAGGGGTTGCCTTTCCAGCCGGGCACTGAAGCTTGATCATGGCTGTGATCTTTTTCTTTGCCATAGATTTCTCCTATGTGGTGTTAACGAGGCCCCCGAACGACGTTCGGATTTGATCCAACCGAATACTCAGCCTGGAGAATTCGGGGCGAAGCCACGGATTCTCCAAGTTGAAAACCTCCGGTTTTCAACCTCTCCCATATGTAAGAACAAAAAGCGTTTCGCCATTCCGGCAAAACGCCCTGTCTGACACGCTAGATCTTTTCTACCTGTAAGAGATCCACTTCGACCGGAGTAGCCCGGCCGAAAATGCCTACCATGACGCGCAGCTTGTTGCGCTCCAGGTTGACTTCCTCAATGGCACCCGTGAACGAATCGAAGGGACCGTCGATAATCTTGACCGTCTCGCCCACCGCGAAGTTCTGCTTGACCCGGGGAGCCTTCTCGCCCTTGATCTCGCCGGTCTTCTGAAGGATGGACTTGGCCTCGTCCTGGCTGATGGGCTGGGGCTTCATGTTGCCCGGGGTACCGACGAAACCGGTAACGCCCTGTATCTTGCGGATCGCGGAGCAGGTTATCTTCCACCCCAGATCGGGCAGGTCCATCTCGATGAGAATATAGCCGGGAAGGAACTTCTTCGTGACGTTCCGCTTCTTCCCGTCCTTGATCTCGACTACTTCCTCCACGGGCACCTTGATATCGGTAACCACCTCGGCGGAAATATCGCCGGTGTCGATGAGGGAACGAATGGTCTTTTCGATCTTGTTCTCATACCCGGAATAGGTATGAAGGATGTACCAGCCTTTTGCCATCGGCTCCGCCTAGAAAACGAGATTGATCCCGGCGACGAGAACGGCGTCGAGAACCCCGAGAACGGCAGCGATGATAACGGTGGATACGGCAACGACCTTAACGGAAGAAATCACGTCATCGCGGGTCGGCCATACAACCTTGCGGAGCTCGGCGACGCTTTCCTTGAAAAATTGGACGATTTTCGACATGACTATCCCCATTCATTGACAGATTTCGAAATCGCGGATCGTCACCGGGACAGCGCCGCGATATACAGGCCAGGCAGGACTCGAACCCGCAACATTCGGTTTTGGAGACCGACGCTCTACCATTAGAGCTACTGACCTAGGAGAATCAAGAAGTCTCCTGACCAGAAACCCCTTGACTATCCCCGCGAAACCCAAAGGGCCTCGCGACGGGCACACGGCCCATAAAGACCAAAGAGCTTCCGGCGCAGCCGGAAGCTTCGTTCAAGAACGGATTACTTGACCTTGGTTTCCTTGTGAAGCGTATGCTTTCGGTCAAAAGGACAGTACTTGTTGAGTTCAAGCTTGCCCTGCATGTTCTTCCGGTTCTTCTTAGTGGTATAATTCTTGCGCTTGCATTCGCTGCACTGGAGCGCGATGAGTTCAACCGCTGTTTTCTTGGCCATAACGTTCCCCTTATATAGTGGAAAACCCGTAAGCGCGCGCCAGGCGGGCTTCAAGGATTATAGAGCTCCCGAGCGGGATCGAACCGCTGACCTCAACCTTACCATGGTTGCGCTCTGCCGACTGAGCTACAGGAGCATAACACGGAGCGCGACGGCTCTCGAAGATGCTCGCCTAAAATAACAGACCCCCTCCGTTTTGTCAAGGGACACATAAGCCTCGCGGAACGTTTTTTTTGCTCTGGTACAACCGCCGGGCTATGGCTATATTGATAGCATGAAATGGGCACTCGTACTTTCGGGCGGAGGCGCCCGGGGGCTCGCGCACATAGGGGCCCTCCAGGCGCTGGAAGAAATCGGCTCCCCCCGGCCCGACATGATTGCCGGATGCTCCATGGGAGCCATTGTGGGTGGGCTCTATGCCTCAGGCATGTCCGTTGCCGCCATGAAGGAGTGGTTCGGCGATTCCTTCGACGTGACCCGATGTCTTTCCGAGGGAGACGACTTTATGCCCTGGATGCCCTTCAGCAGGCTCTACCGGATCGGGCACGGCATCCGGAATCTCTTTGGGGAAGACGGAATCGACTCCGGGGCGAAGCTTTATAAGCTTCTCGTGGAGCTCACCAAGGGGAAAAGCTTTGAAGAAACCGCGATTCCCTTCGCGTGCAACGCCACGGACCTGACCAACGGAAGCGAAGTAGTCCCCGCCAGGGGGCTCATAGCGGACGCCATACGGGCCTCAAGCTCCTTTCCGGGGGTTTTTTCCCCCTTTAGGGTAGACGGCATGCTGTTGGCGGACGGATACCTGTGCCACAATACCCCCGTGTGGATACCCAGGGCCCGGGGGATACGAAACGTGCTGGCGGTGTATCTCGGTAACTTCTCCGAGGTAGGCAAGGATACCCTGCGAACCTCCTTCGACGTGGTGATGCGGTCCCTGGACTGCGCGGTGAACGGGAGAAAGCCCGAACCCGCAGACGTGCCCACCGCCTCCGTCAATATGGACAACGACCGGGGGGTCTTCGACTTCGCCCGCCCGGAAGAGCAAATTCGCTTCGGTTACAGGCGGATGATGGAAAACCGCGACTATCTGGAAGCATTTTTCGCCCGAGGAGCCGCGGGCATTATAAACCGCGCCGTAATGGCCCGGAAGGAACGCAAAGGACTTAACCATGAGCAGCCTTGACGAGAGCATCGAGAGAATCCTCGACAGTTACGACAGCCAGGGAGGCATCAACCTCGCGGACGTGCAGAATTTCCCGAACCGGGAAAGCGTCGTCTCCGTCCTGGAAGACCTCGAGAACATCATCTTTCCCGGATTTAGGGAAGATTTCAACCTTGACCGGCATACCCTGCGCTTCGCCACCGGGGAGAGGGTTCACCGGGTCGTGAGAAACCTCTCGATCGAGGTGACGAAGTCGATCACCTATATCTGCATGATCGCCAACCGTGAGGGAACGGGCTGCTACAAGTACGCCGAACAGATCGTGCTTGCCCTGATCGAGGAGATTCCAGAAATCCGCAGGATACTGTTCTCCGACGCGAAGGCAGCCCTGGAGGGCGACCCCGCGGCAAGAAGCGCCGAGGAGGTGCTCCTCTCCTACCCCGGCCTCTCGGCCCTGCTGGTGCACCGCATCGCCCATTTCCTCCATAAAAAGGGGGTCCCCATCATCCCCAGGATCATGAGCGAGTACATTCACGGCCGCACGGGCATCGATATTCACCCCGGGGCCTCTATCGGGGAGGAATGCTTTATCGATCACGGGACCGGGGTGGTCATCGGGGAAACCTGCGTGATCGGGTCAAGGGTGAAGATATACCAGGGCGTGACCCTGGGCGCCCTGAGCGTCAAAAAGGTCATGGCGGACAAGAAAAGGCATCCCACGATCGAGAACGGGGTGACGATCTACGCGGGGGCGACGATTCTCGGGGGAGAAACGGTCATAGGGGAAGGGTCGGTGATCGGGGGCAACACCTGGATAACCGAGTCAGTTCCCCCGGGCAGCCGGATCTACAATGTGACCCAATGAGGAGACCCTCTTTCGGCCTTAAGGTTTTTGACGTTCCCATCATCGTCCTTGCCGCCGCGGCCGCAGCCGCGGCGGGTTTCGCGGTCTACGGAGGCCGCGCGGCCTCGGTTCACCTGGAGATCGAGGCTCCCGGGGGAAGGTGGGTATACGGCCTAGACACCGACCGCACCGTCAGCGTGAAAGGCCCCCTGGGAGAAACCTTGGTGGAGATTCACGACGGCGAAGCCCACATCATCGAATCCCCCTGCCCCAACCAAACCTGCGTTGCCGCCCCGGGAATCTCCCGAAAGGGGGAATGGAGCGCCTGCCTGCCGAACGAGATCATGATCCGCGTAGCCGGAGACCCGGATGCGGACGGCGGACTGGACGCCATCGTCTACTAAGCAGGGGCGGATGCGGAGATTAAGAGGGTTATTCTCCGCAGATTATGCGGAGAATACTGGAATATTCTCCGCAGCCGGCGTATACTGCTCCCATGGCTTATATCTGGGAACAGGACAAATGGACACATTTTACCTGGGATGACGGGGAGATCGCGGAGCCGCTGCGCAGAATCCGGGTGGCCCGGGGACGGCTTTCGGCTCAGCTCGAGCTCTACGGCCTGGAAAAAACCAGGGAATCCGCCCTGGAGGCGGTAACCGCGGAAATTCAGGCCTCCGGGGAGATCGAGGGCGAATACTACGGGCGTGAGGACGTGCGGTCATCGGTGGCCCGGCACCTGGGACTTGATATAGGCGCCCTCCTGCCCGCGGACCGGTACGTGGACGGGGTAGTCGAAATGACCCTCGACGCGGCAGCCAACCCCGAGGAGGCCCTGACGGAGGAACGCCTTTTTCGATGGCACCGGCTTCTGTTCCCCGAGGGAAGGTCGGGGATTAACCGCATCCGGACCGGGGAATGGAGGGATGACCGCGAGGGCCGGATGCGCGTCATTTCGGGATCCATGGGGCGGGAAAAAATACACTTCGAGGCGCCGCCGGCAGAGCGGATACCCGCTGAAATTGAATCCTTTCTCGCGTGGTTTGAAAGCCGGGACCCGCGGAACGACCCCGTTATCACCAGCGCCCTCGCCCATTTCCGTTTCGTGACGATCCATCCCTTTGAGGACGGAAACGGCCGAATTGCCCGGGCGATCGCCGATATGGCCCTCGCCAGGGGAGAACCGGGGGAGGCGCGCTCTTACAGCATGTCTGCCCAGATCCGAAAAGACCGGAAAAACTACTACCGACTCCTGGAAGAAACCCAAAAAGGGAGGGGAAACCTCACGGAATGGCTGGTTTGGTACGTGGAGCGGCTTTCCGCGGCGATTGCGCAGGCGGAAGACGCCTTGAAGTCGGTTCGGGAGCGTTCAATTTTCTGGGAGCGGGCGAACCGGTGTATGCTCAATGAACGACAAAGAAACATGCTGGAGCACATGCTCGACGGCTTCGAGGGGAACATGACGAGCTCCAAGTGGGCAAGCCTGGCGAAATGCTCCCAGGACACCGCGGGGCGCGACATTGCGGCCCTCCTGGCGTCGGGACTCCTCGAAAAAGGCGAGGCCGGGGGCCGGAGCACCGCGTACCGGATTGCGCCCATCCCGTAAGCGACAAGCCCCGAGGTCATTCACCTTAACCGCCGCCTCATTTCTGCCGAAACTTGAAACGGAATAT
This sequence comes from Spirochaetales bacterium, assembly GCA_003246765.1. Taxonomy (GTDB): domain Bacteria; phylum Spirochaetota; class Spirochaetia; order Treponematales; family Treponemataceae; genus Teretinema. Next base: position 15,313 of record QKDA01000034.1, on the reverse strand, counting down.
ACCCTTTTTCCCCGATATAGCACGCGAATTTGGTTTTAGGGGATTTTGGGGCATATAATGGTAGACAGGAGTTCCGGCACATGAAAAACACTCGTTTTCTTCGATATATACTCGTTGGGGCAGTCATGGCCTTCGGGATGGGGGCGTGGGGGGACGATTTCACCTGGAACGGGGGCGGAGGTGACGGATCATGGACGAACCCCGCGAACTGGACTCCTGCCCTCGCTTCCGCGGATGACGGACTGAACGGGTATCCGGACGGGCTAGATACGGCGACTATTGGTGGTTTTACGATCACTTTTATTAATCTCCCTGCTACACTGGCAACACTGACGATTAATGACCCTGCAGCAAATATCACGTTGGGGGGAAATCTTACAACAAATACGCTTACCGTTATCAACGGAACCCTCAATCTCTCCGGCGACGCCGTTACCGTCGCGGGGACCTTCACGAATAACGGTACCGTACAGTTCTCCGATACTTCAACCCTGGCGGCCGGCAGCGTCGTCAACGGCGGGACAAGCGTCGTCGAGTATACGACCGGTACGTGCACCGATATCTGGGGTGGAACTTACCAGGCCCTCACTGTCGGCGCCCCGGCTACCCTCAATCTCTCCGGCGACGCCGTTACCGTCGTGGGAGCCTTCACGAATAACGGTACCGTACAGTTCTCCGATACTTCAACCCTGGCGGCCGGCAGCGTCGTCAACGGCGGGACAAGCGTCGTCGAGTATTTGGGAGGAGGCCCCGTATCTCCTCTTTGGGGCATTAATTATCAGAACATTACTGTAAGCGGATTGGGAACGGATCTCCAAACTACAGGGTTTACAGCGCTCGGGACATTGAATATTTCCGGAGGGCAAATATCTTCAGGAAGTAATTCTACAATTACTGCTGCTACAGTAACACTTGCTGCAGGCGCCATACGTTTTTCTATTACAGGAATACTTACACTTACGGCATCTACAAACCACGGTCGACCTCAATGCCGTCTCAGGCATCGGTAACGCGACCGCGCTCAACCTCGCCGCGACTACCGTTACCGCCGACTCGACGGGCGGAAACATCGATATCAATAACACGAACGCTGCCGCGGTCGCCGTCAATTCCCTCACCACCGGGACAGGCTCCATCACCTTCGACCAATCAGGCGGTGGCGCCGTCTCCTTCACGACCGTCACCACCGCGGACGGAGCGGTAATTCTCACTGACGCAGGAAACAACCTCACCGTCGCTACCGCCGTTACCGCGGGCGGGGCGAATAACGTAACCCTCACCACCACGACCGCGGGTTCCGTCGTGCTTACCGGCACGGTCACCGCAGCCGGAGACCAGGTTCAGGTCAACTCCGTCTCAACGGCGCGGGTACCGTCACCGCCACCACGGTCGACCTCAATGCCGTCTCAGGCATCGGTAACGCGACCGCGCTCAACCTCGCCGCGACTACCGTTACCGCCGACTCGACGGGCGGAAACATCGATATCAATAACACGAACGTTGCCGCGGTCGCCGTCAATTCCCTCACCACCGGGACAGGCTCCATCACCTTCGACCAATCAGGCGGCGGCGCCGTCTCCTTCACGACCGTCACCACCGCTTCAGGAGCAATCACGCTTTCCAGCGACAACGCAAATCTCACTACGAACGCTGTTACGGCAGGTGGATCGTCAAATATAACGCTATCATGCACGACGGGCGGTACCATTATTGCCTTGGGAACGATAAGCAGCACGACGAATATAGTAATGAACGCCAACGATCTTCAAATCGATACGGCAACGATCAATTTAAACACCACCGGCAACCTCTTCATCTATACCCGAACCGGCGCCGAAACGATCGACGTCGGTTTCGCCGGAACCGGCACGATGCAAATCAGCGACGCGGAATGGCAGGCTATACGGAACGCCGTAAGCATCACCGTGGGAAAAGCCTTAGCGCCAAACCAACAATCCGGAAATATCTCGATTCAAACGGCGCAGGCGCACGGGACAAGCGCCGCCGCCGCGCAAAGCTTCAATACTACCGGTTCGATCGCGCTAGACGACGATACGGGAGGGACGCCTTCCGCCGCGCTTGCAACAGGCGGCGCAGGGGCGATCAATCTCAATGCGGGCGCCACTGGAATCCTCGTAACGCAGACGACCAGCGCAACGGTTGCCGAACTCGCAACTACGGGGAAAATCACGATCGCTACCGCGGGACCCGTCGGGACGGCGGCCAACAGGGTTCAATTCGTCGCCAATCAAGACGATGTTGAAATCAACGCCGGCGGTGCGGTTTATCTAGATGGTATCAACAACCTGACTCTCGGGGCCCTAACGTACGGAGCCGTCACGACCAGCGACGACCTTGTCAGCATAACTACCCAAGCAGGAGATCTCGTTCTTTCCGGGCCGATAAGCACTGGCACGGGGAATATCACGCTTTCGCCTGCGGGAACGGTTTATCTAAATTATCCCTCGGGAACGGGCAATATAATCACGCAATCCACGGCTAATTTGACCGTAACGAGACCCGTTATCCTGCAAGAGAATGCCACGATCGTCCAGACGACGGGAAATGCCGCCAATACGCTTACGTTTAACGCTATAAATGACGAAGCGGCCAACGCGAATACCTTAACGATAACCGGAAACGCGAGCGCGGTTACGCTCAATGACCCTATCGGCGTCTCGGTACCCCTTTCTGGATTGACTATCACGGGGAATACGGTAAGCCTGGATGACGTTGGCGCAGTAGGGACCTCAGCCGGAGCCGTCTCCGTTTCGGTAACGGCGGCGACGACCGGAGGGGTAAACCTTCTCGGCTCATGGTACCGGACGACGGGAGCTCAAACCTGGCAGGCAGGAACTGTCGCCACACCGAGGGCGATAACGACTTCCGCGGCGACCACCTTATTCTCGAATACTAACGTGAACGTGTATGGCAACGTCGATTCATCCACCGCAAGCTACAACCTCACCATACGCGCGAGCGATATCGATCTCAATCCGTTGGGCGCAACCTTTGGAAGCTGGAATCTGGGAACCAATACGCTCAATCTTTATACGGCGACGGCATCGACTCTCATGAACGTCGGTTTCGACTCGGGTAACGCGGCCCATTGGAATCTTGACGATAGCGAAATCGCGAGCTTAACGGCAGGAGCGATAATCGGAACGCTCATCATCGGCGAATCGATGGTTCAATCCGGCGCGATCACGTTCCGTACCGCCGACTTCTCGGGCGCCAACACCGGTGGAGGAGTACCCATAACCGCGAATAGCGACGCGGCGACGGGTTACATCGCGCTCGACAATGCAGTAACTGCCCCTGCCATCGATAACGCTGACTCGACCGTCAATCTAAATTCCTATTTACGAATCGAGGCAGCCCAGGCAAGCGGATTCGGCCATATTTCGTCGACGGGTCAAATCACGCTAACGACCGACGCAGCGAACGGCACTCGCATCGGGGCAGGGACACTTCCGAGCACACCGACCCTGCCCATAGAGATAAACGTTTCACCGACGACAAGGGTCGACGTAACGGGCAGGGCCCCGCAAGGCGTATGGCTCACGGGAGTCGGAGGGGCGATTTATCTGGGTACGGTAAGCGTTACCGGTCCGATTATCACCGATATTTACGGAGGCGGGGGTACTATATACCTAACGCACGATATAGATACGAATGGCGACAATATCGTTTACAATCAGGCAGTCAGGCTGCGCCCGACGGTAGGGAATTCCATTTCCATCAATACCGGAAACGGAGACATCACATTCGCATCGACCCTCGACGAGGACGACGCAGGCGGAATCGCGGCAGGAACCAACAGTCTCGAAATCGATACGGGAACGGGAACGATTCTATTCACTGGAAACGTGGGTGGAGATCCCGCCGGTGCGCGCGCGACGGAGAAAGCCTTCCAAAATTTGACGATTACTAGCTCTGGAGATGTTAGTTTCCAAGAGGGAATCTCAACCGCAAACGGAGGGGCTGTCAATATTACCCATTCTGGGGTTTTGTCCATCTATGACGCGACAAGCCTTACCGATACGGCGACCGCCGACCTTGTCCTAGACGGGTCCTTCACGGAATCGGGCACGGGTTCGGTCCAGATCGCGGGAGACATCGCCACCTCAAACGATACGGTCGATTTCAACACGCCCGTGGAACTAACGGGTAACGTGCGTGTGTATACGGGGGCCACCGGTAACGATATAAACTTCGCCGACGCGGCTACCGTCTCCGACGCGATGGCCCCTGGACCATACGATCTTCTCCTGAACGCGGGAGGAAGCGGCGATATTACCTTCGGCGCGACCAACGCCGACGCGAGCGCGAGGATCGGCGGAGCCGCCGGCGCAGGAAGGATCGGCGCGCTCAGCATCGAAAACGCAAACGCCGTAACCTTCAACGGCCAAGTCTACGCCGCGTCGATCGCCCAAACATCCTCGAACGCAACGACCGGAACGACCGTTTTCAACCGCCTCGTGAATACCAATGACGCGGCGGGCATTGACCTCAACGGGCGGAACTTCGCCTTTTACCTGCCGGTTACCACGACGGGCAGCGGAATCATGCGCATTTCCAATACAGGGACGCTGCTTCTGCCGGACACGGCCGATTGCGCCCTCGACGGCGCGTTTACCCAGGATGTCACAACGGGGACTATCCTTCTCGGGGCGGAAATAGTGACGACGTCAGATCAAATCGCCTTAGCCGGGCCCATAACCCTAACGAACGCGGTTACGCTCGATACCACGGGCGGTTCGACGGCCGGCGCCGACATATCTTTCCAAAACACGGCTACCGTAAATGAAACTGCCGATGGCGCGTACGATCTCAACCTTAACGCGGGAACGAACGGGAATATTTCGTTCGGAACCTCAATCGGCGACGGAAACGCACGAATCGGAGGAAACGCGGGAACCCATATGCCCTCCGCCTTAAATATCCTGAACGGAAACGCCGTTACCCTTAACGGGCAGGTCTTCGTAACGGACTTCGCACAATCCGCCGCGAACGTAACGACGGGCCTCACCGTCTTCAACCGAACGGTAAATACCGGCGGTCTGTCCTTTTCGGGACGGCGACTCACCTTTAATGGGGCGGTAAGTTCGGCGGGCGCCGTCTCTATCACCAACTCCGACCTCTTCCTCACCGCGGAAGACGCCGATATAACCCTTACCGCCGGAAATTTCTCTCAAAACGGTACGGGGCTGAACCAGCTGGCGGGCGGCGTTATAACCAACGGGGGAACGATCACCTTCGCGACCGACGTGTACCTTTACGGCACTACCGGGACGATGGCTTTCGGAAGAAACGGCGCCGACAACGTCATTTCCTTCAATGGAGACCTCCATATCGCCGCAACCGGTAAGGCGATAACCTTCTCTTCGGGCATAAACGTGGCTGGTTCCGCCGCGCTCTATAACGGCACGGTAAGCTTCGCCGCCACGGCAACCATACCCTCACTCGCGACGGGAGGGGACATAGTCCTCCTGAACGGGAATCCCGCGACCATGTACGCGGACGCGGCGACCGGAGTCGGCAATTTGTACGCCTATATCAACGCGCAGAGGACGGCGGCCATCGTTAACCCGCCTTCCCTCGCCGCGCTCGCGGCGGCGTACCCCGACGCGTCCGCGTTCCCCGCGACCTATACCGGAGCCTTGGGCGATCTCGCGGGAACGACCCTCGCCCCGGAGGGTAACTTCTACGATAACGGCGTTGACCTCAACGCAAGCGGAGCATGGACCCTGTCGATCCCCGACAACGCCAACGCGACCGATTCCTTCGCGGAAGCATATAACGCGACCATAGACAATTGCACGGTAACCGTGAACCTGACAGCGTCTCCTTCAGGCTCTTTCGCGTGGCTTGCTGCGGCGGAAGGCTGTTCCGGAGCGGGCAACTCGGGCGTCGATTTCACCCGGCCGACGATCGTGCAGGCTGGAACATATACGGTGTACGACAACGTGATCCGCGTGGAGGCGAGCGAGGCGATAGAGAACACGAATAACGAGATAAGCGCCGCGCTGGCGAATATCCGCTACTGGGACGGCGGCGCCCTCGCGTCATTCACCGGTTCCTTCACCGACAGGGACTGTGCGACCACCACGGACGGAGCCGGCGACCTAACCGTTTTCTACCTGCAAACCTCCGCCGATACGTGGAATACCGACGCGACCGGTATTTCTGCGGGCGACGCCCAGAGCACCGACCGGGGCCGCGGCGCGACCGCCGCGAGCCATCGCTCCGCCATCCCCTACGTTAACCTCCCGAAAGCCCTCGGCGGGCTCTATCAGACCCTCCGGGACGCGCGTAAGAACAGGATCGGGCATTACTACTCCGCCACGCCCTCCGTCGCGGCGAGCAACGCTGCCGCCGGGGCGACCTATACCGCGGTGGCCGACCGCTGTGCCCCGGTTTTGGTCGCGGTTTTTACCGGCCAGGAAACCCACGACTACGCCGACGACAACGCCGCGCAAAGGCCGTATGACTCGCATAACTTCATTGAATTCCAATGGTCCGAACAGGTGACGATACCGAACGTGGCAGACTCCGACGTGAACGTGAGAGCCATGGCCGGCGAGGGCGCGATTACCGCCTCCGGGCCCGGACTCGACGTCGCGGGATTCGGCGCCATAGCCTCCGGCAGCCTCAGCGCGGGAGAACGCGCCTACGGCACCAACGCGGGCGCCGCGAGCTCGGACGTTCACGCTCTCTACCGGTTCTTCTCGCGGGACGGTACCGGATCCTACGGGGCGCAGACGCACCGAATCCGCGTATCCATAGCCGGTTTTGCCCAAGACGCGGCGGGCCTCGGGGCGACGGACTACCGATGGTACTGGCCCGGCTATATCGCGGGAGCCGTTACGCCGACCGGCGCGGTAACCGACTCCTCCGCCTCGCTGGCCATCGCAGATACATCCGCGGCGACGAATGGCATTGAAAGTTTCGGTTCGGCCACCTATCCGAGGGCGATCGTAACGGTTTCCACCTCCGATTCCACCAATCCGACGGGAGTTTCCTTTTACGGTAGTTGGGACACCGTCGGCCCCGCGCCCGCCGCCCTCCGCATGGCGGGCGACGCGTGGAGCGACCCGATCGCCGCCTACGAGGCGGTACCCGACTCGAGCGGCGGTCTCATCGATAAGCTTGAAATGCACTTTTTCGATAACGCCGTGGCCTATACCGCGGCGGACCCCCATGCCTGGTATTCCAGAAACGGATGGTATCCCTCCTCGGACGTAGGCAGGCCGATTTACGGACAAGCCTCGGCGACGGCGCCTGAATCCTTCGGCGGCGCCCGGCCGTTGAACGCGGCCGGTACGGTAAGCACCCGGGGAGGCATCCGCGAAAGCTCGCTGAACGCCGCCGTGGGCGCCTTCAGGGTCTTTAACAATAATGTTGCCATGGCGATACCCCCGGACACGTTCAGTACCAACGTAACTACCAACCTGCTCGCGCCCGTCGCCAACCAAAACGTTGCGGGCGACCCCTATTTCCGGCTCTTCTGGACGGGCATGGGCGGCTCGGGCACCCAGTTGGCGGGCAGCTCCATAACGGTTTCCTACAATGCGGACTCGCCCGCGGTAACGGGTTACGTGACCGACCTCGCGGGAAACCTTTTAAGCCCCTTCTCGCGGATCGCCTGCGTGGACCGCACCCCGCCCCGCATGACCTTAAGCTTGGCGGGCGCGAACCGTAACGACCTGTACGTGCTCTTTTCGAAGCGCCTCTCGATCGCGGACCCCGCCGACGTGGCCACGGGACTCACCGTAACCCTCTCGGGCACGCCCGTGACCCTAACGGGCACGCCAACGGTTTCCGCGGGGAACCGGGCGCTCCTTTACCGACTGGACCAAGCCGTGGCTGCAGCCGATCTCGTCAACCCGGCGAGCGGTATAGAGGTCGCGGGAACTGGCACAATAATCACTGACCCGGATACGGGAATCGACTATGAAACCTCGTATTTCGTGGACGAACTCGGGAATTCGGCCGTGGTAGGAGATACGCATCGACTTACCGACATAGGCATAGGCCTTGCGGGAATTCTCTACGGCTCCGACGGGGTAAACCAGCCCGGTTTGCTCGGCGGATCATCGGGCGCGCTCCGCTCCGGCGACTTCGACGGCTCCGGCCGCCTATTGGACAAGGACATAACCATCGCGACCCGGATTAGTCTCCCGACCGCCCCAGGCGCGCTGTCGCTGTTCTACGACGTTAACCCCGCCGTCGAAACCATGCCCAAGACCTTTAACGACGCGACCGGCCTCTCGCTCAGGCTCTGGCTGCCCTCGGTGCTTTCGGGCTTTAACCAATCGGGAAACCAGGAGGCCCGAAACCTTAGCCCGATTCTTATAACCGACGCGGGCACCACGCGGCTCCTCCGCAACTTCCTCATACCCGAATCGGACCCGGAGGTACGGCCGGGCGCCAAGGTCGAGCTGCTCATGCAATATGAAGGCCTCTTCTGCGCAAGACTCAGCGACGAATCGGACATTACCTCCATCGCGCCGTGGAGCTTCTCGATCTCCGAGACCAAGGCCCAGCGCGGCGGCGTGACGATCCTCAATAACGTGATCGATTCGGGCAAACGCGAAAAGACCATCGTGCAGGTCGAACTGCCCAAGGCCGGTAACCTGGTAATCCAGGTATTCACCCTGGACGGAAACGTCGTGCGGGTGCTGGAGCGGGGACTGAAGGGAGGAGGAACCTATTCCTACTTCTGGGACGGTACCAACGTGGCGGGGAATCCCGTGGCACGGGGCATCTACTTCATTCGGGTCGTGGGCCCCGGAATGGACGAGATCAGAAAGGTAATGGTGATTAAGGAATGATCTCCGACCGGTTCGACCGGTAAGGATGGCCCGAACCCCAAGGGGTTCGGGTTTTTTTTAAAGTCCGTCGGGATAGAAGCGAAGTTCCGGTTGGGCGAGAAGCACGCTTCCGGGCCTGGATTCATTGAGGTCAATAATCAGGGCGAGCACCGGGTCGGGTGTTCCGTCCGGAAAGCTCAAAGCGCCGGGCTTGAGCGTCGCGGTAAGCTTTTGCCAGCCGAGGGTCTCGGCGTACACCGCGGTCGTGGTAGAAAGGAAGGTGGTTCCGGCGCACGCGGCCATTTTCACCCGAAACATGTCCAATTTATAGGGGTTATCGTAATCGCGCGCGGTCGGGTCGGGGTACGCCCACACCGAGAAGGAATAGGTGCCGGGCACCATTTCCGGATTCGTCTCACTTGTTTTTAGATAGAGGCGGAGTTCCATGTTACCCTTTCGGCCAACCCGAAAGTTATCTATAAAAAAGCCCGACACGTCGGAAGTAGCGTCGATGGGGAGGACTTCCACCTCTGGCGCCGTGATATAGCCGTTATTGATCGTGTATTTTACCGCGCCCTTCACCGAAGAGCCCGTCGGATTCAGGGTAAGGAATGCGTCCAGGGCGTCGATAACGACTTTTACACTGGATGCGTTGCAATTGTAACGGAAAAAGAGGTTGTAGGTTGCGTTCGTCGAGAAACCCGCTAAACCGGCTACGGCGGCGCTCGTATAGGTTACCGATTCTCCGGTATCCAAATCGATTCTCTGGCTTCCGGACCCGAATAGCGGGTTAGCGGTCTGTTGCCAGGCCCAGGAGCCTGTACCCGAAAATCGCGCGCCTTCATTGAGCTCGAAATTCCCCCCCTGGACCAGATTCACCACCTCTACGCGGTATACCGGTGCGTTCGGGTCAAGCCCGGTAGCCCCGCCGTAAGCGGAGGCGGTTGGGGCGGTATCCGAAACGGTTATATAATTGAAGCCCTCCCACCCCTCGTCGTACCGGTAGGCCAAGTCCCAGCTGCCCGTGACCGGAACGGGCTTTCCGTCGATGTCGGGATATATCGCGACGGGAGGGACCGCCACGGGGTCAACCCACACCGTAGCAGGTCCGTCGACGCAGACGTTTTCGTCAAATCCTATATCCGCTATGAAATTATTCTCGTAATAGGCGTCGGGAAAGGGGCGTTTATAGGTAAAAAGGTCGCAGGTGGTGAGGGAAAGGACCGAAAGCGCGAGAGGCGCCGCCGCCGCCGCGAGAATTCTCGCCGAAAGCCTGGTTTTCATGGCATTCCCCCTTTCGACGTGAAGTATACCCCAAAGGTTCTCGCTTGACAAATCCCGGGAAAAGGGTGATTCTGCTCGGTATATGGGTAATGAGAACAGGCAGATGCCGCGGTATCGCGACTTCGCGCGCGCCAGGATCGACGGTTTGAGCCAATTGCCGGGGGTGCTTGAGGACGTGAGCAAGACGGGCTGCAGGGTCCGGTTTTCCCACGCCTTCGAGGTCGACACGGACAAGGAATATCTCATGACCGTGCATCCCGCCTGCCGCTCGGGCATCGGGGAATTCGAGCTCATGGTCCGCCCCGAGTGGGTTCAGGAACACTCCTGTTCCGTGGACATCGGCTTTTCCATCCTCCATTCCCCGGGCATCCGCTCCCATCAGCGCTATATAGACGTGCTCTGCGAATTCGAGACCGCCGCCCTGCAAGAGGCGTAACGGGGGTGACGGAACTTCCCGGCACCGCCTGGCTTGCCGCCCCCGGCTTCATCGCTGACCTTTACGCGGAACTGGGACTTGATCCCGCCGCAGCCGGCGCTAACGCCTCCCTCCCCCCCCGCGAACGGCTTCTCAGGGCAAAAAACGGCGGCGCCGCCGCCTTCGGCGACCTCGTGTACCGCGAAGGCCCCGCCCCGGAAGCCTACTGGCACCAAAACCGCCTCTCCCGCCCCTTCGTCGCCGATTTCGAGTCCATAAAAGAGGCCGCCGACATCCTGCGGGGAATCCAGCGGAACTGGGCCCACTACCCCGTGGCGGCCTTCCGCCGGGCGGAGCTCATCAAGGAAAAACTCCCCTACGTCAACCTGAAGCCAAAATCCTTCCCCCGGCAGGTGCCCCTGGCGCCCATGGGCATGTGGAGCCTCCTGGACGAGCATACCCTCTTCGCCTCGGCTGAAACCTCGAGCCCCTTTCCCGCGGGAAACGCCAACTTCGAGGAAGACCACGTGAATCCGCCGAGCCGGGCCTACCTCAAGCTTTACGAAGCCCTCACCCTGGCGGACTGGCTCCACCGCAAGGCCGGCGCCGAAGGCGCCGCGGCGGGGCAAACCGACGCCGGCGCCGCGGATGCCCCCTCCATACTCCCGGGGCCTGAAAGCCGCTGCGTGGACGCCGGGGCCTGTCCCGGGGGCTGGACCTGGGTGCTCGACCGCCTCGGCGCCTCGGTCACCGCCATCGACCGCTCGGAGCTTCACCCCTCCCTCATGGCCAAGGGCAACGTCAAGTTCCTCAAGCACGACGCCTTCACCCTTTCCCCGGCGGACTTCGGCCCCCAGGACTGGGTGTTCTCCGACGTGATCTGCTACCCCCCGCGGCTCCTGGAATGGGTGGAAAAATGGCTCGACTCGGGCCTGTGCTCCCGCTTCGTCTGCACCGTCAAGATGCAGGGCGAGGCGGACCACGAAACCACCCGCCGCTTCGCCGCCGTCCCCGGAAGCGCCGTGGTCCACCTCGGGGCGAACAAGCACGAGCTCACCTGGATCAAGCTCTAGCCCCCCCGCTTCACCGAAAGGGTACCTCCGGTATATACTCAGCGCCAACTTACGCGTTGGCGGAAGCGTATAAACCGCCGGAGGTTCTTTATGACGGACGTCGTCTCGATTCTCACCGAATGCAGGGCCATGCTCACGGGCCACTTTCTCCTTTCCTCGGGAAAGCACTCGTCCCAGTACTTTCAGTGCGCCCGGCTCCTTCAGTACCCGGACAGGGCCGCCGAGGTCATCGCGGGACCCGCGGGGCGAATCCTCGCGCAAATAAGCGCGGGTAATCTCGCGGTAGACTCGGTGATCGGACCCGCCATGGGTGGCATCGTGGTGGCCTACGAGCTCGGCAGGCAGCTTAAGGTGCCCGCCTTCTTCACCGAGCGGAACGACGACGGGGTCATGACCCTCCGCCGGGGCTTCGAGATCAAGCCGGGAGAGCGCATCGTGATCGCCGAGGACGTGGTGACCACGGGCAAGTCCACCCTGGAAACGGCGGAGCGCATCCGCGAGATGGGGGGCGTCGTGGTGGCCTCCATTTGCGTGGTGGACCGGCGCCCGGCGGACGCGGAAGATCCCTTCCCCTGGCCCCTCTACGCCGCCCTCAGGCAGCCCGCGGTCCTCTGGGACGCCTCCGAGTGCGAGCTCTGCAAGGAAGGTAAAACCCCGGCGGAAAAACCGGGTTCCAGAAAGGTATTCAACTAAAAAAAAAGCCTGTTGAAACGGCCCCGGGGGGACGCAGAACGCGCCTTCCGGGGCGCGATTCCAGCGCCGGAGCGGCCGGCCAGAGATTCCCTGCAAGGGCGGATATACCTGCGGAATCGGTCAAGCGAGAAGCGCGGAGGAAACCCCGAGGGCGTAAGCGGTGCGGTTCATGGCGGCGTCGGTAGAGTACAGAACCAGGGGTTCCCCGGGATTCCGCCGTTTCCAGACCAGGACCGTGGCAAGGTGAAGGGCGTCCAGGGTTTTTATCGCCATGGGGAAGGGCTCCATGGCCAGTTTTTTAACCTCATCGTCAATCACGAAAAGCGTAATTCCCGCCAAGACCGCCTCAAGCCGCGTAATGGCCGTATACAGCCCCCCATCGTCCAGTTCCCCCTGAAGCCGGCACCGGTGCAGTACCCTTCGGCATTCGATCTCCAAAAGCTCGCTCGAGATCACCGAGTCATGCCCAAAGGCGGCGGAGATCGCCATGTCGCCGTTGAGGATATGCCTGAGGACTACCGAGGAGTCAAGATAGGCTACCATGAGTCTTCCCGCTCCGCTGCAAGCAGTTCGTCGGAAACCCGCCCAATAAGGGGGGGCAAGGGGGCCGGTACGTACCGGGCGCTGGCGGAACGGGCCACCCAGGGCACTTCCGATACGGGAACCAGCCGCGCTACGGGGCGTTTATGGTCCATCACGGTCAATTCCGCCCCGGCCTCAATGCGCCTGAGTTCGGCGCTCAGATGGGTTTTTAGCGAAGAAACGGAAATAGTCTCCATATGACCATACTACGACCTTTTTACGGCCCCTGCAAGAGCTCCCTGGCCGCCGCTGCGGCCTTGGCGCCTCCGCCCCCCTTAGAGCCTTCCGCGTCTACCCCCCTTTTCATTCCCCCGCCCAAGTGCTATCAATTGAGGGGTATGCAGAAACAATTATCGCAAACCCAGCTTACCCGGGCCATGGACATCGTCATCCTCTCGGGGGCCGCCTCCATCGTATGGCAGCTGGTTTGCGCCATCCAGCCCCTTTTCACCGTCTTTTTCCAGAACTGGCTCGGGGCGACCTCCGCCCAGCTCGGCCTTCTGGTGGCGATAATCCAGCTCACGGGGGTTTTCCAGATTCTCGGAATTTTCCTCTGGGGCAAGATCGGCCGGCAAAAGCCGGTGTTTATCATCGGCCACGTGGTTCACCGCTCCCTCACGGCGGTTATCGCCTTCGTCGCCTTTTACGTAGCCCGGGGAGGCTCCGCGAGCAGGGGCATCGTGATCATCATCGCGGCCATGGGGCTCTCCTGGGTCTTCGCCAACGCCTCCAGCGCCTGCTGGTGGGGCTGGGTGGCGGATATCGTGCCCGAGCGGATGCGGGGAAGCTTTTTCATGAAGCGCTCTTCCATCCTCCAGATCGTGAACATTCTCTGGTTTTTCGCCGCCAGCACGATTCTCGACCTGGTGCCCCGGGACAAGGTTCTCGTGACCTTCGGCATTCTTATTTCCATTGGCGCCGCGGCGGGGCTCTTCGACATCCTCATACAGCTCCTCAACCCGGAACCGCCGAAAGAGGACCTTCCCGCCTTTGACCCGGACATGATCGTGGAGCCCCTGAAGAACAGGAACTTCGTGTTCTATTCCGTGGCGGTGGGCCTCGCCATCTTCTCCATGAACCTCATAGGCCCCTTTCAGTCGCCCTACATCGTGAACCCCCAGAGAATCGGGGCGCCGAACACCTGGCTCGGCATCATGAGCATGCTCACCCAGTTTATCTGGGTGCTGGTGGCCCCTTTTTGGGGGGCTATCATGGACCGCTGGGGCCGGCGGCCGGTGGTCATCGCGGGGACTCTCCTGGTGCTCCCCTGGCTGGGATTCCTTTTCCTGACCCCGGGGAACTACTTCATCGTGCTGCCCCTTATCGCCATCGGCCTCGGGCTCCTGGCGCCGGCCTTCTGGGAGGGCTCCAACCAGATGATGCTCTCCCTGGTGCCGGAAAAGAACCGGGTTTCCTACGTGGCCTGGTATCTCGCCATCGTGGGCCTCGTTTCGGCGCCGGGCTCCCTGGCGGGAGGCCTTTTGAGCGACGCCCTCGCGGGTTTCAGCATGCCCATGGGGCCCTTCGTCTTCAAGAACTTCCACGTAGTCCAGCTCCTGGCGATCGTTTTGGGGAGCCTGTGCGCCCTGGCGGTGGCCCACATCAAGGAAGGCTCCGGGGAGCGGTTCTCCTTCGTTCTCGGGCAGCTCGCGAACCCCCAGATCATCGGCACCTTCCGGGCCCTTACCACCATGGGCCGCTCCAGGTCCATCGAGTCCAACGCCGATGTCCTGCGGGGCTTGGGGGCCAAGGGCGGCCGGCTAGCCCTGAAGGACATTATCGAGCGGCTGGACGACCCCGCCGCGGCGGTCCAGGAAGAGGCGGCCCGGGCCCTGGGTCGCATTCCCTCCGCCGCCTCGGTGGACGCCCTCATCCTGCGGCTCCTGGACGCGGACTCGGACATCCGCATCGCCTGCGCCCGGTCCCTCGGCAAGATCGGGGACCGCAAGGCCGTAGGGGCCCTGGTGGGCTGCCTGTGGGAGCAGAACCCGGAACTCCAGAAGGCGTGCCTGGAGGCCCTGGCGGACATTGGGGACGAGGAGTCGATCCCGGAGGTGATGCGCTTCCTGAGGGAAAGCCAGACCGAGCGCATGAGGCAGATAAGCTCCGCGGCGGCGGCCCGGCTCGGGGTATTCGAGGCAGCGGAGGAAATATTCCCGAACCTCTTAAAGGCGAAAAAGCCCACCCAGCGGCGGCAGTACGCCCTCGCCATGGCGAACCTTTTGGGCAAACCCGACGAGTTTTACCAGTACGTCAGCGGCAGTCCCACGGTCCTCGAGGGTCGGATCGCGAAGCTCATAGCCCGTTTTTCCGCCAACATGCAGGCGGTGTACGAGCGGGAGCGCAAGCGGATGGGAAACAAGGCCAACGTGGTGGAGGCGGTCCGGCGCGCCCTGGAGGAAGACCGGAACGAGGACGCCTTGAGGGAAACCATAGCCTTTTCCCGGCGC
>QKDA01000172.1 GCA_003246765.1 Spirochaetales bacterium | reverse complement strand
GGTGATGAAGCCGAGCATGGTGCCCATGTTGATGTGGATCATGCCGGAGCCCTTGGCCATGGTGCCCAGGGTGACGGTTTTCCCGTCTATCTCCACGGCGACCGCCGCCTCCTTGTGCCGGGTATCGGTGGTCATGATGGCTTCCCGGGCGGCGGCGTTGCCCGAACCCGCTCCGGAAAGCCCCGAGACGAGGCCCTTCATGCCCGAATCGATGGCGGCTATGTTGATCTGCTGCCCGATCACGCCGGTGGAGCATACGAGCACGTCCTCGGGGACGACCTTCACGCCCGCGGCTGCCAGCTCTTCCGCCGCGCGCCGTGCCGTGCGCTCGGCGTTGGCGTAGCCTTCCGCCCCGGTGCAGGCATTGGCATTCCGCCTGGGCGGTTCCCCGGGCGATGTTTTTCATGGTGAGCTTCACCGGCTCGGCCTTCACGAGGTTCTTGGTGAAAACCCCCGCAGCCCGGCAGGGAACCTCGGAGACGATCAGGGCGAGGTCGTTCTTGGTCCGCCCCTTCTTGATCCCGCACAATACCCCGTTGGCCCGAAAACCCTTCGGGGCGCATACCCCGCCTTCGATAAACGTCATCGGTTCTTCCTCCATTGCTAGAACGGCCGGCTAGTTTTACTAGAAGGCGGCCGGGATAAGATCGATCCCGGCGGTCTCTTCCGCCGAGAACATGATGTTCATGTTCTGCACCGCCTGTCCCGCGGCGCCCTTTACCATGTTGTCCAGGGCGGAAACGATCTCGAGAACCGTCCCCCCGGAAACCACGTGCACCGAGATATCGCAGAAATTCGAGCCCCGCACGTTTTTCGTGGTCGCCACGGTGCCCAGGGGCAGTACCCGCACGAAGGGTTCCCCCCCGTACCGCTTTTCATAAAGCCCGTGGACCTCCTCGGCGGTAAGGGGCTTCTCGAGCCTGGCGTAACAGGTGGCGATGATCCCCCGGCTCATGGGGAGGAGATGGGGGGTGAACACCACGTTCACCTCCTTCCCCGCGGCCTTGCCGAGGTTTCGCGCGATCTCGGGCTGATGCCGGTGCTTTCCCACGCCGTAGGGCATGAAGGACTCCCCGGATTCGGAGAAATTGTTCGTGGCGGTGGGGTTCCTTCCGGTTCCCGTGATGCCGCTTTTCGCGTCCACGACGAGCATGTCCGCCGATATGAGGCCCGCTTCCAGGGCCGGCATCAGGGCCAGGGTGGCGGCGGTCACGTAGCAGCCCGGGTTGCCGATCACCGACGCGGCGGCGATCTTTTGCCGGTTCATCTCCGGAAGGCCGTACACCGACTTGGCATGAATGTCCGGGTGAACCCAGTCCTTGCCGTACCAGGCCTTGAAGGTAGCCTCGTCGTCGTCAAAGCGGAAATCCGCCGACAAATCGATGAGCTTCTTGCCCTTAGAAAGGCATTTCGCCGCCCATTCTTCCGCGATGCCGTGGGGCAGGGCGGTAAAAACCACGTCGGAAGCTTCCACCGCCGCTTCCGCGTCGCCGAGGACCCCGTCGGTCTTGCCCCTCAAGAGGCCCCGGAGGTTCGGGTACACGTCGGCGATGTTCTGTCCCTCAAAGCTTACGGAGCTCAGGGTGAGTTTGGATACGTTTGGATGCGCGAGAAGGAGCCTGACGAGTTCAACCCCGACATAGCCCGTCGCGCCGATAATTCCGGCCTTTATCATGATCGTTCTCCGAAAATGGAATAGGAAGCGAAACCTTCGCTTTCTGTCGTACGCAACTGTTGTGATTAAGGTGACCCTGAGGGTCAAGGCCGTTCGCGCGTCGCCTGAGGCGGGGGAACGGGGCGGAAGGAGGGGTCGTTTTACGCCCGACGGCGACGGAGGAGAGCGCTTGAGGGTGAGGAGGATTGGGAAATGACGGAAAGTACTGCCGAGAGATACATGACCATCGCGCTGCTCCTTTGTAACGAACTTTAAGCCATACTAAAACCTTCAATCCCATCGGGTCAAGGGCCTAATTGCATGGAAATGCAATATAATCGGGAAAAAATGCATAAATTTCCGTAAATTCTCAAACCCGCGACGCCCGGAACACCCGAGAAGGAATTATGACTACAGTTCCAAAGGCCGCTTGTTGTCCGAAAGCCTGCGGGAAAGATAGTCCCGGTTGAGATTGAACCGCTCCACCAGGTACCGCGTCTGCTCCGAGGAAAGAAGATTTTGCTCGGCAAAGAGATACACCACGATCCTTTCGGCGATGCAGGGCACCTTGAGGGCGTTCATGTGCGCCGTAGAGGGGTTCGCGGCGTCGAGGTACTGGGCTTTCAGGGAACGGTAGAGCTCCGAAGAGGGAAGGTCCGACGCGATGGCGGCCAGCTCCCGTTCCAGGGGGGCGAGGTCTCCCACGCTGGCCCTCTGGCCCAGGGGCTTCAGGGTAAAATAGGTATACTGCTTGCCCGGCAGGTAGTGGTGGGCGTCGCAGCGGGTACAGTAGTTCGGCTCCAGGGGATCGTTCTTATTCCGGTCGCCGCCTACGATGATGAGGGGATCGAAGTAGAGGGCCGGGCACTCGGTGTCGTCCACCACGTAGTAGCGGTAGGTGTTGTGGGCGTTTTCAAGGCATTCCTGGTGCTCGCAGTAAGCCGCCAGGGGATAGATGTCCGTAGAGGTTTCCATGAGGAGCCGGGCGGTGGCGTTGAAGATCTCCCCCCGGAAATTGAGGAGCAACGTGGGCATGATGAACACGAGTCCCCGCTGTTCCGATTCCCGCTTCACGAGGTAGGCCAGGCGCTCGTCGTAAAAGGCCGCCTCGTCGATGATCCAGGTACCGATGTGGGGATTCGATTTGATGGACTCTTCCAGGTCGAAGGAATTGGAGATGGTGGCGATGTTCCTGCCGCAGCGCTCGTAGCCGCCCCGGTAGGCCAGGGCGTCCGGGGGATAATCGGCGAAACGGCTTTTGTCCAGGGAGTAGCGGGCAAAAAAGGTATTCCGCCGGTCCGCGGTGCCGACCCCGCTTTCGGGCTCGAAGAGCTCCTTTTGGGTGCCCCCGCCTGAGGTAAGCCAGGCGATGGAAGCCCCCTTCCTGCGGGCAACGGCAGCGTCCCGCCACACCCGGGCGGAGAATTCGGTCTTTCCCGAACCCATGGGGCCGATGACCAGGATGGTCCGGGAGGGTTCCACGAAGTCGAAATGGGTGTTTGCCTCGTGCACGCGTACCGAGGGAAAGCCCAGGCTCTTGTATAGGGGTCCGGTATGATGCTCCATACCGGACCAGTATACCACAGGGCGCCGGGGAGGGACAGAAAAACCCGCTTTTAAAGAAGCGGAATCCCCTCCCTTACGAGGCCGTAAAGGTCAGGCCCCCTTCCCCCGGCCGATGGTCGCACAGGATTCTCGAGCCGTCGGGAAAACTGCCCCCAAGCACAGCCTTCGCCAGGGGATTTTCCAGAACGCTCTGGATGGCCCGCTTCAGGGGACGGGCGCCGAACTGGGGATCGTAGCCCACCTCGGCGATATAGGCCTTGGCCTCGGGGGTAACCTCCAGGGAAAGGCGGCGGCCCTGGAGGCGCTTGGCCACCGAGGCGAGCTGAATGTCCGTGATCGCCAGGATCTGCTCCCTGCCGAGCCGGCCGAAGGTGAGCACCTCGTCTATGCGGTTGAGGAGCTCCGGGCGGAAGTTCGCCTTCAGCACCTCCCTAATCCTCGCCTCGATCTCCCCGATGTCCTCGGCGCCCAGGATGAGGTCCGAGCCGAGGTTGCTCGTCATGAGGATGATGGCGTTCCGGAAGTCCACGACGCGCCCCTGCCCGTCGGTGAGCCTGCCGTCGTCGAGAATCTGCAGGAACACGTTGAAGACGTCGGGATGGGCCTTCTCTATCTCGTCGAAAAGCACCACGCTGTAGGGACGGCGCCTCACCGCCTCGGTGAGCTGCCCCCCCTCCTCGTAGCCCACGTAACCCGGGGGAGCCCCGATGAGGCGGCTGACGGAGTGCTTTTCCATGTACTCGCTCATGTCGATCCGGGTGAGGGCCTTCTCGTCGTTGAAGAGAAAGTCCGCCAGGGTCCGGGCGAGCTCGGTCTTTCCCACCCCCGTGGGCCCCACGCAGAGGAAGCTCCCCAGGGGCCGGTTCACGTCCGACAATCCCGCCTTGTTCCGCCGGATGGCGTCGGATACCGCGGCGACGGCCCGCTCCTGCCCCACTACCCGCTTTCGCAAAACCCCTTCCAGGTCGAGGTATTTTTGCATTTCGCTGGCGAGCATCTTGGCCACGGGAATGCCCGTCCAGTTGGACACCACCAGGGCGATGTCCTCCTCGGAAACCTCTTCCCGCAGGAGCTGCCGGGAGGAAGGTGTGCCCTGGGCGTCGGTCACCGCGGCGATCCTCTTTTCCAGTTCCGGGATGCGCCCGTACTTTATTTCCGCCGCCTTGGTAAGGTCTCCGTCCCGGGTATAGCGGATCTCGTCGAGCCTGAGCTGCTCGAGTTCCTCCTTGAGCTTGCGGGACTCGTCGATGCGGCCCTTTTCGTTGGTCCACTGGAGCTTCATGGCGTCCCGCTTCGCCACCAGCTCCGCGAGCTCCCGCTCGAGCTTTCCGAGGCGCTCCACCGAGGCGGCGTCCTTCTCCTTGGAGAGGGATACCTTCTCTATGTTTCCCTGAAGGATCTTGCGCTCCACCTGGTCCAGTTCCGTAGGTTGGCTCTCGATCTCCATCTTGAGGCGGCTCGCGGCCTCGTCCACCAGGTCTATGGCCTTGTCCGGCAGGAAGCGGCTCGTTATGTAGCGGTCCGAAAGGGTCGCGGCGGCCACCAGGGCGTCGTCCCGGATGCGTACGCCGTGATGCACCTCGTACTTTTCCTGAAGGCCCCGGAGAATGGCGATGGTATCCTCTACGGAGGGTTCCGCGCAGTAAACCTGCTGGAACCGCCTTTCCAGGGCCGCGTCCTTTTCGATGTACTTTCGGTATTCGTTGAGGGTCGTCGCCCCGACGGCCCTGAGCTCGCCCCGGGCGAGGGCGGGTTTCAGGAGGTTCGAGGCGTCCATGGAGCCCTCGCCGGCGCCGGCCCCCACCAGGGTGTGGAGCTCGTCGATGAAAAGGATTATCCTTCCCTCGGACTTTTGCACTTCCGAGATCACGGCCTTGAGGCGTTCCTCGAATTCGCCCCGAAATTTGGCTCCCGCCACCAGGGCTCCCAGGTCGAGGGCCAAAAGCTTCTTTCCCCTGAGGCTGTCCGGCACGTCCCCCGACACGATGCGCCGGGCGAGGCCCTCAACGATGGCGGTCTTGCCCACGCCGGGCTCCCCGATAAGTACGGGGTTGTTCTTGGTGCGGCGGGAGAGAACCTGCATGACCCGCCTGATTTCCTCGTCCCGTCCGATGACGGGATCGATCTTTTCCTGCCTCGCGAGGGCCGTGAGGTCCCGGCAGTATTTC
>QKDA01000038.1 GCA_003246765.1 Spirochaetales bacterium | reverse complement strand
GGGCAGGGTTTTAACTGATTCCCGAAGGAGGCAGACCGCATGACCATTGGGGCGTTTTCCGCAGCGACGAAACTCACCGTGAAAACCCTGAGGCTCTACGAGGCCGAGGGGATACTGGTGCCTGAGAGGGTAGATCCCCTGACGGGATACCGGGACTACGGGGAGAATTCCTGGCGAAGGGCCCGGGTGATCGGGACCCTCAGGGAATTCGGGTTTTCGCACCGGGAACTCCTCGAAATCGTGACGGCCTGCTTCGACGACGGGGATCTCGCGGTCTTTTTCGAGAAAAGGCTTCGCGAGGTGGAATCGGACATGGCGCGCCTCAGGTCGGCTCGGGACAGGTTAATCCTGTGTCTCCGCTCCGAGGCCGCCGGAGCGAAGGGGGAAAACATGAAAAGGGATACGGAGATCAGGGAAAAAATCCTCGGCGAGGTTCTGCTGTGCGGCATTCGGTACAGGGGAGGGTACGGCGAGATCGGGACCAGGTTCCAGGAGCTCTTCCGCAAGGCGGGCCGACATGCCCAAGGGGCTCCCATGGGCTTGTACTACGACGGGGAGTATCGGGAGGGCGACGCGGACATCGAGGCCTGCCTGCCGGTTAAGAAAACGGTCTCCCTGGAGAGGATCGACTGCCGCGTGCTTGAGGGGGGAAGGGCTCTCTGCGCGGTTCATTACGGGCCCTACGAAACCCTCGGGAACACGTACAAGCTCCTTTTCGACGCGATCGAGGGGCGCGGCCTTTCCGCGCTTACCCCCACCAGGGAGATCTACCTCAAGGGGCCGGGCATGGTCTTTCCCCGCAGCCCCGAGCGCTTCGTAACGGAGGTTCAGATTCCCGTAGGGGCGCGGAATGACTGAAGCGGCCAGGCGGGACTGGAACAGGGAGGAACTGACCCTGTACTCTCCTCGGCGGAGGCTGCCCTAAGGCTCCCCCCCCTTGCGCGGGTGAATGAAAACAGGCTTTACTGTTTAATATCATGAAGCTTTCAACTAATTCAGCCCTGACCGAGGCCCTCCGCACGGGTGCGCGCTCGGCCAGGGAAAATGCCCTCCCGGGGCTCATCCTTTGGTGTTTCGCCTGCGCGGTGGTCGCCCTCTACTATCTCGTGCCCTCCGTGAACGGGGCGCTTTCCGCCCTCGGAAGGCTCAAGGCCGCCGGGGGCTATGGCTATTCGGCCCTGGCGACCGCCCTCTTCGGGGGCTTCCTGCCCTTTTTCTGGCGCTGGCTCTCCCATCGCGGGACCCCGTCCCCCTGGAAGGTTCCTGCCTGGCAGGCAGGGCTCTTCCTCACCCTGTTTTGGGCGTACAAGGGCGTGGAGGTGGATTTTTTCTACCGCCTCCAAGCCCTCATGTTCGGTTCCGGGGCGGGCTTTTCGACCATCGCGCCTAAGGTACTGATGGACCAGTTCGTCTACAATCCCCTGTGGGCGGGATGGACCCAGCTCCTGGGCTACTGGTGGCTGGAGTCATCCTTCAGGCCCTCTGCCCTCGCGGACCGTTCCTTTTGGGGCTCTCTCGGTCCCCGGCTCGTCACGGTACTCGTGTCGACGTGGGCTGTCTGGATCCCCATGGTAAGCGTCATTTACGCCATGCCCGGGGATCTGCAGGTTCCCCTTTTCAATATTGTCCTATGCTTTTGGGGGCTTATGCTCGCGAGCCTTACGAAGGAGTGACGGGGGCAGCCGAAAAGGTCAGGTTGGAGAGTCCCTCGTAGTAATTCGCGGTATCGGCGTTAAACTCCAAAACCGTGTAATCGGGATCCGCCACGCCCCCGGGATAGTAGATCTCGCACCCCTCTCTCCACAGCCTTTTCCGGGCCTCCTCGTCGGCTCGCACCGTCACGGCGCCCGTAAGCAACAGGCCCCGGTAGCGCCCTTCGTCGCAAAAGTACACCGAGGCCCTGCCGTCCCGCTTCAGGTCCCGTACCCTGCGGGATGAGGTGTTCGTGCTGAACCAGACCCGGTGAAGGCCCTCGGTCTCAACCTTTACGAAGGCCTTGATCCGGGGCGTCCCGTCCTCGCCGTTCGACGCGAGCATGGCGATTCCCTTGGACTCCACGAGATCGAGAGCCCTCTTTCTGGCTTCGGTCTCGCTTAAGAGTCCGCCCTGATTCCCTTTCTCCTTCTGGGCAGCCTGGGCCGCCTGCGCCAAGGAATCCCTTTCATTTTCCATGGCGTTCCTCCTTCATGACGTTGTCGAATATCCTTTCGAGACTTTCCTCGAACCGGTCGATCTGTTCTTCCGTGAAGCCCCGGTAAAATATCTCCGTCATCCTCGCGGAAACCTCCTCGTAGCGGTCTCTCATCCTCTTGTCCTTCTCCGTGAGAAAGATCAGGGTTTTCCGCCTGTCCGCGGGACTGGCCTCCCGGCGAACCCGGCCCTCGGCCTCAAGACGGTCGAGCATTCGGGTGAGGGTGGAGGTGTTGAGGGCGGTTTCTTCCGAGAGTTCCTGAATGGAGCGGCCCTCCTTCTTCCAGAGGGGAAAGAGCACCTTTCCCTGGGGGCCGTTTATCTCGTCGATTCCGCTTTCCTTGAGGAGCTTGGAGAATACCCGTCCCGACACGTGGTGAATCTTGGAAATAAGGCTGCCGCCGCTTCGTTTCATTCTTCCTTCCTTTGATGTATATAAAGATATTGTATATACAAGTAAATGTTAATAAAAAAGGAGGGCCCGACGGACCCTCCAAGCGGCTCAGTGGGAGCACACGTGATCGGCCCCATGCTCCGCATGGGCCCCATGCTCCGCATGGGCTTGGCACATCTCCCCTGAATCCTTCAGCTTGCCCGCAAGGTACGCCTCTACTGCCGGGCGGGCCTCCCCCGAGGCTCCCCGGAGGGTTTTGATCCCGTTCGCGGCGAGGACGTTGACCGCTCCGTTGCCGATGTTGCCCGCGATCATCATGGTGATCCCGTTGCGGGCGAGCACCGGGGCGATTCCAGACTTGCAGCCGCAGCCCTGGAGGGAGGGCAGGGTGCTCTCCTCGACGATTCGGTTATCCGCCACGGTAAAGACCGCGTATTCGGCGCAATGCCCAAAATGGGCGTCAATGGTTTTTCCCGCCACGGGTACGGCGATTTTCATGGGTGTGTCTCCTTGGTTTGTGAGGCGGACGGTGCCGCCTGAAATGCGTATCCCAGAGCCCTCCACTAGGGCTTGGACTGATTTTTTTCTGGCTCCCGCGAGTATCCTTCCGAAGGTTTGCCGGGAAACGCCCATGCGCAGGGCCGCGACTTCCTGGTAAAGCCCTTCCAGATCCGCGAGGCGAAGGGCTTCAAATTCGTCAAGGCTGAGCTCTAGGGTTCTTCGTGCCCCGGACTGGAGGAACGGAATGTCGGGAAAACGAACGGTTCTCATGCGGCAGGGGCGGGCCATGAGCTAATATTATGGGCATATGCCCATAATGTCAAGAATGGAGGGGCCAATTAAGGGGAGCGGGCAAAGGGTTCAGAGTGATAAAAAAAGAGGGGCGGACCGGTTACCCGATCCGCCCCGATGGCGGTATTCGCGCCAGGCGATATCCCTAGGGGATCATTCCTTAGCGGCTTTCTTATCGTGCTTGAGCTGACGTTTCTCCTTCAGCGTATGCTGGGCTTTCTTTTTGGTTTCCGTCTGTCCCTTGTCTTTTCCCTTCGGCATAATTACCTCCAATCAGGGTTCTTTTCGGGCCGAATTAAAGCGGCTTTGCCTGCGTATTCGACCTTTCGCCCTAAAGTGTAATGCGGTTTCCCCGGGAAGTCTATCTTTTTCATGGTTCTCTGGACGACTCCTTCGTGCGCGCCTCGGGCGTGAGCACCTGGTAGTTTTCGGCTGACTCCGGGGCACGGGGCTTCTTCCGGAGTCCCGCCCCCAAAGGACCGGGCCCCTTCTCCGAGGGGGCTCCGAGGTTCCAATTCCCAAACACCGGGGCCCTGTCTGCCTCCCCTTGCCATTCCCTCCTCGAAAGGGGTAGGATAGGTTAATTCTGGCGCATTAAGGCGGAATCAACCGCCGGGAAGCTCCCGCTTTCGGCCGCGCGCCTGGGCCGTTATGTCGCGGAAATCAGACGAAAGGGAGAACAATCATGACAAAGTCACCCCTCGCTCGGTATCTGTCGGAAACCCCGGCGGACAAAATCAGCACCGCCTTCGTGTCCTACGTGGCGAACCTGGAGCAGGTCGCCGCGGTGGGCCCCGAAATCGCCGCCTCCGTGGTGAAGGAGCTGGAAGCCCAGCGCACCCACCTCAAGCTCATCGCGAGCGAAAACTACTGCTCCCTCAATACCCAGGCGGCCATGGGGAACCTCCTCACGGACAAGTACGCCGAAGGGTTCCCCGCCCACCGCTACTACGGCGGCTGCGACAACATCGACGACATCGAGACCGCCGCGGCGGAAGAGGCCAAGGCCCTTTTCGGGGCGGAGCACGCCTACGTGCAGCCCCACTCGGGAGCCGACGCGAACATGGTGGCCTACTGGGCTATCCTTTCCGCCAAGATCGAGGCCCCGGTACTGGAGAGCCTCGGCGAGACGAACCTCTCCAACCTGACGGACGCTCAGTGGGCGGATCTCCGGGTGAAGCTCGGCAACCAGAAACTCCTGGGTCTCGACTACTACTCGGGGGGCCACCTCACCCACGGCTACCGGCAGAACGTGTCCGCCCGCATGTTCGAGGCGCACTCCTATACGGTTTCGAGGGAAACGGGGCTTTTGGACTACGACGAGATCGAGAAAAAGGCCCTGGAACTCAAGCCCCTGATCCTGCTCGCGGGCTACTCCGCGTACCCCCGGGCGATCAACTTCCGCCGCTTCAAGGAAATCGCCGACAAGTGCGGCGCGGTTCTCATGGTGGACATGGCCCACTTCGCGGGACTGGTGGCGGGCAAGGTGTTCTCGGGGGACGAAGACCCGGTAAAGTGGGCGGACGTGGTGACCACCACTACCCACAAGACCCTCCGCGGTCCCCGGGGCGCCCTGGTTCTCTGCAAGGCCCCCTTCGCGGACTACGTGAACAAGGGCTGCCCCTTGGTGCTCGGCGGGCCGCTGCCCCACATGATGGC
>QKDA01000076.1 GCA_003246765.1 Spirochaetales bacterium | reverse complement strand
GGGTTATGCGGCCGTCCTGGGGGCGGCGGGACTCGATGATATTGAGATTCGCCAGGTGCTTGAGCCGGGATGACAAGGCCAGGGCCCGATCGCTCGTTATCGGCTCGGAGGGGCGGAGCCTTCCGTCGACCCGGAAGCGGACCGTCGCGAAGCCCCGTTCGGACTCGATGTGGACGTCCGAGGCCTTAAGCGACAGGGCCTCCAGCAAGATCGAGTTGAGGAGGTTGACGATTGGAGCCCCCAGCTCCACGCTGTCTATGGCCGAGGCAGCCCCCGAAACCAGCGCGGCATCGCCTTCCTCCTCCCCTTCGGAGGCGTAAAGACGGCTGATCGCCAGGGAGAATTCCTCCGCCGGGAGGACGGCAAAGCTGAAGCTCCTGTCCGGCCATGCCCTCGCTATCCGGGAGCGGAGTTCCGGGGGCTCCTCCCGCAGCACGCCCAAGCGTACCGTCGCGCCCTCTTGCGAAAGGGGAACCACGCCGTTGTGGGAGCAAAAGGCGGGGCTGAGAAAGAACCTCTCCAGGGCGTTCTCCTTCATCGGCTTTCCCCCAGATAGGGCTTTACCAGCCGCTCGTACACCGAGGCGGTCCTGGGTCCCCCGCCGTCATAGGCGTCGGTGCCGAGGTCCACCCGGGGAATGAGGTAGATCACCATCTGTCCCCGCTCCGAGGAGGTCTGCCGGGTTCGGAAAAGCCAGCCGATGAGGGGAATCCGGGACACCCAGGGGGCGCGGCCCTCGGCCAGGGCGGAGTCGTTCTGCCTGAGACCGCTCAAGACCACGGTTTCCCCCGAACGGGAACGAACCTGGGTCGTGATGGTCTTTTCGGAGGTGGGCGGGGGGTTCCCGGCCTTCGAGGAAACGTCCGCCCCCCGCTTGGAAACCGAGGCGCTCACGGAGGTCGTGATCATGCCGTCCCCGGAGACCCAGCCGCTGAGGTTGAGCACGAGGCCCGAGGTTATCTCCCGGGTCACGCCGGTATACACCGTTTCCTGGGTTTGGGAATCGATGTAGTAATCCCGATAGCGGTAGGTGTTCGTGTTCTGGAATTTGATCTCCTGTCCGGAAAGCCCGTACAGGGTGGTGTCGGCGAAAACCTTGGCCTGGTTTTCCGTAATGGCGGAGTCCAGCCTCGCGGCGAACTGGTAACCGAGCACCGTGATCACGTCGAAATTGAGCTTGAGGATATTGCCGAGGCTTCCGGTCACGAGGGTCTGGTCTCCGGGCGCGAGCCGGGTTGCCTCCGCGCTGAAACCCCACTTAAAGTCGGTGGATTCCTGATACTGCATGATGAGAAGGTCGTAGCGGATGCGGGTCTTTGGTCGGTCCAACACCTCGAGGTCCCGCTCGAACCGCGCGAACCGCTCCGGGGACCCCACGAAGAAAAGGGTCTCCCCGCCCCCAGCGTCCACCAGGTCCGATCTTGACGCCGAGGGAGGCGGGTTCCGGAGAACCTCTTCCGCCTTCAGGTATTTGAGCCTCACCACGTGCCGTTCCGTTTCGGTATCCACCGAGGCGACGAAAAGTCCGAGGGCCTCACCCTCGTCCCGGGAAGCGCGAGCGAAGAAGCCGTCCCCTCCGGGAAGGGGAACGGTTTCTACGTCGGGAAAGCGCGCGGAAAGGAGGGGCTGCGCTGCCTGGAAGGGAAGATACTTCAGGTCGTAGCGGGTCCACTGCTTTCCCCCGTTTCGCAGCCTTTCGTCGATGCGGTCCGGTTTGCCCGGGAGGATAAACCACATCCCCCCCGCCTCGGCGCGCTCCGCACCCGCCTGGTCCAGCATGAGCTCAAGGGCCTCATCGAAGGGACGCCCCTGGAAGGAGAGCCGCTCAATGGACGCGTCCCCCCGGACGAAGCTTGAATACTCCCTGCCCGCGGCGGTAAAGAGGGCGTCGAGGCCCTCGGCAAGGGTAAAGCCCTTCCCCTCTGCGGCGTATCTTCCGTCGGTAACCGAGAGGCTGAGGGAGCCGGAACCCGCCGTCTCCGCCAACCTCGGGGAGAACGCCGCCTTTCTCACCTGCAGGTAGGAGCCCCCGTCGATTACCTCGTAGTCCTCGAAGGGCTTCATGACCAGCCGAACCGCTTCGTCTGCCCTTACCCCGGAAACCCGAAGGCTGAGCGAAACGGAGGGCAGGGTGTCGCGGATGATCGTCGTTCCCGAGGCCGTGGAAAGGCGTTCGAGAATCTGCTGGGCCGTCGCGTCGAGGGTCTCGAGACTCAAGAGGTCTCCTTCCCCCTTGGTCACCAGGATTCTCGAGACCCGCCAGGCCGCGGCGCCCTTTTCGGCCAGGAGCCGGTTGGCGGCGAGAAAGGCGTCGAAGGCGGCGGAGAAGTCCGTGCCCGAATACTGCAGCGAGGCCGTACCCGCTACGGTGTCGTCGGCGATGATGGGAAAACCCCGGTTTACCGAAAGCGCGTACAGGATGTCGTGAATGTCCTGGTTGAGGAACTCGAAGTTGACCCGGGGCTCCACGCCCTTTTTTTGGGCTTCCGCCACGGGAATGGCCGAGAGGGACAGGAGAAACATCAGGGAGAGTATTTTCCGCGATCGCGCCATAGTAACCGCCCGGGGACATGCCGTCAGTCGTAACCCCGCCCGCCGGCCGGGGCCGATCGGGGTCCGTTACCCTTGTCGCCGCGGGCGGAAAGGTTGGCTGGTTTTTTTTTACTTGATTTCGGGAGAATCCCCCGAAAAGCAAGATCTTGGGGGGCTTGCTTTTATTTTGATGTCAAACTATTATCAGGGCATGGACGGCCAGCATCCCGCGGAGAAAATATTGAGCCTCATGAACCGGAAGCTCTCCGCCTCCTACGGTTATATCCGCCGGAGAATGGCCGAGTGCGGCCTTGATGGGCTGGACGTAAGCCACGGCGACATCCTCTGGCAGCTCTACTCGAAGGGTCCCAGGACTATGGGCGAGCTCGCCTCCGGCATCGGGCGGGACAAATCGACGGTAACCGCCCTGGTGAACAAGATGGAAGCGAGAGGACTGGTCCTGAAAAGGCGGGACAAAGCGGACACGCGCATAACCCTCGTGGAGCTCGCCGAAAGGGGCGAGAGTTACCGAGAACCCTTTCAGGCGATTTCACGAGAAATCCGCGGCATTCTGTGGGAAGGTTTTTCCGAAAGGGAGCGCGCGGACCTGGCAGGGCTTCTCGCCCGGTTGGGAGAGCCTGAGGATACCTAATCCGGAACCGGGGACAACGGGTCCTTATATAGTTTGATATCAAACCATAAAGGTTAAATATAAGGAGCAGTACCTATGGTGTACGAACAAAACGGCCTTCGAATGGAGTATGAGGTTCGCGGGGAGGGCCTTCCCCTTCTCGCCCTCCACGGTTGGGGGGTGGATCGGCGCCTCATATCGGGGTGTCTCGAGCCCGTCTGGGCCCACGGCGGCGCCGGAATTCCCCGGTGCGCGCGGTACTATCCCGATCTTCCGGGTATGGGGCTCTCCCCGGGAAGCGACCGGATCAACGGGGCCGACGACATGCTCGACGCCGTTACCGAATTCGTAGAGGGGGTGCTGCCCAAGGGGCCGTTCCTTCTCGCGGGAAAATCCTACGGCGGGTACATCGCCCGGGGCCTCCTGAGGAGGATGGCCGACCGCATCGGGGGAATTCTTCTCATCGCCCCCGTTATCGCAAAACAGAGGGACGTGCCGGCCCACCGGGTGATACTGGAGGACCGAGCTTTCCTGACGGAATTGTCCGAAACGGAAAGGTCCGACTTCCGAGCCATGGGGGTCTCCCTTACGAGAGACGCCTGGGAACGATTCAAAGCCAACGTCTTGCCCGGGATAAAGGCGGCGAACGAGGACTTCCTCGCCAACCGCCTCTCCCGACGGCCGGAGTTGACCCTGAATCCCGACGGCGGCTTTCCCCCGTTCGAGGGGCCGACCCTGTTCGTCACGGGCAGGCAGGACGCGTGCACCGGCTATCGAGACCCCTGGGGAATTCTTGAAGAATACCCCCGAGCTAGTTTCGCCGTACTAGACGGGGCGGGACACAACCTGGAAACCGAGCGGGTACCGCTCTTCGAGGCCCTCGTGCGGGATTGGCTCGCGCGGGCCGCCGAGGACGAAAGGTTCCGCTCCTAGGGAAGCGTCCGGGCGGCCTAACGGGCGGTGAACCTAGCGTTCACCCCTTCCCCGCCCAGCGCTTTCGGCTTTCGGGATCGAAGGAAGCGTACCTTTTTTTGTCTTCCTCCCGACGCTCCTGGAAATCCCGTTTTTCCCGATCCGGGTATTCGCTCCACGCCGAGAAGGACTCGATGATGCTCCGGTAGCGGGATACCCGCTCCTCGATAAGGCGCATTTTTTCCCGGGCGTCTTCGGCCCAGGGGGAGTCGGGGTACTCCGACGCCACCGTGCTGAAGGAGAGGTAGGCCCTGGGAAAAAGCCGAACGAGCTCCCGGACCCGCTCCGCGGTTTCCCGTTGCGATTCCCGGTCATGGGGGAGCTTGGAGTCGACGGTGATGGAGCCCGAGAGGTTCCAGCTGGAGGGGTGGATACGGGAGAAAAGGTCCGCTCCCCGCTTGTAGTAGACCCAGGCGGGGTCTGCATGGGGGGCCAAGGCGGAACCCCCGCCTCCCGCGAGACCACCCGCGCCTTTCGCCTGGTCCGGAGGGGAGACGGAAGGCTTCCCCGGCGGGCGCCGGCTTCCCGAAGCGGTTTCGGGAGCGGCCTCGCCCGGGGGCGACAGGATTGCCGAGAGCCTCCGGTAGGCGGCGCATACCGCGACGAATCTCAGATGGTTTTGGATAATCTCTCCCGCGCTCGCGGTGTCGGGGTGCAGCTCCTTCACGCGCCGGCGGTAGGAACGCTTCAGGGCCGCCAGGTCGGCGCCAGAATCGAGGCCGAGAAGGGCGAGGTCCGCCGGAGAAGGTTTCATAAGTCATGCCTCCTACAGCCATGGGGCGGCGAATGCCTTCGCCCCGCGAGGTTCGGCCGCGAAGCGGCCCTCCGAGGGGCTCCGAGGGTGCCCGCGCGGCCCCGCGTGCCCCTGTCTGCCTCTCCCCAAAAAATCCCCGTCCCCGTTTTCAGTTTCCCGAGCCGTCGTAGGA
>QKDA01000239.1 GCA_003246765.1 Spirochaetales bacterium | reverse complement strand
GTCCCACGGTTTCCAGGGCCTGCATGGCCCGGGCGTAGCGCTCGCCCTTGGGAAGCTTTTGAACCTTCAGGGCGTAAGCGGCGTTGTCGAGGACCGTCATGTGGGGAAAGAGGCCGTAGTGCTGGAATACCATGCCGAAGGCGGACTTGCGAAACTCAAGGAGCCTCGCCTCGCCCATCTTGGTCACGTCTTCCCCAAGCACCTCGATGGTGCCGGCGGTGCTGTCCACGAGGCGGATCATGTTCCGGATCAGGGTAGACTTGCCGCTGCCCGAAAGCCCCATGATGATGAAGAACTCGCCCTTCTTGATCTCCAGGCTGACGTTCCGCATGCCCACGACGCAGCCGGTCTTTTCGAGGATCTCGGTCTTGCCGAGGTTCCGGTACTTCTCCGTGAGAATCCGGCGGGGGTCCGCCCCGAAGACCTTCCAGAGCCCGGAAATGCGGACGGCGGCCGCGGGTGCCGCGTTGTTTATCGTCTTTTCCTTAATTGGCGACCTCCTTTCCGGCGTCCAAGGCGGCGTTCACCTTCGCGGCAACTTCCGGGGAAACCCAGGCTGCCCACACGTCCTTCCTGTTTTGCAGGAACCACAGGGCGGTTTTGGCGGCATTCCATTGGTTGTCGTCCATCACCGCGAGAAACTCGTTGTTCTGGGCCACCGTGGTCTTGTAGTTCCTCAGGAAGTCGGCCACCGCGGGAGCCTTCTCGATCAGTTTCCTGCTCACGAGCTTGTTGACCAGGGCCGCCTCGAATTCGGAGCCCTCCAGGCGAACCATGTCGTACTTTCCGAGGATGGGGGTGGGGGCCCAGTAGTAGCCGACCCAGGGCTCGCCCTTCTTGTAGGCTCCCACGAGGGTTGCCGCCAGGGCCGCGGAGGAACCGGGAACTCCCTGGTTAAAGGTAGATTCGAGGCCGAACTTTTCGAAAATTCCCTCGGAGACCTTCGTGGCGGACCAGCCCGCGGTGCCCAGGTAAACCAATCCCTTTCCGGGCTCCTCGGGATCCTTGAAAAGCCGCCAGTACTTCGGAAGGTCCGCCACGGACTTCAGGTCCGGCGCCGGGGCGCCCTCCCCCTCCACGAGATACCGGGGAACCCACCAACCCTGGGGGGCGTCGGGCATATTCTGCCCCAGGTCCACGATGGAGCCGTCGCGGGTGTACTTCTCGTAGGCTTCCATGAAATTGGAGTGCCAGGACTCGAGGTCGATATCGATGTCTCCCTGGGCAAGCCCGTTGACGGTCACCAGGGTATCCGCGGCGGTGAACTCGGCCTTGTAGTTGCCGAGACCGTTTTCGATGATGTAGGCGGCGATGCGGTTATGCACCTGGGCGCTGTCCCAGGAGAGGTCGCCGAAGACCAGGGTAACGGGCTTTTCCTCCTTCGTTCCCCCGGCAGACAGAGCCAACGGGAGGGCGAACAGTAGAATGAGTGAAATTGCTGAAAACTTTCTCATGTTTTCCTCCTATATATTTGCGCTTTGCGCATAGTGTTTTTTAACCCTAAAGGCTGAGGGAGATGGTGTCAACCCAAAACAGGCAAAAAAAATAGTATTTATTCAATATTTTTTACATAAGTCATTTTTTGACTCTAATTTCTAGTATTTTACCAATTTTCCCACTATTTTGTCATATATTTATTACCATTATTCCGGATCACCTCATTCTGACTGCCTTTTTTGGCCTTTTTTCTGGAATTCATCCTCTTATTCCGCCCATTCTTCACTTGGACCCCCTTGCCAGTAAACCGGTTTACCAATTAGATTTCCCTTTGGGAGAAACAAAACATGACGGAAACCAGTAAGAAACCCAGGGCTCTCGTACTCCGGGAGGATCTCGTGCGGGGACTGCGGGAAGCGGGACTCGAAGAGGGACGGGCGGTATTTGCCCACGCATCCCTCAAGAAATTCGGCTTTGTTATGGGCGGGGCGGAAACGGTAATTCGGGCAATCCTTGAGGTTATCGGGAGCGAGGGCACCCTCATGATGCCCTCCCAAACATGGAAAAACCTGGACCCCTCCACGGGGGTGCACTGGGAAGAACCGGAGGCCTGGTGGCCCGTTATCCGGGAAAACTGGCCCGCCTACGATCCCGCCGTTACCCCTTCCGTCGGCATGGGGGCAGTGGCGGAGGCCCTGAGAACCTGGCCCGGAGCCCGCCGATCCTCTCACCCGGCCCGCTCGGTCTGCGCCGTGGGACGCCACGCGGGGTATCTTACGGAACGTCATGACCTTTCGGACATCTTCGGGGAGGATTCCCCCGTGGGGAGACTCTACGGACTGAACGGCCAGGTGCTTCTCCTGGGGGTGGGGTACGACAAGAATACGTCTATCCACCTGGCGGAATACCGGGCCCAATGGAAAAAGCCCCTCTCCACGGAATGGAGCGCGGTGCTGGAAAACGGCGTCCGGCGGCGGGTTTCCTACGAGACCATAGCGGTGGACGACTCGGACTTCGTCGACTTGGGCGCCGCCTGGGAGTCTGAGCGGGGCATCAAGCCCGTGCGCGTCGGGGACGCCGAGATACGGTGCTTTGACCAGAGGCCCTTCGTGGACTGGAGCGTCAAATGGCTCGAAAACCGAAGAAAATGAGGATGAAGCGCCCTTTCATGGTATACTGCCCCTATGTCAAACTTGACCGAAGAACAGAAACGGCATTTTGAGAAATTTCGGGACGGAATTCTGGGGAACGACGCGGTAATCGCCGGGCCTTACGGGGAAAAACGGCTTCTGTACGCCGACTGGATCGCCAGCGGGCGCCTCTACCGGCCACTGGAAGAGCGGATGGCCGGGACATGCGGGCCCTGGGTATCGAACACCCACTCGGAATCCAACCATTGCGGACAGCTGATGACCATGAGCTACCGGGAGGCCCGGGAGGCGATCAAGCGGCACGTGGGGGCCAGGCCCTCGGACATCCTGCTCCCCGCGGGCTCGGGCATGACCGGGGCCCTGTCAAAGCTTCAGCGGATGCTGGGACTCAAGGTACCGGAACAGGTAAGAAACCGAATAGCCCTGAAGGATTCCGAGCGGCCCGTGGTGTTCATAACCCACATGGAGCACCACTCAAACCATACCTCCTGGCTCGAGACCATCGCGGACACGGTAGTGCTCCCCCCGGACGAAGACCTCCTGGTACGACCGGAAGCCCTGGAAGAGGCCCTGGAGGAATACCGCGGCAGGCCCCTGAAGATCGGAAGCTTCACCGCCGCCAGCAACGTCACCGGGATCAGGACCCCCTGGCGGGCCCTGGCGCGCATAATGCACCGCCACGGGGGCTGGTGCTTCGTGGACTTCGCCGCCAACGCCCCCTACGACGAGATAGGGATGCGGGGGGCTGACCCCGCCGAATCGGCGGACGCTATCTTCCTCTCACCCCATAAATTCCTCGGTGGCCCGGGCAGTTCCGGGATTCTCGCGTTCGATCCCGCCCTCTACCAAAACCGGGTGCCCGACCAGCCCGGGGGCGGCACCGTACGCTGGACGAACCGCTGGAACGAGTACGAGTACCTGGAGGACATTGAGCTCCGGGAAGACGGAGGAACCCCCGCCTTCCTCCAGACCATCCGCGCGGCCCTGGCCTTTTCGGTGAAGGACGCCATGGGCATTCCCGCCATGAGGGAAAGCGAGGACTTCCTCGTGAACCGGGCCATGGACGGCCTCGCCGCCCTTCCGGGGGTGCAGGTTCTCGCCCCCAAGCACCGCGACCGGATCGGCGCCATCTCCTTTTACGTGGAGGGGCTGCATTACAACCTGGTAGTCAGGCTCCTTTCGGACCGTTTCGGCATTCAGGCCCGGGGGGGCTGTTCCTGCGCAGGCACCTACGGCCACTACCTCCTGCACGTGGACCGGGAAACATCCCAGGCGATAACGGGCCAGATCCACGCGGGAAACCTGAGCGCGAAGCCGGGCTGGGTCCGCCTTTCGATACACCCCGTGATGACCCCGGAGGAAATTGACTATATCGTGGGGGCGGTGGCGGAGATAGCGGCCCAGGGAAAGGACTGGGAAGGGGACTACGTTTTCGAGGCGGCCAGCGCCGAGTGGAGCCACACCCACTGGACCACCGGGGGCATCCGCGGCTTGTGGGCCCCCTTTTAGGGCTGCCCTCGACCGCAAGCCCCCGCCGCCCATGGACAAGCGGCGGAAAAACTGGTTGGATGACCCATGCGCATAAAGAATGTCTTCTCGCCCTACCGAAAGCTGTCGGGCCCCATCTGGGTGCTTTTCATCGTGCAGGTCATCAACAGGATGGGAGATTTCGTCCATCCCTTCCTGACGCTCCTCCTCACCAGGCGCTTCGGCTACTCCGAGGCCGCCACGGGCTTTTGGGTCACCGTTAACATAGTTGCCGGAACCCTGGGAGTCATGTCCGCGGGCAAGGTTAGCGACCGTCACGGGAGAAAGGTCGTTCTTTTCGCCGGGCTGAGTCTCTCGGCGGCGCTCATCGCGGTTTCCGGTTTCTTTCTATCCTCGGGATTAATCGTCTACCTCCTGGTGCTTACGAGTTTTTTCCAGGGCATGGTCCGTCCGGCCATCTCGGCCCTCATCGCGGACCTGACAGCGCCGGACCAAAGGAAAGACGCCTATGCCCTCAGCTACCTGGGCATCAACATAGGCGTGGCGGTAGGACCGATGATAGCGGGATTCCTCTTTGAGCGGCACGCGGAGTGGCTTTTCTGGGGCGACGCCCTGAGCTCGGCGGCGGCCCTGGCCTTCGTGATCCTTTTCATTCCCAACCTCCGGCACCAGGACCTGGCCGCGCACCCCGAATCGGCGGGAGAGGCGGAGTGCGGCGGAAGCGCCCTTGCCGCCTTTCTCAAGCGCCCCGTCCTCGTGGGTTTTTGCCTGCTCATCCTGGTGGTGAACATGATGTATACCCAAACCCACTTCGCCTTACCCCTGTACACGGACCGCCTTTTCGGCGAGCGGGGGGCCCTCATGTACGGCAGGCTTATGAGCTTCAACGCGGTGGTAGTGGTAGCCTTCACGCCCTTCATCAGCCACCTGAACCGCACTCAGGCGCCCCTCGTCTCCATGCGCCTCGGGTCGCTGCTCTACGCGGCGGGCTTCGCCATGATGGCCTTCCACCTGCCGGTTCCGGCGCTCTTTGTCTCCACCCTGGTCTGGACCCTCGGGGAGATCATGTTTTCCATCAATTCCGGGGTATTCATGGCGGCGAACACGCCGAAAAACCTTCGGGGACAATTCCAGGCGTACCGGGAGTTTATAGCGAGTTCCGGGAGGATCTTCTCTCCCCTGTTGGCGGGATTCGCCATCGCCTCCATGAGCCTTTACGCTGCCTGGGTTTTCGTCGGGATCCTGGGCCTCGCCGCGGCGGCAGGATTTTGGGCCCTGGAAAGGGCTCAGCGGGTACACCGGCCCTAGCAAGCGCTTTCAAGCGCCGCGGACTCAAGCGCCGCGCTCTTGGGGGCCGCGGACTCGGGACTCTTTAAGGGAAGAGAAGGTTAAATCCTAGCAAATAATCGGAGTTTCACTTCAAAATTCTTGACTTTTAAGGGATTTACTCAAATCATTTAACCGTGACCACGTCACGAAAGGAGACTACAATGAAAAGAACGACCCTCTTCGCGGCCCTCGCCGCGATTGCCCTGCTGGCGGGCTGCGCGACCACCGCGCCCAGCGCCGCCCTCGCGCCCGTGCCCGCTCCGGTAGCATCCGCCGCCGCGAAAGACTCCCCCATCACCATGGCGAATCTAGACGACTTCCTCGGCCGTCCCGGGGTCGTCGTCGTGGACCTCAGAAATTTCGAGGACCGCTTCAACGGCGGGTACATCATCGGCACCGAGGCGCTTCCCTTCTTCCAGTTCCTCGACGGGCGCATCGCCACCCGGGGCAAGGTTGACGGAAAGGACAGCTGGGACGTGAACCTCGCGAAGGTCAACGACGGCTTCGCCTTCGCCAACTATTTCCCCGCCGGCAATACCTACGTGCTCTTCTGCGCCAGCGGAACCCGCGCGGCCTTCGTGAAGACCATCCTCGACGCCAAGGGCTATTCCACCTTTAACGCGGGCGGATTCAAGGACTACAAGGGCCCGAAGAAGGTTCTCGGCGACGGCGTTTACGCCCTGCCCGCACCGGCGGCCCACTGATGAGGAAGGCACGAACCCACGCCGCGGCATTGGCCTTGCTGACAGCCGGCGTCCTTCTCGGGGGCTGCGCGGGAACCCCGGCTGCCAAAGCCCCCGCGGCGGCGGCCCCCATGGGCGCGGATCAGATACTGCCCTACGTGCACATTGACGGATTCGGGACGCCCACGGACATGGCTGCCTGGATTTCCTGGGAGTTTGAGGCCCTGGACTTCGTGAAGTACCAGATCGACTATACCTCCTGCACCTGCAGGCCCGAGTCCATCAACAAGAGGTCCCTCCTCTACGTGGAGATCGCCAAGGGGGGAACCGGGGGGAAGACCCGCAAGGTTTGGTTCGACTACTGGGGCGACAGTCCGGCCATGCCCGACGGAACCACCCGGGAAGAGATTGAGACCAATTTCATGCCCAAACTCGTTAACCAAAAGGCCGGCGGCCTTGAGGAACTCGACGCCATGAGCGGCGCCACGGTCACCACGGTCAACCTCAAGCAGATCCTGGGCGCCCTTATGGCCTATCACGAGGCGAAATACGGCAACCCGGCCCTGCCCGAGGCCCCGGACTACGTCGACGCCGAAAGCGGAGCAAGCCCGGCGGAATAATCCCGGGGGAGATAAACGATCGGCGGGGCAGCTTCCAAGGGGGAGCTGCCCCCTTTTTTTACTACCTTTCGCCTCCGAAGCGGGGCAAAAACCGCCCTAATCGGATACAATCGAGCCATGAACTCGACCACCCGCGATCCCCTGACAATACTCCGGGAAACCTTCGGGCACCCCGGCTTCCGCCCCCTCCAGAGGGAGATTATCGACGGGGTCCTCTCGGGCCGGGATACCCTCGCGGTCATGCCCACGGGCGGCGGAAAATCCCTGTGCTACCAGGTTCCCGCCCTCGCCTTCCCGGGAATGACCGTGGTCATCTCCCCCCTTATCGCCCTCATGCAGGACCAGGTGCGGGCCCTGGAAGAGCGGAAGGTCAGCGCGGCCTTCCTCAACAGCTCCCTGGATAGGGAAGAATGGCTCGACACCGTTAACCGGGTCCGGTCGGGGGACATTAAGCTCCTCTACCTTGCCCCGGAGAGCCTGGCCAACGAGCGGACCCGGGAACTCCTGGCGGACACGCCCATCGACTGCCTCACGGTGGACGAGGCCCACTGCATCTCCGAGTGGGGCCATGACTTTAGGCCGGAGTACCGTACCCTCGCGTCCCTTCGGGACCTGGCCCCTCGCGCGGTCTGCCTGGCCCTCACGGCCACGGCGACCAAGCAGGTCCGCGCGGACATCAAGAAAACCCTGGGACTCAGGGACAGCGCGGAATTCGTGGCAAGCTTCAACAGGGCAAACATCTACCTCTCGGTGGAAAAGAAGCGAAACCCCGTGCACCGCATCCTCGAGTTCCTCGACCAAAGGCCCGGCGAGGCAGGCATCGTGTACTGCTTTTCCCGCAAGCAGGTGGACGATCTCGCGGCGGAACTGGCGGACCGGGGCCACGCCGCCCTGCCCTACCACGCGGGACTCAGCGACGAAAGGCGCGCCGCGAACCAGGAGGCCTTTCTCTCGGGGGATGCCAGGGTGATGGTCGCCACGGTAGCCTTCGGAATGGGCATAGACAAACCGGACGTCCGATTCGTGATACACTATGACCTGCCCAAGGGCCCGGAACAGTACTACCAGGAAATCGGCCGGGCCGGGCGGGACGGGAGCCCCGCGGTAGCCCTCCTTCTCTACGGCTGGGGAGACGCCAAGAAAATCCGCTTTTTCATGGAAGACCTTTCGGGGGGGGAACTCAAGAAGGCCGAAAAGCGGCTCCAGGCCATGACCGAGTACGCGGAGGCCCGGGGATGCCGGCGCAGGATACTCCTGGAATGGTTCGGTGAAGCGTACGAAGGCAACGCCGAGGGCCCCTGCTGCGACCTCTGCGACTCCCCTCCCGCCGAGGAACGGGACGTAACCCTGAGCGCCCAGAAACTCCTCTCCTGCGTGGCGAGGACCGGGGAACGCTTCGGCGCGGGCTACGTCATCGACGTGCTCACGGGCTCAAGGCAGAAACGGGTCGTAGAGAACGGGCATCACAAGCTTTCTACCTGGGGTATCGGCACGGAATATTCCAAGGACGACTGGTTTGCCCTCGCAAAGGCCCTCACCGACTCGGGATATCTCCATAAATCCGGGGACTACGGGGTACTCAGCCTTTCCCGGGACGCCCGGGAGGCCCTGACCAAGAGGGAACAGATCCTGCTGGCCTTTGAGGCCGCGGAAGCCCCCGCGGCCCGGCACGCCCCGAAAAAGGGATCCTTCCCCGAGCCGAGGGACCCGGAGTCGGAGGGGCTTTACCAGGCCCTAAAAAGGCTTCGCTCGGGACTCGCCCAGGCGGCATCGGTACCGGCGTACGTGGTATTTTCCGACCGGACCCTGGACGCCCTGGCGGCGGCGAGGCCCCGGAGCAGGGAAGAACTTTTGGAGGTAACCGGCATAGGTCCGGCTAAGCTCGAGAAATACGGAGAGTTCATCTTAAAAACCGTAAGGGGGGAAAGCCTATGAACGCGATCATCCACGAACGGGAGGGCCTGCGGGTCGCCCAGATAGTCGACCCGGGGGTCGTAATAGAAAACGGCGGGGACTTTCTGGACATCGTGGCCAACTCAGGATCCCGGCACCTGGTAGTGGGCAAGGAAAACCTGAACCCGGATTTTTTTGACCTAAAAACGGGTCTCGCCGGCGAGATTCTGCAAAAGGCGAGCAACTACGGCGTATCCTTCGCGATCCTGGGGGATTTTACGAATATAGCCAGCAAGAGCCTCAGGGATTTCATCTATGAGTCGAACCGGACGGGAAAGCACCTCTTCGTGGGAACCCTGACGGAAGCCCTGGACCGCTTCTGCCGGGGTTAGGAGACCATCATGGACGATCCCGCCAACACAATTGGATCCATTGACGACTACATCGCGGCCCTGCCGCCGGAAACGGCTAACCGGCTCTCGCGGCTTCGGGACGCCCTGAGGGAAGCTGTTCCCGACGCCGCCGAGAGGATGAGCTACAACATGCCCACCCTCTGGTTCGAGGGGAACCTGGTGCATTTCGCGGCCTACAAGGACCATATAGGCCTGTACCCGACCCCCTCGGGGATAGAGCGGTTCGCCGAAGAACTGGCTCCCTACGCGACCAGCAAGG
This sequence comes from Spirochaetales bacterium, assembly GCA_003246765.1. Taxonomy (GTDB): domain Bacteria; phylum Spirochaetota; class Spirochaetia; order Treponematales; family Treponemataceae; genus Teretinema. The sequence goes on along the minus strand of QKDA01000239.1, from coordinate 9,293 downwards.
GAGCCATCCGCTTTCCCCATGACCAGCCCCTTCCCCTGGAGCTGATCGTCCGCATCGCGCGATACAGGCTTGAGGAAAATGCCGCCAGGGCGGCGGCAAGGCGGGAAAAGAAGCGGAAATAACCCCTATTTTGGGGTTTTCTCGGCCCCCGACCGGGAGCTGGAGGCGGCGAAGGCCCTCATCATGCGGGAGTCCGCGTAGATACCCACCAGAATCGGGGATGAAACGTAGGCCCCTCCCCCGGAAACCCCTTCGAGGGATACGCTGAGGGCGGAGGAAACCTTGGACAGGGCAACCGAATCCAGGGTGAGGCCCTTTCCGGTGGCGTCGGTGACCGAGAGGCCCAGGCGGGCAGAGACCGTGCGGGACACCACGTCGAAGCGGGTGCCTACGGCGGCGTAATCTCCGATCATGGAACGGAGCTCCCCGTTTTTGCCTATCTGATCCTGGATGGTCTTGTATACCGAATATTTGGGAACCCACCGGGAGGCAAGATCCGTAAGGGTCACGGTTACCTTAACGTCGCCGAGCTTGAGCCCCGACGAGAGGAGCGCCTCTTTCGCGAGCTCCCCGTAGCGGCGGGCCAGGGACGACACCGATCCCGAGGAAAGGAAGGCCGCGTCACCCGACATTGCCAGCTCCGAAGATATCCTGGGATCGTAGACCATGTCGATCCTGCGGGATCTCCCGTCGATCTCGACGATCTGCCCGATCGACAGGGCCATGCCCGGACGGGGAAGCTCCACGAAGCGTTCCCCCGGCGATATGGCGGACCCCACGGAAGTGCACCCGGAAAGGGAAAGCGCCAATGCGGCATGCAATGCGGCGCACAGGGCGGCGCCGAGAACCGCGCCCCGAGATGCGGCTTGGCGTTGGCAAGGGCGTATAGCGGCGAAAAATCTCACTTTTTGCATCCTCCACGACCCTGCCATTGTAGCACGTTACCCGGGGGCTAAACTACGGTTTTTTTTACCGCCCCCCGCGAAGGGCGGCGCCCGCTTCGTCGACCGCCGCAAGGGTTTCCTCGGAGGGTTTTTTCGTCGCCAGGCTCACGATGACGATCGCCGCGAGGGCCACGAAGAAACCCGGAAGGAGCTCGTAGAAATAGGAGCCGGGAATCTTGACCCAGTTCTTCACCACGAAGATGGTGACGGAGCCCGCGAGCATGCCCGCGAAGGCACCCCACTTGGTCATGCCCTTCCATAGAAGGGAAAGCAGGACCAGGGGACCGAAGGCGGCGCCGAAACCGCCCCAGGCGTATCCGACCATGTTGAGAATGGAGCCCGAATCGGTGGCCGCGATGGCAAAGGCGACAAGCGCGAAACCGACCACGCCGACGCGGCTGATGAGCTTCTTGGTGGAATCCGGAAGCTTGGCGATGAAGGGAACGTCCTCAGTGAGGGATGAGGTCAGGACCAGAAGCTGGGAATCGGCGGTGGACATGACCGCCGCCAAGACCGCCGCCAGGACGAATCCCGCGAAAACGGGATGGAAGAGGGCCGTGGCGAGGGCCAGGAAGACACGCTCGCTGTTGCCGCCCTCGCCGGTCACGCCGGGCAGGGGGAATGCCGTACCGTAGCCGATGCCGATGATTCCGATGGCGCTGGCCAGGATCAGGCACAGGATCATCCAGACGATACCGACCCGTCGGGCGCCCTTTACGTCCGCCACGCTGCGGATGCCGATGAAGCGGGCCAGGATATGGGGCTGGCCGAAGTAGCCGAAACCCCAGGCCATGAGGGACGCGGCGGTAACGGCCCCGGTGGAGAACTTGAAGGCGTTGGGATTCGCCGCAGCGATGTCGATGCCGGAACCGGTAATCGCGATCCAGCCCAGGAGGGCGCAAAATACCAGGGCCGTCAGCATGAGGAGGCCCTGAATGAGGTCCGTCCAGCAGACCGCGAGGTAGCCGCCGAGGAAGGTGTAGGAGACGACCACCAGGGTGGTGATTATCAAGGCGGCGATTTGGGGCGCGCCGAAGGCATGGGCAAAGAGAAGGGTTCCGCCCTTGAGGCCCGAGGCGACGTAGAGGGTGAAGAAGAACAGGATCACCGCGGTGGAAAGGATCTTGAGGAGGCCGCTCTCGTCCTCAAAGCGCTTGGCGATAAAGGACGGCAGGGTGATAGCCCCGAGTTTCTCGCTGAGGAAGCGGAGCCTGCCGGCCACGATGAGCCAGTTGAGGTAGGCGCCGACGGAAAGCCCCAGGGAGATCCAGACGCCCTCCACGAGACCGCTGGCGAACACCGCGCCGGGAAGCCCGAGAAGCAGCCAGCTGGACATGTCCGAGGCCCCCGCGCTGATGGCGGTGGTGACGGGCCCGAGGGTACGCCCGCCGATGATGAAGTGCGCGTGGGTATCCGCTTTCTTCATCGAATAGAATCCGATCGCGAGCATGAGAAGCAGGTAGAGGCCAAAATCAACGTAAAGGAACATCTTTTCAACTCCCATAAAATCTTTTAAGCCGGATTTAAGGATAGTACGGGGCAATATTCGCAGTGTCAAGGATAAATGCTAGAATGGCTCCCGTCCCGCGCGACGGGTCGGGACGGTCAAAGACGGAGGTAGCCGAAGATGCGAAGGAAGGATAGGGAAATTACCGATAGCGAGTCGATGGAAGCCATACTCAGGGACGCCGACGCGTGCCATCTCGCCCTCCTGGACGGGGATGCGCCCTACGCGGTAGCCCTCAACTACGGATGGGAACGGAAGGCCGACGGAAGTTTTACCCTCTATTTTCACTGCGCGAGGGAGGGAAGGAAACTCGAGGTCATCGACAGAAACGGCAAAGCCGCCTTTTTCATCGATACGGGCCACGAGATTGAGACCGGGGAGAGGCCCTGCGATTGGAGCATGAAGTTTCGCAGTCTCTCGGGTTCCGGCATGATCCGGCGGGCCCGGGACGACGGGGAGCGGCGAAAGGCCCTGTCCCTGGTGATGGAGCACTATGCCGGGGAAGCGGCCTTCGCGGCCATGGGAGACTTTGACGGGCGGGTTCTGGCGGCCACGGAAGCCCTCATTTTGGAAGTCGTCGAGATTACCGGCAAAGAAAGGAAATAGTCCCGCGCCCAAGATGCCTTTTCGTGCTAAAATCGACCCATTATGGGAAAAAAGAAAGCCCGAAAGGCCAAGGGCGGACTCAAGTCCGCGAACAGGAAGAGCGGTTCCGGGAAATTGCCTGTCATTGCGGCTGCGGCGGTTGCCGCCGCGCTCTTGGCGGCCCTCGCGGGATTCGCGCTTCTCTCGCCGGGTCCCGTGACGGTCGCGTTTTACGGGATCGACGACGGGAACCGTTCCGCCTTCGAAAGCGTACTCGCCGTCGGCAAGATCTCCGGCCGCGACCTCAAGTTCACCGTCCTCAACCCCAACCTGCCCCTTTCAGCCCAGGAGAGGGAAGTCCGGCGATCGTCGATCCTGATCCTGGAAGACGGGGCGGCGGCGGCGGCCCTCGCGAAGGACTCGATACCCCCGAAAGAGGCCGATTTATCCCTCATGGCCTCGGCTATCCGCAAGGCGGGAACCTCAAGGGGAGGTCGGTACGCCCTGCCGGTGCTGCTCGACCATTTCGAGCTTGCCTGGAACGTGGGGCTTCTCTCGCAAAAGGGATTGGGAAAGCCGGGTACCCTTAGGGAGATGGAAGCCGCGGGAAAGGCGGTGAAAAGGGCGACTACATGGCCGATCCTCTGCGCGGGGGCCGAGGACCGGGACCTTTCCCTGTTCGTCGGCGCCGTCACGGAGGCCGCGGGGGGGAGCAAGGCCCTGGACCGGCTCGCGGAGCTGGCCGCGTCGGGCACGAGGATGGACGAGATTGCCCGGGACCCCCTGGTCGCGCCGGGCCTCGCCCTCGTTACCCGGTGGCGAAGGGAGGGGCTCCTGCATCCGGAATGGCTCAGCGTCGACGGCAGGACCCTGGAAACCCTCATGGCCGGCGACGCGGCGGCCTACGTCTTCATGCCCCTCTCGAGGCACCGCTCCGTAGCCCAAAAGACGATCGAGAAATTCGACAGCGCCTTCGTTCCGGCGCTGGAACCCAGCAGGGACCGGGCCTTCATGGCGCCGGTCACGGCGGCGGTAAGGGTTGGGGCAAAACGGAAGGACGAGGGGGCGGACGCGCTCTTCTCGTCCCTCCTTTCGGCGGGAACGCAAAAAGCGCTTTCCGAGGCGACGGGCCTGGCGCCGGTCGTGTCTTCCGCGGAAGCCCGGGACCTTCAGGCCTCGAACGCCCGCCTCTGGGTTGCAGCCTCCTCGGGCCCGCGCCCGGACCCCCTCACCGCAGCCTTCCCGGATCCCCAGGCGAGGAAAACCTTCGCTCAGGAGCTCCGGGATTGGCTAAAGCGGCAGTGAGGGAATAAAGCCTATTCCTCCACGTAGTAGCCTATCCGGAAGTAATCGCTCGAGCTGTAACCTATCCCGACGCCCCAGAAATTCGCGCCTCCGTCGGGCTCTATACTGGTTCTGACGTTCTCGACCTCAAAGGCCAAAGCGGCATTCATGTATTCCCATCCGTCCGTCGTATCGGGGATGAGCTCATCGTCCCCGGCTACGGTCTCAAGGGCGGGATCATAGTACGCCAGTTTCACGCCGTCAAAGCTGTAGGTGTATGAACTGTCCAGGTACGAGATGTAGGGACGGTCGTTAACGAGGGTAATGTCCGCCCATACGCCCACGGAGCCCGTGGAATCCACCACGACGCTGTTGCCGAAGGTATACGCCGTATTGCCGTCGGTGGGGTTGTTCGTGGAACGGATATACACCAGGTCGCCGGTACTGTTCCGGAAGAACGCGATGTGGAGATATCCCTGGGTATCGACCGCCATGGCGACGTACTTTCCCGAGAACGTGAAGTTGGAATCCGCGACGTTCATGACGTTCTGCAGGGTCCAGTTGGCGGCCGCGGGATTCACCGCGTTGGCCCGGGCAAGCTTCAGGGTCCTGTTCGTGATGTCATAGTAGGCGATAACCGGGAAATTCGTGGTGGGTACCGTGGAAATGGCGCTGAACTCGCCGGCGGCGGAAGACCTGCTGGTTCCCGCCACGTCGACGACCCGGTTTGTGCTGGTACGCACCGAGAACAGGATACTGGCATTCGAGTTGGTGTTCGTTCCGGAAATCCTCGTGCCTACGGCTATGGGAATGTCCACCACGCCGGCCACCGGCGCGGTATAGGTACGGTTCGAGCTGTCCCTCATGATGTTCTGGTTCGCCGTTACGGTTGCCCCGTTTGCAACGTACACATTGGTGATCGTGGCCCCGTCGACTCCGGTACCGTACTGCTCGGTATAGGCCCCGTCGTGGGCATCGTAGCCGCCGTCGATGTTGATCCACCTCGCGCTGTATGCAGGGTTATTGTTCGAGGCGCTGTACCAGTACTTCAAGGACTTGGTCTCGGTATCGTAGTACGAAACGTGAATGTTGTCCCCCTGATAAGCGACGCGCTGGTTGATGAACTGCATGAGCCTGCGGTCATGGTACAGATACTCAACCTCGTACCCGTTGCCGGTGGTGACGCTGGTGGCGGCGTTGGCCTGGGCGTCCCAAACCACCACGCCTCCCGCGCCGGCCAGGTTCCAAAGTCCGTTACTGAAGGTATTCGCGTTGTACACGATCCCGGCGCGGTTTCCCCAGGCGATGTCGGTATGCTCCAGAGGGTCGTACGAGGCCGCGACGCGGTTTGTTCCCAGGACGAAGTCCGCGTTGTTCCCTACGTAATTCACCGACGAGGTCGCGTAGTTGCTCCATGCGCCGTAGAGAACGCCGCCGTTCTGGGTCATGGACGGATACTCGGGGTCTACACTCCCGTGGAAGTAGCCGCGGTTCGTGCCCGTTGCGGTGTCGTCAGACTGCCACAGGTGGATCAGCCGATCGTCGGTCCAGAGGGCGGAGTCCGCATTCGAAACAGACGACTCCCCGTTGTACGCGGCGGAGTTTTCGTTCTGGTTATTGAGGGATCCTATTCCGTTTACCGTAACAAGGACTTCCCCGCTTCTGGCGGCAGCAGGAACTGTTACCGTGAAGGCAGTTGAAGTGGCCCCCGACGGCAAGGCCTGGTCTGCGGTTCCAATGGTGATCGTATCGGCAGTGGTATTGAACAGATTGAAACCCGTAAGGTTCATGTCCTCAGTACGACGCATCACGAACCGGCCCTGTCTCGACCGGATGGTATTGTAAGCAGAGTCCCGCGCGATCGAGCCGATATACGGCACCACGTCCACCTGGTAGGAGGGAACGTTGTTGGTCGTCACGCTTCCGGTCGCGTTCTCGGCCTCGCTGGATGCGTTGGGGCGCCGGTCCACCGCTATGATGCGGATCTGCCGGTCCGCCGCGGCCACGCCGGTTATGAGGGAGCTGTCCCAGTCAAGGCGCCAGTTCACCAGGTGTCCGCCCTGGTCGAGGTACGCCTGGTCGAGGGTCAGGGACCAGCCCTCGGTTTCTACCGAGGCGGCCACGGGTTCCCAGAGCCCGGTGCCCGTGTTGAAGGTCGCGAGCCGGGTGTAGGTCCTGCCCAGGGTCTCGAGGGTGCCGTCGCCGTCGGTGTCGAACTGGTCCGAGGTAGTTCCGGCGTTCGTGAAGGTAAACTCGCTCGCGTTGCCGCTGCCTATGAACATCCAGATCGAGGCGAGCCGCTGGTCGTCGTAGACCGTGCCGCGCAGGCTGATGCGGCCCGAGACCTTCGGGTCCAGGTCGAAGACGCCGGTATTGCCAGCGTCAAAGGACGCGGCGGGCAGGTCTGCCTCGAGCTCGATGTGTCCGTTGGCCTTGGAACCGCCGTAGAGGGAGTTGTTGCCGAACCCGGTTCCCGTCCAGAAGAAGGGCGAGATCACCGAGCGCGGGTTCACCCCGTCGGTTACGTCGATCTGGATCGGCATGGTGAGGATGGCGTACTGGCTGTCGGTTCCGAGGGTGGTCTCCTCGGTGGAGTCCCAGATGCGGATCACGAAGGTCCTCGCGGCGCCGACAACGGTGGTGATGGTATCGCCTACCGCGGCAAGCTGACCCGCGGCGAGATCGATGGTATTGATGCCGGCGACTTCCGAGTCGCGGAGGTACACGTCGGTGCCGCCGTTGGTTAGGTCATGGCCGGTCACCGCGGTTCCGCCGTCGGAGTCGAGGTACATCACGTAGTCCAGGATGCCGTTGCCTCCCACCACGTCGATGTCCACGGAGGTCCGTCCCTTGGCGATGAAGCCGCCGGAGGCTACCGTCGCCTCGGCCTGCTCGTTGCCGGAGCCGTCCAGGGCGCTGTAGGCGGGGAGGGTTTCGTCCCCGTCGACCGTGCCGTTTCCGTCAAGGTCCGTGCCGAGGGTAACGGCCGCCAGCATGGGCCGGTTGTTCTGCACGCTGGTGCTCACCGTTCCCGTGGCGTAGTTGCCGGCCTGGTCGTAAGCCACCCAGTGAATCTCGATGGGACCGTCGGGTATGTTCCGCGAGTCGATGGAGGCGGTCCAGGTATAGAGGCCTCCGGACCGTTCGACCCCCTCGATTAAGCCGTCGCCGTCGTCGTTGGTGATGGAGGTGAGCACCCCGCCGGTATAGACGGGAGTCTCGACCTTGAGGTTGTCCACCACGAGGGCATAGGCGACGTAGGCGTCGGTTACGGAAACGGCCACGGGATCCGCCCACTGGAGGGAACCCGCGACGTGGTCCACCGCGGTTATGAGCCGGTCGATGCCGCCGATTCTCACGAGGCCGCCGCGCCGTACGTTAAGGTTGCCGATGATCGAGTCCGCCTCCAGGGTATACTGGTCGGGCCGCGCGAACCCGGCGCTGCCGGAGGAGATCGCGAGACGGGGAAGTCCGTCGACCATGGTGAGTGCCGTGAGGTAGGTGCGGTTGGCGTTCCCCGCCCTCGTTTCCATGGGATTGTAGACGCGGTCGCCCGTATCGGGGGTGACGTTCCGCTCGAAGTAGAAGGCTACCCGCTCGAAGCCGCTGCCCGATTCGTTGACCGAGGACTCAAAGGTATAGGTATTGTTGCTCTGCACCACCGGGGTCAGCGCCGTGATGGCGGTTCCCGAATGGGTCAGGGTCGTCACCGTCGGGTTCTCGTTGTCGTAGTTGACCCTAACCGTCGTAGTGCTCGAGAGCTGGGGCGAGTTTTTGTCCAGGGCCGTGATGGTGAACTGGATGTCCCCCGTGGAGCCCGCTACGGTGTTGAGGGGGATGTTGAGGATGTAGTTGCCCACGCCCACGTCGCCCGCGGTGCCCGCGGTGAACCACGAGGGATTCGCCGCGAGGGAGCCGGTAATGTCGCCCGTGAGGGTGATCGCGGCGATGCCGCTTTCGTCGTCCACCGAGCCCGTGAGGGTCCAGTCGCCGCTCACCCACATGTCCGCCTGGTACAGCTGCACCGTGGCGCCCTGGGTTAGCTCCAGGGGCAGGAGGGAGCCGATCTTGGGAACGTTCTGGTCCACGTCGATCACGTAGGGTCCCACCCAGGTCCCGTCCACGGGGGTGGTATTGATGTCCCGGGCCCGGACGCGGAAGGAGATTCTCCTGAGAAGCTCGTTCACCGTGCCCGTACCGGCCGCGGCGGCCCCCGAGGAGGTGGCGCGGAATTCGGTGCCCACGTTATTGTCGGGGGAACCAAGGGCGGTATAGTCGGTTCCGTCCACCGTGACGATGCGGTACACGCTTCCGTTCCGGATTGAGGTCGCGGCGATAGCGCCCGTCGCAGGGTTGAATTCGCCCGCGGTATTGATGCTCCGGTTCCAGCTGATGGTGCCGCTCGCGAGCTGGCCGTTGCCGCCCGAGTACCAGTCCGTGCCGTTGGAGGCCACGTCGGACGCGTCGAAGGACCCGTCGTTGTTCACGTCTATCTGCATGTAGACGCCCGCGACCCCGTCGTCGTCCTCGGAGGAGCCGAAGACGCGGATGATGCCGCCCATGACGCGGTTCGTTTCCAGGGGATCGGGATAGACCACGGTAACCTTGGGCCTGTCCCCGGAGGGATCGACCTTGAGTACGTAGTTGGAGGTATCCGTGACGGTCACGTTGCCCGCGTTGTCCTCTATCCTCATGACGATGGGGACGAGCCACAGGCCCAGGTCCGCGCCGGTTCCCGCGGTTCCGTACATCGCGTTGGCGTAGGTGTCGATCTTGCTCGCGCCGGAGAAGTTGATCTGCCAGGCGATGTAGGGCGCCGGGGAGCTTACGTTCTGCCATGCGACGGAATCGGGATCGAGGTCGGCGTTGATGCCCACCTGGTAGCGCACGGACAGGAGTCCCGAGCCGAGGCCGTCGTCGGCGAGGCCCTTCACCTCGATGTCGCCGTTCACGGTGGAGTTCACCACCGGGCT
>QKDA01000035.1 GCA_003246765.1 Spirochaetales bacterium | reverse complement strand
CGTGGTCGGCGGCGGCGATTCCGTGGCGGCGGTGAACAAGTTCAAGCTCTCCGACAAGATGAGCCACGTGTCCACCGGCGGCGGCGCCTCCCTGGAGTTCCTCGAGGGGAAAACCCTTCCGGGAATCGCCGTGCTCGAGACCAAGTAATTCCCTAGAACCGCTTCGAGTTTCCCGGCGTCGCCGGGAACGACGAGCGCCTTTAGGAATCTGCGTTAGCCTCGCGCAACGATAGCCCCTCGTGACCCTTCGCGGTCCCGGGGGGCTTTTTTTTGCTTTGTACCCCGTCCTCGGTGACGGATGCCTCGGGATCCCGTGTTACAGTAAGCGTATGAAAACCAACGAATCCGACCAGGCGGACATCTACATCGACCTTCTCGACGCGGGCGTATCCCGCCTCGCTAGGCGAGCCCTGGCCGTTGCCCTCAGGTGGCCCCGTTCGCTGCCCTCTTTTGCCCGTATAGCCCTTGCCCAGGCCGGTGCCGCCCGCAGGCGGGCGCAAAACCGCGCCGGGGGAATCCCGGTTCCGGCCTTTCTCATCGTCAGCGTGACGCGGCGCTGCAATCTTCGCTGCGCCGGCTGTTATTCCCTCGCGACCGAAAAGCGCGAGCGCGCGGAAGGCCGGCCGGGCGAGATGGACGGGGCGCGCCTCGCTCGCGTCATCGGCGAAGCCTCGGCCTTGGGGGTTTCCTTCGCGCTCATCGCCGGGGGAGAACCCTTTGTCCGCTCCCGGGAGCTTATTAACCTCGCGAAGGCTAATCCTTCCCTGGCGTTTCCCGTCTTTACCAACGGGACCCTTATCGACGCGGATGCCGTCAAGGGCCTTCGCCGCGCGAGAAACCTCATCCCGATCCTGAGCGTTGAGGGCCGCCAGTCGTATACCGACGGGAGACGGGGAGGCGGCGTGTACGCTCAGGCCCGCGCGCGGATGGCTGCCCTTCGCAGGGCGGGTGTTTTTTTCGGGGTGTCCTTTACGGTGATGAAATCAAACGCCGAGGAACTCGTGGATCGGGATTTCATAGCCGAGCTCCATGCCTCCGGGGCGGGTTTGTTTTTCTACAACGAGTACACGCCGGTGGAAGGCGGTACCGAAAGCATGTGCGTCAGCGCGGAGGAGCGGGCGTCCCTCCTCGCCTCCCTGGAAGACCTTCGCCGGGATTTCCCCGCGCTTTTCCTTGCCTTCCCCGGCGACGAGGACAAATACGGCGGCTGCCTTTCCTCTTCCCGGGGTTTCGCCCATATCGCTCCCGACGGGAGGCTCGAGGCGTGCCCCTTCGCTCCATTCGGGGATACCTCCGCCCGGGACCTGCCCCTCGCGGAAGCCCTCAAGTCACCCCTTCTCGGTGCGATCCGGGCCCATCACGGCGAACTTCAGGAAACCTCCGGGGGATGCGCCCTATGGAACCGCCGGGATTGGGCCGAAAACCTCCTCGTCGGGGCTGAATCCTCCGGGGAAACGCCGCTCGGAGACCCTTCGGCGCCACCGGTTTACCCGGAGTCTCCAGAATTTTTAAAAAAAGGGTTTGATGAAAACCTAAACTCACTTGTTTCCAATTTTAACGCTTGATATAGTCGCAATACCATGAACAAAAACGATAACGCCTTTCGGCCGCTGGCGAAAAAAATGGCTGCCCTTTCTCTCCCGATCCTCGCTGGACAGGCCTTCGGGCTTTTGTACAATCTCGTGGATACCTGGTTTATCGCGCGGATAGACACGTCGGATCCCTGGCTCGTCGGCGCGACGGGACTCGTGTTTCCCCTCTATTTCATCGTCATGGCCGCGAGCTTCGGCATTACCGGGGGCGTCTCCTCTCTGGTTGCCCGGGCTATCGGGGCGGGTCGTCTCTCGGAGCTGGACAGCACCGCCGAAAGCGGGATGTTTCTCTCCGTCGCCGGCAGCGTCCTCTTTCTCCTTCCTCTTTACGGCTTCGCGCGGCCCCTTCTCTCGCTCTTCGGCGGTTCCGGCGCGATCCTGGAATACGGACACTCCTACCTCGTCTGGCTCCTTCCGGTGGTACCCTTCATGTTCGTCAACGCGGTTTTCGTCGGCATCCTGCAGGGGGAGGGCAAGACGCAGCCCATGATGCTGTCCATGATGCTCGGAACCGTGACGAATATCGTCCTGGATCCGGTGTTGATCTTTTGGGCCCGCATGGGAATCGGGGGCGCAGGCCTCGCCACGGCGATAGGGAACCTGGTGAGTACGCTCTACCTCGTTTCCGTCTTTATCGCCCAGCGCTCCTCCGTGAGGGTTCACTGGAAGCTCTCAAGGATTTCCCTCCCGGTGGCCGGGGAAATCCTCCGGGTCGGGGTGCCTCACAGCTTCATGAATTTTCTCGCCTCCATCAGCTTCATTTTCTACAACCGGATGATGGTGGGCCTGAATCCCATGATTCTCACCGCCTTTACCCTCTACTCGCGGCTTGAGCAGATAGCCCTCATCCCGGTTTGGTCCCTTTCCAGCGCCCTTTCGAGCGTTGCCGGACAGGCCGCCGGGGCCAGGGACCTCGACCGCATGAAGGCCTCATCGAGAACCGCCGCCCTCATGGGACTCGCCGTGAGCGGGACCCTTTACGTAATCTACGCCCTCGCCAGCGGTACGTTGTTTTCCGCCTTCCAGTCGGATCCCCGCATTCTCGAGCTCGCGGCGGTCATCGTTCCCTGGATGGCCCTGGCCTCGGTGGTTTCGATCCCCATCTTCATGTTCATGACCGTCATGACCACCTCGGGCTTCGCCAACCAGAGCCTTATCCTGACGGCGCTCCGAATCTACGTACTCAGCGTGCCCGCCTGCGCCCTGGGAGTCTACGTGGTGGGAAAGAACCTTCAATCCGCCATGATGGCCCTGTTCGCCGCGTCCCTCATCGCCCTCGGCGTTTCGCTTCTCTGGGAGTCCCGTTTTTTCAGGGCCCTCGAGACGGGCCGCCTAACAGTCCGGGTATCCGCAGGGGCGGATACGGTCTCGGCGTCAGCCGATTGAAGCGAATCGGTATTTTTGGTACTATTCGCTCAGAAACGTCTTTTTTAGGAGAAACCCATGCGCAAATATTTTATCGCCGGTAACTGGAAGATGCACAAGACCGCCTCCGAAGCGGTCGCCCTTGCCTCGGAACTCGTAAAGGAGCTCAAGGACGGGCCCCATAAGTACATGATCGCCCCCTCCTTCACCGCCCTCGACGCGGTCTCGAAGGTCGTCAAGGGAACCAATATCCTCCTCGGCGCCCAGAACATGAGCACCGACGAGCAGGGCGCCCACACCGGCGAGGTATCGGTTCTGCAGCTCAAGGACCTGGGCGTTCAGGTCGTGATCCTTGGCCACTCCGAGCGCCGCCACACCTACAAGGAAGACGACGCCATGATCAACAAGAAGGTCAAGCTCGCCCTCTCCCACGGCCTTGAGGTAATCCTCTGCGTAGGCGAGCTCCTGGAGGAGCGCGAGGCGGGAAAGGCCGAGAAGGTATGCGAAGAGCAGACCCGCAAGGGCCTCGCGGGGGTTTCCGCGGATGACCTCAAGAAGGTGACCATCGCCTACGAGCCCGTTTGGGCCATCGGTACCGGCAAGACCGCCACTCCCGAGGACGCCGACGCGATCCACAAGTTCACCCGCGGCATTATCGCCGACATGTACGGCAAGGCCGCCGCGGACGCCATGGTTATCCAGTACGGCGGTTCCATGAAGGCCGACAACGCCCAGGCTCTCCTCGCCAAGGAGAACATCGACGGCGGCCTCATCGGCGGAGCGGCTCTCAAGGCCGACACCTTCAAGCCCATCGCCCTCTGCAAGTAAGAGCATAAGAGCCGGCAGTACCTGCGCCGGCTGCCCGAAGCCGCGTTTCTCCTTTGGGAGGGACGCGGTTTTTCTTTATACTTGCACAACCTCCCCGTTTGGGATATAGTGGGATTTGAATCATTACCTGGAGTACTTTTATGGCTGTCATTAGTATCGCTTTATTGGTTGTTTTCGTCCTCGTGTGCGTCCTCATCGTGGCTTTGGTGCTTATTCAGAACGAGGAAGGCGACACCCTCGGGGGCATCTTCGCCGGCGGCAGCAATTCCGCCTTCGGATCCCGTTCCGCCTCCGTGCTTACCAAGGCAACCTACGTGGTGGTAACCCTCTTCTTCGTTACCGCCTTTTTCCTGGCCTTCGTGAATAAGAGCCCCTCCGACAAGGGCATCGAAACCGCCGCCCGCATCGAATCCGCCGGTTCTTCCAACGAGTGGTGGAGCGGCGACAATGATGCCGCCCCTGCGGATACCACCGCCCCTGCGGATGCCCAGGCACCTGCGGATACCGTCGTCCCTGCGGATGCGTCCACTGACGCCCCTGCGGCCCAGTAAGGCGGAACCATGGTACTCGGCCGTATCTTCTCGCCGGAGCTGATTAAGATCGGGCTCGAGAGCGAAGACAAGGATGAAACCTTTGAAGAGATGGTCGACCTGTTTGCGACGAAGCATCAATCCGCCTCCCGGGACGCGATCCTGGCCGTATTGCGCGAGCGGGAGTCCAAGCTCTCCACGGGCATAAAGACCGGCATCGCGTTGCCCCATGCCCAAAGCTCGGCGGTTCCCCCGGGAGAACACGGAATTATCGGCATTTCCCCGGAGGGCATCGATTACGATTCCCTCGACGGGAAACCCGTTCACGTGGTGTTCATGATCCTCACCGCCAGCGAGGACTTTTCAATGCACCTGAGGATTCTTAAGCGCTTGGCCATTCTTTTGGAGAATCCCGAATTTTACGATACCCTTTTAGAGCAAAAAGACGCTGAAGGGGTGTATAAAACCATCTGCAGGTACGAAGACATGCTTACAACCTCCATGTAAATGGAGACCGATACCCGATCCGATCGGGGTAAAAAACCGGCGATCGATGCCGGTTTTTCGCTTTTCGGGTCCCCGCTTCCCGCGAGGGACCCGCCGATCGATAGGAGCGATAAATGGACGGGCAGGACGTAATCGGACACCTCATGGACGTAGAAAGGGAAGCCGCATCCCTGCTTTCGGACGCCCAAAAGGAAGCAGATCGCCGAAAGACCGTACAGTCGGAGGCTTCCTCCCGGTCTTTCAAAGAGGCCTACGAGAGGTTTATAGCGGATCAGGAACTCCGGCTCGCCGAGGGCAAGGCGGAGATCGACCGCGTCCGGGATGAAGAACTCGCGGTT
>QKDA01000058.1 GCA_003246765.1 Spirochaetales bacterium | reverse complement strand
AGCCTGTCCGAGGCGGAATAGGATATTTCCTCCTTGGAGTAATCGTCGTTTTCCGCCGAGGAATTGTCGTATTTCCGGGAAAAGAAATGGGCGGTCACGCTCGCGAGGTTGTACGCCTTGCCGAAAGACATGCCGAAGGGAACCGTGAGGTTGATCTGGGAGGTCGAATCGACGAGAGTCACGTCGTCGCCCGCCGCGGGAAGGTAGCCATAGCCCTTATCGGTGCCCTTCAAATTGAGAAAGACCCCCACGGAAAGGTTGTTGATCTCCTTGAGCCCGACAGTCCCGAAAAAGTCCAAATCCCAGTAATCGAAAAGGGGATACTCATAGGTATCCGTCTCCGAGGGGGAAAGTTCCTGGCTGGTCACATCGGCGTCTTTTGACCCGGTCAGGCTCGTCCCGAGGCTGAGGGGAAGCTTTCCGGCCTTGTAGTAGCCGATAGTCCCCGCCAGGTTGTCAAAGGCGCCGATAAGATAGTCATGGGTAAGCTCGTTAAAATGCTCGTTCGGGGCCAGTACCCAGTCAAGCTCGTTTTGGTAAATTCCCATGGTTGTCCGGGAAAGATCCGACGCGCCGAGGTTCCCGGCGGCGAGGGCGATAAAGGCCGCGCCGACAAGGGCATAACTTTTTCGCATGCTCAATTTCTCCTTGAGTTAGTAAAAACCCGCGTATACGATGGAATTACTATACCCGTCCGCAGGGGCAATTTCAATAAAAAAGCGGTCCCCGGGGGGACCGCTTATGGTTATCCTTATGCCGCCTGCTAAAAGGCTTCCGTATCGTACTCCGCCGTATCCGAGGAGGGAGCTTCCTCCGGGGGGAGGTCGAAATCATTCGATGCGGCGTCCTTTTCACGGACCAGCCCCACAAGGTAATCCTGCTCAAGCAGCTTGATGAGCCTTGTGGCCTGAACGGGAGAAACGGCCAGCTTCACGGCCGGTGAACCGTTGCCGTTCTTTTTATCCTTACCCTTTGAGTCAATCTCCGGGGAGGTTGCGTTGGCGGCGATAAAATAAGGCTTGTTCTCTTTATTGAATAGATACTCAAACCTCAGTTTGGGTTGCGCGAGATAATTCGGGGCCAATAGACCCCATTCCATATAAACCTTGGCTGAACCGAAATAGGCTTTTTTTTGGGATTTTGCCCTTGTAAGCTCCCCTTTCTTAAACTCCTCCACGTATGATTCAAGGGCCTTCTTGAACTCTCCCCGGGCAGCTTCGTCGAGATAAAGCGAAACCGTGTTCATATCGTACTTTACGTAGAGGTGCATGATGTTGGTTTGGGGAAAGAAGGAAAATCCGACCTCTTTAGGGGTGAATTTTGCCGTACCCTGGTCAACTTTATTAAGCATGACCAATTCAAGTTCAATTACGTCGTAATCGCCTATGAAATTCGGATCTGACGAATCCTTGTCTGGGGTTGAGGCGCATCCGATCATGACCAGCGGCACTAAAAGGCACAACGCAAATAACTTAGGGGTTTTCAATTACTTCCTCCGGGGAACCAGTATACAAATCAAACGCCTGCCCCTCAAGGGCGGTTACAAAAAAAAGGGCCGCCCCTTTCGGGACGGCCCCAGTGCTAACCTTTTAGGTCAACCAGATTCCGTTTCCGGAATTAGTAGGTAACCTTGCAGGCGAGGGTGAAGTTACCCTTGGTGGTGCGGGAGGCAGTCTTCACAAGAGCGTTGCGGAGATTGTCATTGGTACCACCGGCCTCGTACTTGGCGGTGAGCACGGTGTTGGTGAACAGGCCGTAGTCGGCGCCAACCTTACCGCAGTACACGTACTCGGTACCGTCGTAGCCGAGCCTCATGTTCTGGGCAAAGAGCTCGGCGAAGGGCTTCACGTAGTTCACGTCGCCCATGGCGTACTTGTAGTTCGCTCCGGCGCCGATGCGGATGGGCATGGCGGACTTGGCGAAGTTGCTGGTCCAGCTGTCGGCGGTGCCTGCAGCTTCCCAAGCGTCGCTGGAGGTGAGGGCATTCTCGACCATCACGGTAACCCAGGCGTCGAGGTTCTCGACGAAGTCGCCGTCGGTGAGCTTCACGTAAGCGGCGAGGTCGGCGTTGTCGGTACCCACTTCGTCCTCGAAGTCGTAGGGGGCTCCGGCGGAAGCGTAGTACACACCGGCTTCGGCGAACTTGTAGGCCACGGAGGCGAGAACGTCGAAGGCGAAGGCATCGTCGGCAGTACCCTTGTCAGCGGCGACGTAGTCGTTTCCGCCGTCGAAGGCGACAGTGGCGGTGAGGCCGTCAACGGGCTTCAGCACAACCTTGGCACCGAGGGACATGATGGCGTCCACGTCAGCGTTGTCACCGGGAACCATGCCGTAGTTGAACTTGGCGTCCACGGAAACCATGTCGGAGGGGGTCAGGGTGGCGTCAGCGCCGACGGCGTACTTGCTCTTTCCCTGGGTTTCCCAGTTGTTGAAAGAACCGATGCGGGCGCCCACGTCGAACTTGTCGGTCTTGTAGCCGACCTTGGTCGCGCCGACCACGTCGAATCCGGGCTCGAAGTGGATATTGTCCTCTTCAGCGGCGTCGCCGTAGCTGTCGTTCTTGATCGGGTCCCAGATGTTGGCGTAGTTGGTCTTGAAGCCGGGCTTGTCGGCGATGACGACGTATACGGGGCCGAACACGAGCTTGGCGGTTACCTTGTCGATTTTCTTGTCGCCGCCAGAGAAGTCAGACTTGGCTCCATCTTCGCCGTTCACGTTCACCTGAGCGTCAACGATGTTGATCTCGGCATAGTTCTCGCCTTCGCTCTTCGTGCTGAAGGTCTGCTTGGTGAGCAGGGGGATCTTGATCTCCCAGTTCGCCTCGTTCTTGAAACCGTTCGGCTGGGTGCCGTCAAGGTTGATGCCCCAGGTTAAGCTGGCGTCGCCGGATACGGAGACCACGGCCTCGTTTCCGAAGCTGTCTGCGAAAGCCACACCGGCGACCATCGCGAGCACAGAAAGAATTGCAAGAGCTTTCTTCATTTAAGAAATTCCTCCTTAAAGTTCGGGGAAGACCAAACCAACGGTTTTTTTACGGTCTACCCTATCTTTTGTGCCAGTATACCTTTGGTATTTTAGGGAGTCAAGTTTTTTTTATTAATAAACAATGAATAAGCTTTACAAATTCCGAAAAAATGTCATTTTTGGGAGCGGAGGTAGAAGAAACAGGCCAGGGAAAAAAAGAGGATGGAGAGATTGTCCGAGAGCATGAGCGCCAGGGACGCCCCGCCGACAAGGAGATCACCGCCGGGGAAGAGGCCGAAGGCGCGGAGGGCGCGGTAGAGGGAACCCGCGTAGGAGGCGAGAATTCCCGCGATCACGAAAAACCAGTCCAGGGTTCTCGTTCGCGTCCAGGAGACGATGGCCAGGGTGGAGGCGAGAGCCCCGAGGGAAAGCCGGACTATGAGCTCAACCGCGGTCCCCTCGGACAAAACCGATTCAAAACCGCTCACTTTTTCCCCTTCGAGGGGGAAAGCCGCTTGAACTCCCCCGGGTCGGCGATAACCGGCACTATCGAGGGGGTCTCGTAGTCCGGGGAGACGAGAATGCCCTTATCGAGACAGGACTCAAAGAATTCGCGATACTTGGACTTCCGGATCTTCGGCACCAGATAGGGCCCCCGGCGGTCCCAGAAGGGCTGGGTATAGGAATCGAAGCGGGACCAGTCCGACTCGGTTCGCTCCGAAAGGGCCTGGGCAAGGTCCGCAAAGGCCCGGGCCGTGGCGCCCAGCAGGGCGGGGGCTATGGAATCCGAGGGAAGGATTGAGTCCCTCTCCTCGGCGAAAACCGCCACGGTGCAGCCCCCCGCGAAGGGCAGGGGCGAAACGAGAACCATGGTATCCAGGGCGTCGTTCACCTCCCGCAAGAAAGCCGAGTCCACCCGGTCGCTCATGGTGTAATAGGCCTCGTCGAGCCAGGGTCTCCAGATGGGAACGCCGTGGAGGGTTTTGGAGGCGGAATGGGGGGAATCTCCCGGGGGGCCGATGTCGAGGGAGGCTTCAGGATGCAGGAGGGGCGACTCTATGAGGGGTATCTCGCTCCACAGGCCGAGATAGTGGGCGCAGGCCATGCGGGCCCGGTCCCTGTTGGCGTACCAGCGCACGGTTCGGTAGTGGGGAAGGAGCTCCTGCACGGAGCGGACAAGTTCGTCCTCAATCTCCGTGGGAAAGGTTCCGGTGATGCCCCGGTCGAGAATATTCTTGAAGGCGAGTTTCGCGCGCCCGCTCCGCCAGCCGAGTATGGCGGAGCCGCCCTCCTGGCAGAGGTCCAACAGGCGCACGCCCTTCGCGGTATACAGGTGATAATCGTATACCCGGCGTACCGTTCCGTAACGTTTGCGAATTTCGTCTTTAATATCGATTTTTTCGTGAAGATCCATGGTCATCTTCCGTATTGTATCCCTTTTTCAAACTTCCGCAAGCTTTTTCGCGGGCCTTAGTCGTCCTCCACCAGGAGAAGGCTCTTCGCCTGATACCGGGGCATGAAGCGCTTTTCGCCCCCCGACTCGAAGCGGACCATGATCACGAGCTCCCCCCCGGCGGCGAAGGCCTTGACGATCACCCCGTAGCCGTACTCGTCGTGAAAAAGGCGTCGCCCCTTCTTCCAGCGCTCCGCCAGCACGGGATCGACTTCGCTTTCCTCCTCCGCGGCCGGCTCGCCGGGAACGCCCTGCCTGCCGAAGGCGGGCCGGGACTGGCGCAGCATGAAGGACCGCGGGGCCTTCCCCACCACCTCTACGGATGCGCTGTCCATCTCGGAGAGGAAGAGGCTCGGCTCCATGAAGGCGGTCCGGCCGTAAAGCCTGCGGGCGGCGCAGCTCGTCAGGTAGAGCTCGTCCATGGCCCGGGTGCAGCCCACGTACATCAGTCGCCGCTCCTCCTCCAGGTCGTCCCCCTTCTTGTCGTCCCGGGGGAATACCCCGTTCTCGAGGCCCGTTACGATGACACGGCGGAATTCGAGGCCCTTGGTGTTGTGCACCGTGATGAGGGTCACCGAATCGGGATTCTCCTCCTCATTCGCCATGGAACGGTCCAGCTCGATATGCTCGAGGAACTCGATAAGCCCGTCGGGGGAAAGGGGGTAGAGGCTCGCGGCGTTGACGAGTTCCTCGAGGTTGGCAACCCTCTGGGTGCCGGCGATCTCGTCCTGCCCCTGGTGATA
>QKDA01000070.1 GCA_003246765.1 Spirochaetales bacterium | reverse complement strand
GCCGCGGATAACCCCTTGAGGCTTTTCGATTGCGCCATCGACCACGCGGAACGGGTGCGGCCTCCCCTGACGGAAGAAGAGATCCGGAAAATAACGGGAATTTTTGAGGCAGAGGGGTGTATCGCCAAGCCGAGCTCCATACACGTGAACTGTTGGAAAGGATCCTTCAATAAACGGGACGGGGCGCTCAATTTTCTGTCGCGGATCGAGGGCTACGATGACCGTCATGACCGGCACCGGGTTATCTACGTTGGGGACGCCCCCAACGACGAGCCCATGTTCGGGCACTTTCCCAACGCCTGCGGGGTAGCGAACGTCAAAGCGTGGCTGGACAGGATCGGGTCGCTGCCCGCTTGGGTCTCAGAAGGGAGCTATGGCGAGGGGTTTGCCGAGATCGCCCGGGCGCTCTTGAGGCTACGGGCCGAAGGGTCAGTGCAGGACTGAGTCGACCAGCTCCTTGAATTCGGGGTCCAAGGTTGCCGTACCGAGCCGCGCCGCGTCGAGCCCTATGGTGTAAAGGCCGTCGGACGCGAGAATGGCCTCGGGGTCATCCCTTTCCCCCTGTTCCTCCGCGAGAAGCTCCGCCGGTTCGCTGTCTCCCACGGCCTCGAGGAATTCGAAGACAGGCCCCCCGGAATAGAAGGGTAGGTCCAGGACAGGGGACTTTTCGAGAAAGGCCGTAATATAGTCGACGCTGGCGGCGGTTTCCTCGTCTATCTGGTCGAGAGAGGAGAAATCCGGGCCGGCGATGCTGAAATTATCGGGTAGGGGTATGTCTTCGTCCGACAGGATGCTTTCCCGATGGTCAAAGACCGACTCAAAGTCGTAGATGAGGACGGCATCGGGTTCGAGAGTCTCGATGAACTCGGCCAATTCATCCTCCGTAGCTACCTCGAGCAGCTCCGGTTCCCATTCCCCTTCGAGGTACTCCACCTCATCCGCCTCAACCGCCTCGTCGGCAAAATCGTCCCCCTCTGGGCCGTGGCCGTACAGGTCCATGTCGATGGTGAAGAAGTCCGCCTCCGAGTCGAATTTGATATCCCGCTCGAGCTCCTCGATCTCGTCGATTTTCGGCAGGTCTGCGGTAATGTCGGATTCACTGAGCACTTCGGGGATATCTTCGGAAATCTCGGGAGTGACTTCGGCTTCGGAGAGCACATCCTCCTCGGAGAGCTCCTCGACTTCTGCGGGTTCTTCGGCTTCGGTGAGCTCTTCAATCTCGGCGAGCTCCTCGACTTCTGAGAGCTCCTCGACCTCGGCGAGTTCCTCGACTTCTGCAGTTTCTACCGTTTCTTCTGCTTCGGTCAGCTCCTCAACCTCAGCGAGCTCCTCGACCTCGGAGAGCTCCTCCGGCTCCGGACGTTCCGCGACCCCCGGCGTTTCTTCGGTTTCGGAGAGCTCCTCGATTTCATCGAGTTCTTCAGGCTCATCGGCCCCTTGCTCCTGGGCAGGGGGGGGGGAGACGCGCGAAGCCGGCGCCCTTGCGACGCCGGTAAGGTTGAGGTTGATCGCGTTGTTCTGGAGTACCTGCTCGAGCATGAGCCGTATCTCCGTCGTATCGATTCGTGCGCTTTCCCTGACTTCCTGCCGGCCAATGGCGGCCAGAATCTCGTCCCAGCTTTGCTCGAATTGGGCCTCAATCTCCTTGCCGTGCCTTTTTCTGATTCGGCGGGGAAAGCTTTTCTTGATCTCCCCGGCCACGTCATGCTTTCGGTAGGCAAGTTGTTCCCGGATTTCGTCCCAGCGTACCTCGTCGGTTTTCTGGAAAATCTCCTGGAGGAGCTGTCCCTGAAGGCGGCGTATCCGGCTCCTGACGACCAGAATCGGGTCTTGCCGCAGGTTGAAGGCGAGGAATACTATAAGGAAGATAGTTAGGAAGCACACCGCCAAGAAGAGGACTTTCACGGCTTGGGGGAAGGTGAAGAGTTTTTCGTCAACGATCTCGCCCAGATTACCCCAGCGCTCCGAGGGACGGGACACGAGTATCCATCCCGATTCGGGAGTCGTGACCACGAGGTCGGTGACCCAGTCGTTTCGCGCCCATCGGTCGAGAACGGCCTTTTCCACGATATCCCGGCCGATGCGGGGCATGCCAAGCACCGTTCCCTGAGTCGACCGGTCTTCCGAGGAGAGAAGGGCGAGTTCGTCGCTCAGCCTGACCAGGTTGCGTCCAACCAGGTACTGAACCGCGGACCGGGCGGTTACGTAGAAGACCGCGGTACCCCGCCAGGTGGAGTAGCCGTCGAGAAAGGGGAAGGCGTAGACGAACAGGTCTCTGCTCCGGTCGTATACGAGAAGGGGCGGGTCCTGATCCTTGCGCTCGATGGCCGAAAAAGCCAAATCCTCGGCGTTGCGGCCGTATAGCTCGTAGGATACCTGGAATTCTTCCCTTTTTAAGACATCCCCCGCAAAGGTACTGAAATGTATGCGCCTGACTCCCCGGTCTTCCTCCGCGGGAACGGCCTGGTCACCGGCGTCGATGATGCGGATGCCCGTGAGCCCGTTAATCCTTGCCATGAGATCCCCGGCGAGGTTTGTCCTGTCGAAGATGTCCTGGGAGCTTTGGTTCGGAAGGAGGCTTCGGCGAACGGGATCCGCCTCGATGAAAAGGGAAAAGGCTTCCTCATTGGATTGGTGCCACGAGATGAGTCCCTCGGAGACGGCGGAGAGGCGGTTCTCGAATTCCTTGACCGCCATAGGCTGGTAAAACCTCGTTTCGAGTACGGAAAAAAGCCCGCCGTAGGCCGCAAATGCCAATCCCGCGAAGAGAAGCGATGAAAGTATGAGACTGAGCGCGAGTTTTGGCGCGGTACGCACGAATCCTCCGGAAAAAAGACGTTTTGGGCCTATTACTATATCGGAAGGAGCGGTTTAAATCATGAGTAAAGTCGGTTATATTCCTGGGTAATGATAGATATCCAAAAGGAGCGGGACCGCTTACTTCCCGTCATGCTCGTGGGCCGTACCGATAACCGCGTCATCCCCGACGAGGACGTGCTTCGGGAACTCGCGAACCTTGCCCGAACCGCGGGAATGGAGACGGTTTCCTTCGTGGTGCTCAGGCGCCTTGATCCCTCTCCCCGGTTCGGCATGGGTTCGGGCAAGGCCTCGGAGATCGCGGCCATGGCCAAGGAGAGCGGGGCAGAGCAGATAATATTCGACTTCGAGATTACCCCAACCCAGCAGCGAAACTGGGAAAAACTCTCGGACCTGACCTGTCTTGACCGACAGGAGGTCATTATCCGCATCTTCGCGGACCGGGCAATGACCCGTGAAGCCGCCCTGCAGGTGGAACTGGCCCGGCTTGAATACTCCCTGCCCAGGCTTGCCCACGCCTATGAGGCCCTTTCCCGGCAGCGGGGCGGACGATACGGGACTAAGGGCGCGGGAGAGACCCAGCTCGAACTCGACCGCCGTTCCGTGACCAACAGGATCGCCCAGATCAAAAGGGAGATCGCGGCGGTCAGGAAGGACCGCGCGAGCCGGCGGAAGCGCCGGGAACGGGTTCCCGTACCCTCTTGCGCCATCGTGGGCTACACCAACGTCGGCAAGTCGAGTCTCCTCAACGCCCTAACCGGCGCCGGCGTGCTTAGCGAGGATAAGCTCTTCGCGACCCTGGACCCCACCACCCGGCGGTATACCCTCCCGACGGGCAGAACCCTTCTCCTTACCGATACGGTCGGTTTTATCCGCAACCTCCCCCACAGCCTGGTGGATGCCTTTCACGCGACCTTGGAAGAGGCCGCCTTCGCGGACGCCGTGATTATCCTTTTGGACGCTTCCGATCCGGAGGCGGGGATCCAGTACGAAACGACCCGGCAGGTTCTCGCCGAGGTAGAGGCCGCGGACAGGCCCTTCCTTCTGGTGCTGAACAAGATGGACCGACTCGACGAATTTTCCCGGGCGCGCCTGCGCACGGAGTACCCCGACGCGGTGCCCATGAGCGTGCTTTTACGGGAGGGTTTCGACCTCTTCGCCGAGCGGCTGGACGCCCTTTTGGCGGGGGAGGAGGGGCTATATTGCCTGCCCGCGGATCGGGGAGACCTTCTAGCCTGGGCCCATCGGGAAGGCTCCGTGATCGAGGTTTCCTATGACGGGGAATGGATCCATCTCAGGGTCCGCGTCTCCGGCCGCCTCGCGGCGGCTCTCTCTCCCTTCGCGGAAGGCGAACGGCATGCGCGGTAGAAAGACCGCCCCCTCCCGTCCCCTGCCCATGGGGGAGATCGTCCTGCTCATTATCGCCTCCCTCATCCTTTTCGGCATCCTGGCGGGTACGGCATGGGCCTTCGCCTCCGGCCGGGCCAAGCCGGGGAGCGGGTTCTCCGCCCGAACCCCGGAAACGGAACAGTCCCTCCGGGACGAGGCGATGTTCCGTGACCTGGGAACCCTCCGGGCCCCCACGGCGGATAAGGTTCCCTCGGTGGCGGCCCTCACGCCGGTTTTCGCCTATGATCCCGGGGACGTGGCGTTTCGGGAGGAGCTTGCCGCGAAAAAGAACCTTCTACGGGGGGCTATAGTAAACTGGTTTCACGGGAAAACCCGGGAGGAGCTTGAACTTCTCGGGGATGAGGGGATCAAACGGGAGCTTCTTACCGTCATAAACGCCCTTCTGGATACCGGGAAGGCGTCTCGGCTTTTTTTTCCCGATTACCTGCTGATAGACTGACAATAAGGTGCAACCCCTTCCGCGCAAAGCGTGTCGAAGAAGGGGTAGGAGGTTGCCATGCCTGGATTCGGTACCGCGGACGCGGTGCCCGCCGCACAGATAATCCTCGCGATCATTCCCATAGTGGGAATCGTGATGGGGGCGGTGGTCGTTTTCTTTTATCTTCTTTGGCGTCATCGCCAAATCGTGAGGCAGATCGAACGGGGCAGCTACAGACGCCCGGTTTTTGACCTCTACGTGTTTTCCGTATTGGCGGGCTTCCTGCTGACGGGGACGGGACTCGTGCTATCCCTTCTCTTCCTGGTGATTGAAGGGGTGAGCTATACCCTGCTGGGCGGTCTCTTACCCTTCGCGATCGGCATTAGCCTCTTGGGGTTCTTCTTCGCCACCCGACAATACTCAAAACAGCGTGAAACAGACCGTTGACCAAGCCTCAGGCTCGGCGCACGAAGACCTGACCCTCTGCCGGGAAACCGCGGCGGGCAATCAGGCGGCCTTTACCGCCTTGGCGGCCAAGTACCGGAAACGAATCTTCAGCGTCGGTTACGGTTTTTTTCGGAACCCCGACGACACGGAAGATTTCGTCCAGGACGTTCTCGTTAAGCTCTACACGTCCGTAGGAACCTTCCGCGGCGAGTCTCTCTTTTCCACCTGGCTGATGCGGATCGCCTATAACACCGCGGTCAATTCGGTCAAGCGCCGCCGGGAATATACCTCCCTGGCGGAAGACTTCGAGGTTGCCGACGCCTCCCTGGGTCCCGAAGAGAGTCATCTTAAAGAGGTATCGCGTCTGGCCATACGGGAGGCCGTGTCCTCCCTGCCGGAGCGGTATCGGGCATGCGTGGATATGTATTTTTTTTACGACATGCCCTATGCGGATATCGGCGAGGTCACCGGCCTGCCGGTGAACACAATCAAGTCCCACGTGTTCCGGGCGAAGAAGCTTCTCCGGGAACGCCTCGATGACGGGGAGAGCCCGTCGTTCACGATGAGGAGTGAACCATGACCTGCGAGAAGGCCTTTGACCGTTATCTCGGTCTCGATAAGCATGACCGCGTCCCCCTGTCGGTGACGCTGCACCTTATAGGGTGCCCCGCGTGCCGCACCGCCGTGCGCCGGGTTACCAAGGCGGAACGGATCCTTGCCGCGCCATTGGCGGTCTATCCCCTCTCCGACGCGGTTCCCGCCGCGGATCCCGTCGTACAGGAAGCCTTAAGGCGCATAAACGCTTCGGGACTTGCCTTTCCCCAGGGTTTCAGCGAAGAGGGACGGGTATCCCTTACCCGCTGGCTCGCGTCGGGCCTCGCCTTGGCGGCGGGTTTCTCGATCCTGCCCTTCAGCCAGATCGGGGCCTGGTCGCGGGCCGTGTTCGGTACGGGCTACCTGGTATCCTATTTCCTTCTGTGCGGGGTCGCGGTAACCGCCTGGTGCGGGCTTTTCGTGGGGACTAACATAGACCTCTTCGTGAAGAAGTTCGGCTTTGAGGCGTGATTCGTCAGTTCCAGAGCGTTGACGGATTGATGGTGGCGCGGTTTTTGTAGACCGTAAAATGAACGTGGGGGCCGGTGCTTTGGCCTGTGTTCCCCACAAGACCTATCCTCGTGGCGGTAGTTACCCGCTTTCCCTTTGATACCAAAATCTTGGACATGTGCCCGTAGAGGGTTTGGTAGCCCGAATGGTGGGAGATAATCACGTAGTTTCCGTAGGTCACGTCGTATCCGGAGGAGATGACAGTCCCGTCCAGGGCGGCGTAGATGGCCGTCCCCATGGGCGCCGCCATGTCGACCCCGTTGTGGAAGGTTCGGGATCCGCTGAAGGGATTGTTGCGCCATCCGTAACGGGAGGAAATGTAGTAACCCGAATGGAGGGGCTTGAGGAACAGGTCTCCGTTGATTTCCTGGATGGTCACCCAGTCAAGCTTAGCGTCGGGTAAAAAGAGGGTGGAGCCCGCGGGGACCGCGTTGTCGGAAATACCGTTCGCCAGGGCGATTTTCTCGAGGGATACCCGGTACTTATCCGCGATGGACGCGGGGGTATCCCCATCCCTCGCGGTATAGATGATCCCGTCGATGGAAGGTATCTTGAGCAGCTGCCCGATCTGGATGGTCCTGGTATTCTTGAGCCGGTTCACGCTGATGATCGAGTCTTGGGATACGCCGAAGCGGTCGGCGATCTTCCCGACCATGTCTCCCTGGCGAACCGTATAGACGGTGTAGTAGAGTTCCGGCAGGGATTCCGCCTGTTCCGCGTCCGAATCCGGGCGTTCCGAGGGAAGTCCCGTGTCCGCTCCCCCCATTCCCGTAAAATCCGGGGTCGCCGCAGCGGCGAGTTCGGGCTGACCCATGACGGAGGGCTCGAGAGCCATGCGCTGGCCGCAACCTAGGGTTGAAAGGAACAGTATAAAAGCCGGCAGGAGCCTCAGCACGCGGAATTCTCGAACAATCGCCATAGTAACCCCAGTATAGCATTGCGCCGTCAATCTTTTAAAGCGCCGCCTATGTAAAAATTCTCGGCTTTCGGGAACGGGTAGATAACCCTATTTTTTACCGAGTCCGACCAAATAGGTTTCGAAGCTTTCCGTCCTGCAGGCCTCGGGCTTGAATCCCCGGGCGCTGGCGAAGGCCTTCCTCATTCTCTTGAGGACTTCCTGTTCCCCCCCGCCCTGAAACACCTTTACCACGAAATTCCCCCCGGGCAGGAGCATCTCCTCCGCGTAATAGAGGGCGAGCTCTACGAGCCCGCTTGAGCGGGCGGTGTCCACCGTCCTGTTGCCGGTCGTGGCCGGGGCGGCGTCGCAAACTACGAGATCGTACGGCCCAAGGGCCTTTACGGAGGCTCGTACCTCCGCGGCGTAGAGATCCCCCTGAAAGAACGAGAGGTTCTCGCCCTTTACGTCCTTTGCGAGGGGCGAAAGGTCTACGGCGGTGACGTGCCCGGTGCCGTCGAGCATGCGAAGAAGGTAGGTTGTCCAGCTTCCCGGTGCGGCCCCAAGATCCATTACCCTGCAGTTCTTCCGAAGAAGCGAGAATTTCTCGTCCATTTCCTTGAGTTTATAGACCGAACGGGCCGGATAGCCCTCGGAGAAGGCCTTTTTTGACCAGTAGTCGGGTTTCTCATAGCTGTTTGCCGGCATGCACTACCCCCGAAAATCGTATACAATACGGACATGAATATAGAGCATAGCCAGCGCCTTGAAAAGATAGAATCCGTCTTAAGGGAGCGTTTGCCCGCAAGCCCTGCGGGACCCTGGATGGCCGAGAGCTTCGGTACCCTTCCCGGGGCGGTCGCGGGGGGGCATCTCAATCCCCTGACAGAGCCCTGCCGTGACCTTCTCCTGCGGGGAGGAAAGCGGTGGAGACCGCTGCTCATGGTACTTTCCTGCGAGCTCGTCGGGGGAGGGGACCGTGCCTACCCCCTGGTTCCCCTGGTAGAGTTTCCCCATACCGCGAGCCTCATCCACGACGATATCGAGGACGGGGCGGAGGAACGGAGGGGCAAACCTGCGATTCACGTCACCTGGGGGATCGACGTTGCCATCAATGCCGCCTCGTGGCTCTACTTCCAGTCTCAGTCGCTTATAGACTCCTATGACGCGCCGGACTCCCTGAAGCTCCAGCTCTACCGCACCGTATCGACGGAACTCAGGAGGCTCCATCTCGGACAGGCGATGGACATTCATTGGCACCGCTCTCCCGCCCTCGTTCCCTCCCGGCCGGAATACGAGGCCATGGTGACCCTCAAGACGGGGACCCTTTCGAGGCTTGCCGCCGAGGTGGGCATGCTCGCCGGGGGCGCCGCCGGCGAGGCCGAATCCTTCGGTTCCGTGGCGGCCCGCCTTGGGGTGGGTTTCCAAATTATCGACGACGTACTGAATCTCACCTCTGGAAATCCGGGCAAAAGGCGGGGCGACGACATTGTCGAGGGCAAAAAGAGCCTCCCCGTAATAATCCATCTCGAACGGCGTCCCGGCGAGCTGTCCCGGCTGTCGGAGCTCTTCGCGGCAGCCCGTTCGGGGGGCATCGATGACCCGGCGGTCGAGGAGGGGATCGCCCTCCTCGAGTCCTCAGGGGCTATAGCCGAGGCGAAACGGCACGGAACCGAGCTTATTGAGGCGGCATCCGCCGAATTGTCCGGGCGGTATCCACGGGCGGCGGCCTCCCCGCTGATCGCGGACCTGTTCTCTTCCATGCTTAAGGGGCTTTGAGGAAAAACGGATTTCATCTTGCTTGTTTTCGGCTCCGCCGTGTAGTACGCTTATTGTATGAGGACCGCACGTTTTTTGCCCTCGCACATTTGGACCATCGCGCAGGCGGACTCGGGAAGCGCAGTATTCGTTCGTCCCGAGGACTCAGACCTTGCCCTGCCCGTATTCCTCTCCGAGACCGACATCCAGCTCATACTGGTGGAGCTGACCCACATTCTGGCCCCTCGGCCCATGGTTCACGAGCTTCTGTTGGCTACCATCGATTCCCTTCAGGGTAAGCTTGCCCGGGTAGAGATTTACGGGGTCCGCAGCGGAACCTTGCTGTGCCGCATCGTCCTTTCCCAGCACGGCCGCGAGATAGCCCTGGAATCCCGGCCCTCGGACATTCTTTGCCTTTCCGCCCGGGTCGACTGCCCCATCTTCGTGGACGACGAGGTTCTTTCGCGCAACGGCGTTCCCGCGTCCTCTGTCCGGGGGGCAAACGACGGTTCCGAGCCGGCGCCCTCCGAGCCTCCCGTCATGCTCTACCTTCAAGGAGAGCTCAAGGCGGCGGTAGAACGGGAAGATTACGAACGGGCGGCGGAACTCCGGGACCAGTTGAACGGGCTGACCCGCAACGGGATCCAGGGCCGTTGACCTCCCCCGGCTCCGCAAGGAGGTAACGTCCATGGAAGAAACCCCCAAAAACCTTAACGATACCGCGGTAAAGCTGGCCGCCGGCGGGGATCACCGCGAGGCGGTCGCTTGCCTCCGCAGGGCCTTGGCCATGGACGGGAGCAATCCCATTCTCTGGTTCAACCTCGCCTTGAGCTGCCGGGCCCTTGGCCGGCTTGAGGAAGCCCGGGATGCCCTTTTCCGCGCACTTGAATCCGACAGCGTCGACGTGGATGCCCTTGATACGCTGGGTGTTACCCTGCATGAGCTCGGCAATGACGACGCCTCCGCCGAGGCTTACGGCCGCGCCCTCGAGTTGGATCCTTCCAACGGCCGGGTATGGAATAATTACGGAGTCCTTCTTTTTTCCAGGTCTTCCTATACCGAGGCCTGCAGCTGCTTCGAAAAGGCGGTTACCCTGATTCCCGACTTTGACGATGCCCTGTATAATCTTCGGGATACCTACGAAGCGCTCGGGAGGGATGACGACCAGCGCGCCTGCGCGGAAATACTTGCCGCGCGGGGGGTGCTTTAGGGGAGGGGCTTTGGGAATTCGCGTCTTATACATCAGCGAGATCGTGGGAAAGGCCGGAATATGGTGTGTGAAAACCTCTTTAGGGGCGTTGCGGGCATCGGAAAAACCGGATCTTGTGGTCGCCAATGCCGACGGGGCCACGGGCTCCCGGGGGCTGGGAAGACAGCATGCCGGGTATCTGCGGAAACTGGGCGTCGACGTGCTGACCGGCGGGGACAGCATTTACTACAAGAAAGACCTGGTAGAGTCCCTGGACAGCCTTCCCTTCGTAATTCGTCCCGCTAATTATCCCGCCGAGAGCCCCGGCCGGGGCTGGCGCTTTGCCAACGCCGGGAAATCCCGGGTGGCCGTGGTTTCCCTCATAGGGCGAGCCGGCTTTAACCGGGTGCACGGGGATAACCCCTTTACCCTATTGCCGGGTCTCGTCGACAGGCTCCATCAGGAAACCCCCTACGTGCTGGTTGACTTTCACAGCGCCGCCACCGCGGAAAAACAGGCCCTCTTCTTTCATGCCGACGGCCTGGTCTCGGCGGTTATCGGCTCCCACGGGCGCGTAGCCACCTCGGATGAGACCATTCTTCCCGGCGGTACCGCCGTGATTACCGACGCCGGCCGGACTGGCAGTCTAGACTCGGTGGGCGGCTGCGAGAGCGAAGCCCGTATTCGGGAGTACCTTACCAGGATACCTGACTGGTCCCGGGATGCCTGGGCGCGCCCCGTCATACAGGGGGTCGTGATCGATATTGACGATCGGGGGCATTCCCGAGGGATACGGCGGATACGGGTTGAGTGCGCCCTTCCCCCGGAGAGCGGCGAATCCGGCGACGCCGGCGAGTGAATTCGCCTTTTCCCCCTTTTTTTGCTATCATTTTGGACAGGAGAAGACCATGCAGGAAAACGCGAAAATAGTGGAAATCGGTCAGAAGAGCGTATCGGTTATACCCGTAGATATCGAGGCGTGCATCGGCTGCTCGAACAGCGAGTGCAGGGACAACGGTCATGTCTTCGAGGTGGTAAACCGCCGCCGCATGGATATCAAGGTCGGCGACGTGGTGAGGGTTCAGTCCACGATGAAAAACCAGCTGGCCCAGGGGGTAACCGCCGTCGGCGTTCCCGTTACCTGCGCCATAGCGGCCTTCGTTATCGCTTCCATTCTCGCGCCCGGATCCGGGGAAGGCTTCCGCGTCGGCTTGGCCCTCGCTGCCCTGCTTGCGGGGGGCGTGGCAACCTATTTCGTGACAAAAAGAACCGAGGATTCCCTGCCGGAAATCGTGCAGGTCCTGTGACCCGTTCCAAAACCGCGGGGAGGGTTCGCCTTTAGCGGGAGAATTCCTTGCCGTAACGGTTGATTGCCTTGGCCATTTCGGCCAGGGGAATCTGTTCCATGACCCCCCCAAGCTCCCATGCCACGCGGGGCATTCCGTACACGATGCTGCTTCCCTCATCCTGGCCGATCGTCCTCGACCCCTCCCGATACAGCTCGGCGAGCTTGGCCGCCCCGTCCCTTCCCATGCCGGTCATGATAATTCCCAGGGCATGGTTTTGGAATTCCCTTCGGACCGACTCGAAAAGAACGTCCGCTGACGGACGGTGCCCGTTTTCCGGGGGTGCGTCGGAAAGGTGCGCGATCGTTGCCAGGGGACGTTTTTCGACTTGAATATGCTTGTCTCCCGGGGCTATCAGCACCCGCCCCGGCTTTACGATGTCTCCCTCTTTGGCTTCTTTGACCTCCAGGGGGCATATGCGGTCGAGGCTGTTGGCGAACTCTTCCGTGAAGCCCGCGGGCATGTGCTGCACCACGACGATGGGTTGGGGCAGGTCAGGATCTAGCTTGGCGAAGATTTCCCTGAGCGCGTTGGGGCCGCCCGTGGATATTCCGATGGCGATGATCTCTATGGCGCCGGGGCTGCGTAAGGGAACCGGCTTCTCCGCAGCGGTTTTTCTCGCCTCCCCCGCCCGGAGATTCGCGGCGCCCTGCCTGTCGGGACGGGCCTGGGCAGAGCGTCTCGCGATGCTCTCCAGGGTTTCCTGCGGAAGCGTTCCCCCGTGGTCCGCCGGGCTTTCGGCCTCGGATCGGGAGGTCTCATAGCCCTTCAGGAGATCCACCGGTAGCCGGCGGGCGGTTCCCGCGATTCTCTTGAGCTGGTATTGGCCGCCGTAGCCTTCCAGGAGCTCCACGATCTGCCCCGCCACGGTATGAAGGTCCGCCGATTCGGCGCCGGAGGGCTTCGTCACGAAGTCGCAGGCCCCGAGCTCAAGGCATTCCATGGTCACCCGGGCGCCGTTCTTCGCGATGCTCGAGAGGATGACCACGGGGATGTCGATGCCCAGCCGCTTTCGTTCCCGAAGGAATTCCACCCCGTTCATCTCGGGCATTTCGATGTCCAAAACGATTACGTCGGGATTCGCCCGGGCGAGTTTTTGCAGGGCAAAGCGCCCGTTCATGGCCTTGTCGGCCACTCGCAGTCCGGGGGCGGATTCGACAATCTTTCCTATGAGGCTTCGCATCAGGGCGGAATCGTCTACGATCAATACCGATACTGGATCCATGGAGTTTAGTTCCTCAGGTGTTTTTTTGGTACAGGCACGCCCAGTCGGTCTTAAGGAATTCGAAATTTGTCTTCATTCCGAACAGGGATTCCGAATGGCCTATGAACAGGTATGATTTGGGGGCCATGGCGTCCCAAAACCGGTCAATAACGGCTTTTTGCGCCGCTTCATCAAAATAGATCAGCACGTTTCGGCAGAACAGGACATCGATGCCCCGGGCGCCGGAATCGTTTTTAAGGTTGTGATAATCGAAGCGGACCATCTTCATCAGTTCATCCTTGACTTGATACCCGTTGTTGGTCCGATCGAAGAAGCGGGGGAGGTAGGCTTCGGGTATACCGACCATGCGGTTGTCCGGGTAAAAACCCGCTTTCCCGACCATGAGGCTTTTGAGGGAGATATCCGACGCCAGGATTTCCACGGTGAAGGGAGCCGGAAGCTTGTCCTTGAAGATCATGGCCAGGGTGTAGGGTTCCTCCCCGGTGGAGCATCCGGCGCTCCAAACCCTAATCTTGGTTTCTCCCTTAAGCTTCTTTATCTTTATCACTTCCGGGATTATGTAGTTAATAAGGGCGTCGAAATGGGGCTGGTTTCGGAAAAACCTGGTGAGATTCGTGGTAACCGAGTCAAGCATCAGCTTGAGTTCTTCTTTATCCTTTAGAAGGAGGGAATAGTATTCGCTGAGGTGCTGTATCTGCTTTTCACGGAGCCTTTCCTTGAGGCGGCTTTCCAGGATCGCGCGGTTCGTGGCCGAGAAGGTGATGCCGCTTTCGTCGTATATCAGCTTGCGGTATTGCTCAAAATCCGCGTCGCTCAAGAAATCCGCCATAGTAACTCCTGTTCCCTGCCGTGAAAAGCCGGCAGTAAGAAGTCTAAGGCGTCTCAGGGGCCCTGTCAATGAGCGGACGTTTTGACGAAAGGGCGGGAAACGGGTATAGTGGTGCCATGCGCGCCGCAACCGCCCTGCTTCGAATCTCCTCGGGAATCGCCTCGATGCTTTTCCTTTCCTGTTCCTTCGATTACGGGAACGGCGCCGCCGACACCGCCCCGGTTCCCGGTCTCGTCATGGAGACGGCCCGCGCGGAGCGGTATGAAAACTCCCGGCTTTCGGTGGTTATCGAGGCGGATGTCCTTGAGATGTACGACACCGACCGAATTTGGTCCGGATCGGGGGTTTACTTCCTTCAATACGCCCAGGACGGAACCGGCCTCCTGGAGGCGGAGGGTTCCGCGGGTCTCCTTCTCGTGGAGGACGCCAAAAAGAGGTATACCCTCGGGGGAGGGACGCGGTTCCGGTACTATCCCGACGGGATTACCCTTGCCGCCCCGGATTTACGGTGGGATAAGTCCTCCTCCCTGCTTCAGGGTCCCGAAGACGGGATGGTGCTCCTCGAAAAGGATGACGGTTCCCGGGTCGAGGGTCGGGGATTCAGCGCGGATACCCTGGAGCGGAGTTACCGTTTCGGCAGTTCCGTCTCGGGCGCCATGACCCGCGCCGGCGATACGGCCCTCGAAGAAGGCGTAGACGAATGAAGGGCCGCGGCCTTCCCCTCCTTCTGCTGCTCCTCGCGCTCCCCCTGGGCGCGGACGACGGGACCATCGAGTTTTCCGCCGATTCCATGAGCGGAACTTCCGGAAAGGCCCGGGAGACTACGGTACTCGAGGGTAACGCCAGGGTTCGGGTTGGCAGTCTCTCGATTTCCGGCGACCGCATCGAGCTTTCGGGCAAGGACTTTCGCTACGTGAAGGCTTCAGGCGGCGTAAAGGGCGAGGATACGGACAAGGGTTTTTCCTTTTCTTCCGACGCGGTTGACTATGACCGGGACTCGGAGGTCGCGGTGCTTCGGGGAAACGCGGATCTTGAGGACTCGAAAAACGACGTTTCCGCCAAGGCCGCCCTCATTTCCTACAACCGCAAGACCGAGGTAGCCCTTCTCCAGGTGGGAGTGCGGCTCATCAGAAAGAACATCGACTGCTCCTCCGGTTTTGCCCTGTACCGCCGGGCCGTGTCCCTTCTCGAGCTTTCCGGGAACCCCCTGGTGAAGCGGGGCTCCGACGAATTCAAGGCGAACCGGATCTCCGTCGATCTCGATACGGAGCGGATCTCCCTGGACGGATCCGTAAGCGGGTCTCTCAAGGAGAGCGCCGAGACCGAAGAGAAGAAGCCCGAAAGCGAGGCCCCCGCGCCGGTCCCGGGGGAATCCGGGGCCGAACCGTCCGGGCAAGGGGTTATCGATGAGTGAGATACTGCGGGTCGAGGGACTCAATAAATACTTTCGCAAGAAGCATGCCGTCAGGGACGTGACCTTCTCCATGACCTCGGGCGAGGTTCTCGGCCTGCTTGGCCCCAACGGCGCCGGAAAAACCACTACCTTTTACATGGTGGTAGGCTTTTACCGGCCCAACGCGGGGGATATCTGGATGAACGACCTCAGGATCACCCGCCTGCCCATGTACAAGAGGGCCCGAGCCGGCCTCTCCTACCTGCCCCAGGAGGCTTCCGTCTTCCGCAAGCTGACGGTAGAACAGAATATCTGGGCCATTCTCGAGACCCGAAAGGACCTTACGAAGGCCGAGAAGAAGCGGCGTCTGGACTCGCTGATCGATGAATTCGGGGTTGAGTCCAACCGTAAACAGCCTGCCTATACCCTCTCGGGAGGGGAGCGGCGGAGAACCGAGATCGCGCGTTCCCTCGCGATCGAGCCCCGCTTCCTCCTCCTGGACGAGCCCTTCGCCGGCATCGACCCCATCGCGGTGCATGACATAAAGGTGATTATCCGGCATCTGGCGAC
This sequence comes from Spirochaetales bacterium, assembly GCA_003246765.1. Taxonomy (GTDB): domain Bacteria; phylum Spirochaetota; class Spirochaetia; order Treponematales; family Treponemataceae; genus Teretinema. The sequence continues at coordinate 3,478 of QKDA01000070.1, read as the reverse complement.
CCAAAACATCGGGGTTCTCATCACGGATCACAACGTGCGGGATACCCTGGAGATTACCGACCGGGCGTGCATCATCAACAAGGGGGAAATCGTGGAGGAAGGCTCCAAGGATTTCATCCTCCAGTCGGAAATCGCCCGCCAGGTCTATCTTGGAGAACAGTTCCGAATGTAGAACTTTAAGCCAGGATGTACCTCCTTGCGCTGAAAAGGTTTTTCTTGACATCCCCTTCTTTTCCCGATACAGTAGAGATTGATACAGTACGGAAGGAGACATGCAAATGAATGCATTGTATGTAGCCCTGCCTGCTGCCGGTTTAATTCTTGGATGGACTATTCGCTGGTTATACGCCAGATTTCAACTATCTGCATCTGAACAGAGAGCGGAACGTGTAAAACAGGATGCTATTAAGGAAGCAGAAGCTCAAAAGAAGGAAATTCTTCTAGAGACAAAAGAACAGCTAATTCGAGAAAGAAACCAGCAGGAGCGGGAAAATCGGGAACGCCGGAGTGAACTCCAGCGGTACGAGCGGCGGTTGACGCAGAAAGAGGAAGCCCTCGACAAGCGCAACGAGCAGATGGACAAGCAGGAAGCCCAATTCGCCGACCAGGCGAAGGCCCTTGCGGACAGGGAGAAATTCCTCCTCGACGAAGAAGAGCGTTATCGTCTGGAGCTGGAACGGATCTCCGGTCTCACCGCCGACGAAGCCAAGGCCCTCATCATCAAGGACCTCGAAAACGAGGCCCGGCATGACGCGCAGGGGCTGCTTAACAAGATCGAACAGGAAGCGCAGGTCAGCGCCGAGAAAAAAGCCCGGGACATCCTGGTCACCACGATCCAGCGGATCGCCACGGAGACTACGAGCGATATAACCGTCGCCACCGTGAGCCTTCCCAGCGACGAGATGAAGGGCCGCATTATCGGGCGGGAGGGCCGGAATATCCGCACCCTCGAAACCCTCACGGGAGTGGACGTCATCATCGACGATACCCCCGAAGCGGTGGTCATTTCCTGCTTTGATCCCGTGCGCAAGGAAATCGCCAAGGTTTCCCTGGAGCGGCTCATCCTGGACGGACGCATTCATCCGGCCCGGATCGAGGAGATCGTGCAGAAGGTTACCCGGGAGATCTCCCAGAAGATCTACGAGGAAGGGGAGAAGGTCCTCTTCGACCTGGGAATACACAACATGAGCCAGGAAGGGGTTCGCGCCCTTGGACGCCTGTACTTCCGGACGAGCTACGGGCAAAACGTTCTCTACCATTCGAAGGAAGTGGCCATGATTGCCGGGATGCTCGCCGCCGAGGTGGGCGCCAACCGGGAAATCGCAAAGCGCGGCGCCCTCCTTCACGATATCGGCAAGGGGGCGGAAAACGATTCCGACCAGAACCACGCCGAAGTCGGAATTGACATGGCCAAGAAGATGAACGAGGACCCCAGGGTTATCAACGCCATCGGGAGCCACCACGGCGACGTGGAGCCCACCTGCGTGGAGTCGGTTTTGGTGCAGATCGCCGACGCGATTTCCGCCGCCCGCCCGGGAGCCCGAAGGGAAACCCTGGACAACTACGTGAAGCGTCTTGAGAACCTCGAGGCCATCGCCGAAGGGTTCCAGGGGGTCGAGAAGGCCTACGCCATTCAGGCCGGCCGGGAGCTTCGGGTTCTCGTGAACAACGAGAAGATTCCCGACGCGGAGGTCAAGGAGCTTGGCCGGGAGATCGCGAAGAAGATCGAGAATGACCTTCGCTATCCCGGGCGAATCCGCGTGACCCTCATAAGGGAAACCAGGATAGTCGAATACGCGCGGTAGTGCGGATTCGACCTGGGATATGCGCGGTAAACGCGTATATTCTTGAAGAAATCGCTCAGCGCTGACTTCAAAAAAAAAGCAGCCCCGAAGGGGGCTGTTTTTTTTTCGTCCGTCGCTTGATTTGGGGCGGGAGGGGGATTCCCCCCGGGGATACTACTTTTTCCCCCCGTCCCCGAAGAGACGCTCGATGAGCGCCCGGTAACGCTCCTCTACGTACTTCCTCTTAACCTTGAGGGTCTGGGTGAGCTCCTTACCGATGGAGAAGTCGCTCCTTACCGGCAGGATCTTCGCAATGTACTCGAAGGGCTTGAAACCGTGTTCCCGGCTGATGAGCTTGTTCACCTCACGCTGGAGAATCTGGTAGATCACGTCGTTCTCGATGGAGTACTTGCCTTCCGTGACCACCTCGGAGGGAGAGAGTTTGAGCTCCGAGGCGAGGCGCATGAGCTCTTCCTCGTTCACCGCCACTATGGCGGAGAGCTGCTTTTGGTCCTGGCCGATCACTACCGCGTGGTCGATGTAGACGCTCTCCTTGAGCTTGTCTTCCAGGGCCTCGGGCTCCACGTTTTCCCCGCCCATAAGCACGATGGTGTCCTTCATCCTGCCTACGATGATGAACTCGCCGTTCTCGGAACGGACCGCCAGGTCCCCGGTATTGAGCCATCCGTCGGGAGAAAGCACCGCCGCGGTGGCCTCGGGGTTTTTATAGTATCCCTTCATCACCTGGGGCCCCCGGGCAAAGACTATGCCCTTTTCACCCACGTCGCAGACCGTGCCGTCCTCCCGGCGGACTTCGACCTCGGTATTGTCGAAGGGGATTCCCGTACTGCCGAAGGTATTGCCCGAGAGCGTCCTGGAGAGAATTCCCGGGGCGCATTCGGTCATGCCGTAGGCGTTCACCAGGGTAATCCCGATGGCGTTGAAAAGCTCGTCCAGGTATTTCGGCAGGGACCCGGCCCCGCAAGTGGCGAGCCTGAGCCTGCCGCCTACCTTTTCCCGGAAGGGCGTGAAAAGCCGGTTTGCCAGGAGATGGATCGGGGCGAGGGAAACCGCCCGGAAGAGGTGAACCAGGGCGTCGGCCAGTTTTTTCAGGGGATTGCGGATTCTCAGAGAAATATAGTGTCCCTGAAGGTACTGGGTAGAGGTGAGCCATATCTGGTTTGCCTTGATGAGGGTAAGCACCAGGCGCCGCTTGGGCGGGCTCATCTCGCTTATGGCCTTTACGAGTTTTTGGTGAATGGACTCCCATACCCGGGGTACGGAAATGAGCAGGTGCGGTCGTTCCGCGGCGAGATCTGCGGCAAAGCGGCCCGCGTGGGAATACACAAGGCGTATTCCCGTGGAAAGGCAGCAGTATTCGAAGGCCCTCTCGTACACGTGCCATGCCGGGAGCATGACCACGGTGGTCTCCTCCCGTTCGGGATCGATCTCGAGCCTGGGGGTGTTCGCCGTCACGTTTTGGAGGAAATTTCCCTGGGTGAGCATAACCCCCTTGGGATTCCCGGTGGTTCCGGAGGTGTACACGATGGTCAGGAGATCCCCGCTTTCGAGCCGCTCCATTCCCCTCGCCACCGGATCGGCTCCCTCCGCGAGTCGCTTTTCCCCGAGGTCCGTGAGGGCGGAGTAGGGCATGATCCTCCTTTGGATATCCTCCGGGATCTCAGCGGAAGGGT
>QKDA01000234.1 GCA_003246765.1 Spirochaetales bacterium | reverse complement strand
CCGTTCTGGATCATGGACTCGATCTGCTGCTGCTGCTGGGGAACCTTGTTGTCCGCCTGCTGCACGAGGGGCTTGAAGCCCGCGGCGGCGAGCTCTTTCTTGAACATCTCGTTCGCCTCGGCCCAGTTCTGCGTCCCGAGCCAGGGAAGAGAAACGCCGATGGTCGAGCCCGCGGCAAAACCGGCGGTCTTTACGTCAACCACGGCAGCCGCGCCCTTCTTTTCCGCGGAACCGCCCGCGAACGCGAGTCCGTTTACCGCGACGAGGGCGGCGGCCGTCAAAACCGTTAACAATCGTTTACCTGTCTTCATGTCTCACTCCTTCCGTTTTAAGTCCTTCGACTTTTCTCTATTTACGCCGTGCCCCGGGAGAGTCCGGACCGCCTGGGGCGCGGTTATAGACCTTCCGTTCAGCGCCCCTTGGCGGGGAAAAGCCTTCCGATTATCGAGGGTCGCCCCTGCTGCTTGTTGAACACGTCAAAGGCCACCGCCGCGAGGAGAACCAAGCCCTTGATAACCTGGGTAAGGTCCGACCCGACCCCCATGAGCATGAGCCCCGAGTTGAGGACGCACATTACGAGGCCCCCGACCATGGTGGCGGTTATGGTCCCGACGCCCCCCGACACGGAAGCCCCGCCGATAAAGACCGACGCGATGGCGTCCAGTTCCCAGCCCATGCCGTCGGAGGGGCCCGCGGCGGTGGAGCGGCCCACGAAGAGGATTCCGGCGAAGGCGGCGAGCACGGACATGTTGAGCATGGTAAGGAAATAGGTCCTCGCGACGTTCACGCCGGAAAGGGCCGCGGCGCTCTTGTTTCCCCCCACGGCGTATATATGACGGCCGAACCGGGTGCGCTCCGTGATCACGTTGTACGCGATGACCAGCGCGAGGAGGATGACCCCCGAAACGGGGAAGGAGGTTCCAGGGCGGCCGGTTCCGAAGATCCAGGTCAGGAACCCGACCGCCACGGCGACGAGGGCGATCTGGACGAGGGTCGGCCACAGGGGCTCCCTGTTCTCGTTCAGCTTTACGGAGCGGTAATGCTTGTTCAGCTGGATAAAGGCGAAGGCCGCGATTCCGAGGATTCCCAAAAGGAGAGTGGAGTTGTTCATGCCCGTGAAGGAGGGCCCCCAGCTGGGCAGGTAGCCCGAGCTGAAAATCTTGAGCTCTTCGGGGGCGGGCACCGAGATCGACTTGGACAGGAAGATAACCCCGCCCCGGAAGATCATGTAGCCCCCAAGGGTCGTGATGAAGCCGGGAATGCCGAGCTTGGAAAGCCAGAAGCCCTGCCACGCGCCGATCGCCGCTCCCACGACGAGGCTGAAAAGCACCGCGACGTACCAGGGCAGGCCGAGATCCCTCGCGGAGAGGGCCATCACCATGCCCGCGAATCCCGCCACGGAACCGACGGAAAGGTCGATCTGCCCGATCACGATGACCATGAGCATGCCGATGGCGAGCACCAGCACGTAGGCGTTGCCGGAAATCAGGTTCTGGAAGTTGGAGGGGGTAATCATTCTCCCCCCGGATATGACGTTGAAGATCACGGTAATCGCCACCAGGGCGATCACCATGCTGTACTGCCTCAAGCCGCCTCCGAATATTTTCCTCATATAGGCCATGATTCTTACTCCTCTTTTCCGCGTATCAAGCCCCGCCAACGGAGCTGGTCATCAATTTCATGAGATTTTCCTGGTTGAACTCGCTCCGGCCCAGGCAGCCCGTTATGGTTCCCTCGAAAATCGTGTAGATCCGGTCCGATATGCCCAGCAGCTCGGGCATCTCCGACGATATGAAGACGACCGCCTTCCCCTCGTCCGCGAGGGCCTGGATCAGGCGGTAGATCTCGTGCTTGGCGCCCACGTCGATGCCCCGGGTGGGCTCGTCCAGGATCAGGATCTCCGGGTCCGTGAACATCCACTTGCCCAAAACGACCTTTTGCTGGTTGCCCCCGGACAGGGTGGTAACCTTGCTGTCCACCCCGATCGTCTTTATGCCTAGGGTTCGCCGGTATTCCTCGGAGACCCTGAATTCCTCGTGCAGGTCCAGAAGGCCGTTCCTCATGATGCCCCGAAGGTTCGCGGAGACCACGGTTTTGCGTATGCTGTCCAAGAGGTTGAGCCCGAGGTTCTTGCGGTCTTCCGACACGTAGGCGATGCCGTTCCGTATGGCGGCTTCCACCGTGGGCAGCCGCGCCGGCTTACCCTTGATCTTGATCGCGCCCCCGTGGAAGATCCCGTAGTTCCGGCCGAAGATCGACCGCATCAGTTCCGTCCTGCCCGCGCCCATGAGACCCGCGAAGCCGACGATCTCTCCCGACCGCACGAAGAACGACGAGTCCTTGCAGATCATCCGCCCCGGAACGTTAGGGTCTTCCACGCGCCAGTCGGACACCTCGAAGATCACGCCGCCCGGTTTGGACTCGTGGGCGGGATAGTAGTCGTTGATGGAGCGCCCCACCATGGCCCGGATTATGCGGCTCTCGTCGACGTGCCCCGCCTCGACCGCGTAGGTTTCCACGGTGCGCCCGTCGCGGATGACCGTGACCGCGTCGGCGATGGAGGCGATCTCGTTGAGCTTGTGGGAAATCATGATGCAGGTGATGTCGCGCCTTTTCAGGCCCACGAGCAGCTCGAGAAGGTTCGCCGAGTCGTCCTCGTTGAGGGCCGAGGTCGGCTCGTCCAGGATCAGGAGCCTCACGTTTTTCGAAAAGGCCTTCGCGATCTCCACCAGCTGCTGCTGGCCTATGCCGAGGTTCTTGATCGGCGTGTCGGGGTTGATGTCCAGGCCCACCGTCTTAAGAAGCTCTACCGTACGGTTCCGCTGGGCTTCCCAGTCGATCAGGGCGCCCCGCAGGGTCTCGTTCCCGAGGAAGATATTCTCGGTTACCGACAGTTCCGGGATCATCGCCAGCTCCTGGTGGATAATGGCGATTCCGGCGTGTTCCGAGGCCTTGATGTCCCTGAACTCGGTTTCCTTACCCATGAAAAGGATCTTTCCCTCATACGTTCCGTGGGGATACACCCCGGAAAGAACCTTCATGAGGGTAGACTTTCCCGCTCCGTTCTCGCCGCAGATGGCGTGAATGGTGCCGCTGCGAACCTCCAGGGTCACGTCGTCCAGGGCACGCACCCCCGGAAAGGTTTTCGTGATGCCTTGCATCTTCAATATGACAGGATGTTCCATACCCTAAGCTCCCCGTTGGATTTCAGGAATAGTATTGGGGCCGTTTGCCAAAGGGCGAAAGATGCGCATTGTCAGATTAGCGCCTGCTCTTTGTCACGTGCCGCATGACGGTTGTCATGTTTTGGCGGCGAAGGAGGGTATATACTGTGACGGATGAATCCGAGGAGGAGAAATTGAAAACATTGTCGATACCGAGAATCGTCTCATTAGTCGCGCTCGCCGCGGTTTGCTCTTGCGCCCCCGGCGGCAGCGGCACCAATCCCGCGCCCGTAAACCCGCAAGACCCCATGTCCTCAGACGCAAGCATCATCTACCTGCACCACAGCACGGGAGAGGGCGTATGGAACGGCGGGGTAAGCGCCTGGTTCGACGCGTACAATTCCGGCCACGATAAGGAGTACCTGATCGAGGAGCGCTCGTATCCCGACGGCACTAATTATCCCTGGGATAATTACCCGTATGATTACTGGAATATCTGGATAAACCACGCGGGCGCGACCGCCTATAGCGGGCAGGATACGCTGGAGATCCTGACGGCCGCCTATGACGTGATCATGTGGAAGCACTGCTACCCCGTCAGCGATATTGCACCGGACACGGGATCGCCGGACATTGCCTCCGCGGGGAAAAGCCTGGAAAACTACAAGCTTCAGTACAATGCCCTAAAGACCAAGATGCGCTCCTTCCCGAACAACCGCTTCGTGGTGTGGACGGGGGCGGCCCTGATCGAGAGCGAGACAAACCCCGAGGCCGCGGCGAGGGCCCGGGAGTTCTTTACATGGGTGAAGGACGAATGGGACGAGAGCGGGGACAACATATTCGTATGGGACTTTTACGAGCTTGAGACGGAGGGAACGAATTACCTACTGTATTCAAGCGGCGATTCCCACCCCTCCGCGGCATTCAACCAAAGGGTGGCGCCCTTCATATCCCAGAGGATCGTCGACGTGATTGAGGGCCGGGGGGACACCGGAAGCCTCACGGGAGAATAAGGCAGCGCGGGACCCCGCTTGAGGGCCCCGGGCCCAATAATGCGCCCCAGCAGGGACGCGCTCCCGCGGGGGCTCCGCGCGCCGCCCTCGCTCCCCCTTCGAGCCCCCTGCCTCAGCCTTTCTCCGACAATCCGAACTTGATGAGGGTTCCGCCGGAACGAAGGCCCTCAAGCCAGCGTTCCTGGGCCGGGGTCCAGGAGATAGGGCTGCCCGCAAGGCTGAGGGTTTTGAGGCGGGTAAGGGATGTGATGGACTCGGGGACGCGCGTTAGCCCGTTGCCGTCGGCGATGAGGTACTCAAGGCCGGCGCATGAGCCAAGGCTAGGGGGGAGCTCGGCGAGGCCGTTGTCCGAGAGGGCCAGCTCCCGCAGGTTTTGCATGCCCCCGAAGGCGTCAGGCAGCGAGGAAAGCCCGTTGCCGTAGAGAGAGAGCTCGCGGAGCCCCGTAAGGGCTCCGATTTCCGGGCGAAGGCTCCTAATGCGGTTCCCCCCGAGGGTGAGTATCTCGAGGCGACGGAGGTTTCCGATCCAGTCGGGAAGCTCCGTTATGCCGTTTTTGAAGAGGGCGAGGACCTTCAGGTTCGAGAAGCCCTCAAGCCACCCCGGCACGGAAGCAAGGCCCATGCGGGCAAGCACGAGTTCCTCCAGGCCGGTCTTTTCGCGAAGCCAGGGGGGAAACTCCCCGAGGGGATTCCCGCTCAGGTTGAGGCTCCTCAGGCCCGAGAGACCGCGCATCCCGTCGGGCAGGGCGGCGAACCGGTTGTCGATGAGCGAGAGGGATTCCAGCCGGGGCAGGGCGAAAAGCTCGGGCGGCAGGGAACTAAGCCGGTTGCGGTTAAGGTCGAGCCGCCTCAGGCGGGAAAGGGCCCCGATCGAGGGCGGCAGTGCCTCAAGCCCCTTGTTGTTGAGGCGGACCTCGACGATATCCTCCCCTTCACAGAGACAGCCGAAGTGCCGGTAGTCAAACCGCTCTACCCGGGGCAGGGGGCCGCCGAGGAGAGCCGCCATGTCTTCCAGGAAGGGG
>QKDA01000218.1 GCA_003246765.1 Spirochaetales bacterium | reverse complement strand
ATCTCGTCGTTCCGGGCCTTCACGACCTCCGACATGAGCTGTCCGATGCTTTCCGGGACCGTGGAGCTGATGTTTACGTAGACGATACCGGAAATCGCCAGGAGGACGAGGGCGACGAAAAGGGATATGATGCCTGCAAGACGGGTTCTAAGGGTTATTTTCATGGGGATCTCCTCACTAATGGAAAACAAAGTTACACCTTGTGCATTCCCACTAAGTTTCGCGGACTGGATCGTCCAATTCAAGGACTAACGGCGATTTTATGGAAAACTCACGGGATAAAACCGTTTCGGGTGTATACTGTCCCTTGAGTATGCCGCGCAAAAAAACGAAGATTTACCTGCTGGACACGAACGTTATCCTGCACGATTTCCGCTGCATCTATCAGTTTGAGGATAACGACATCGTGCTGCCCATCATCGTGCTCGAGGAACTCGACCGGTTCAAGAAGGGCAACGACCTCATCAACTTTCAGGCCCGGGAATTTACCCGGGAACTCGACGCGATCTCCGGGGACGCCATCTTCACCGACGGCCTTCCCCTGGGGCCCAAGCTCGGCAAGCTCTTCATAGAGACGGGGAAGCCCTTCTCGAAGACCCTCGCCGACTCCTTTCCCGAACAGACCGCGGACCACCGCATACTGGCCATCACCGAATACGTGACCGCCAAGTATCCCGCGAAGAAGGTGGTGCTGGTCTCGAAGGACATAAACCTCAGGATGAAGGCGAAGTCCCTGGGGCTTCACGCCGAGGACTACGAGTCCGACAAGGTCAGGGACGTCTCGGAGATCGACCGGAACATAGAAAAGGTGGAGGGCCTTGAGACGGACCTTATTGCCCGCCTTTACGACGACGGGGAGGCAGGGGTTCAGGCCCAGGATTTCCGGTTCCGGAAGCGGCCCTCGGCGAACCAGTATTTTATCCTGAAAAACGGAACCACCAGCGCCCTGGGACACTACGAGAAGGCCCTGGACCTGGTGAGCCGGGTGGAGAAGCAGCGCTGCTACGGAATCGAGCCGAGGAACGCGGAGCAGGCCTTTTCCCTGGACGCCCTGACACGGAAATCCGTGGAGCTCGTGGCCCTTTCGGGGAAGGCGGGCACCGGAAAGACCCTCCTGGCCCTGGCGGCGGCCCTCGCCCAGGAGGACCGTTTCGACCAGATCCTTCTCGCGCGGCCCGTGGTGCCCCTCGCGAACCGGGATATCGGCTTTCTTCCCGGTGACGTGGACGACAAGATCGGCCCCTACATGCAGCCCCTTTTCGACAACCTCGCGGTGATCAAGCGGAAATTCCGCCCCTCCAGCAAGGAGGTCCAGCATATAGAGGAGCTCCAAAAAACCGGTAAGCTCCTCATTACGCCCCTGGCCTACATCCGGGGAAGGAGCCTCTCCAACGTGTTCTTCATCGTGGACGAGGCCCAAAACCTCACCCCCCACGAGGTGAAGACGATTATCACCCGGGCGGGGGAGGGCACGAAAATGGTCTTCACCGGGGACATTCAGCAAATTGACTCGCCGTACCTGGACTCGAGTTCCAACGGGCTTTCGTATTTGATCGACAAGATGAAGGGGCAGGAACTGTTCGCCCACGTGCATCTGGTCAAGAGCGAGCGCAGCCAGCTCGCGGAGCTGGCGGGGAATATACTCTAGAAAGCCATGGAATGCCGCCCGGGCTGCGCCGCCTGCTGCACCGTCATATCCATATCCTCGCCCCTGCCCGGAATGCCCGCCGGAAAGCCCGCGGGGGTGCCTTGCGTGAATTTGACGGCGGAACTGACCTGCTCCATTCACGGGGCTCCCGGGTACCCCGACGTATGCAGGAACTTCAGGGCTACCCGCGACTTTTGCGGCGGCACGAACGAGGAGGCCCGGGAGATCATCGGGCGGCTGGAACGGCTGACCCGGGAGCCTTAGGAGCCGGTTCCGGTGCCGGCGTAGTAGCCGAAGCGCTCCGCCCAGAGCCTCACCTTCGCCCCGTAGAGGTTAGCCTTCGCTCCCTGGACGTTGGTTTCCTCCCTGATAAAGTAGCCGTGTTTGCGGTAGAGTTTGTTAATGAGGTCGTTGTTGTCCCGGTAGGTGCGGAACCGGGCCTCCTCGTGACCGTCGGCGAGGAGGCAGGAGGCGAGGAAAGGTACCGCCTGGTAACTGCAGGGATTTCTCCACTCCCGGGCCACCACGAAAAAGTACACGTAGCCCACCGCGGGGTCCAGGTAGTCGAAAAGACCGTCCTCCCGGATTCGGGGGGTGCCGTGAAAGTACCCGAGGAGCCCGACGACCTTCGACCCCGTTCCTTCCCGGGCTTCCGCCATGAGAAGCCTTCCTTCCGCCAGAAGGAGCTCCAGGGTGCCCTTGAGCCCGTGGGGATAGGTCGAAAAGGGGGGATCGGTCATGTCCTTGACGGTTTCGAAAAACTCGAGGGACCGTTCGAGGTCCCCGCCGTCGGCGATTTTCCATCCTGTGGGTGTCATTTTTTTGCTCCTGGGTTGGTTTATGTGTATCATTATCACTATCATTATCGGCAGAGGATGTATGAAAATTTCAGTTTTGATTCCCGTGTACAAAGACCCCGAGTTCCTGGTTCCCATGGTGCGCGCCCTGCACGGCAACGACTACGCGGATAAGGAGCTTTTCGCCGTGGTGGACGGCGAGATGACCGACGAGATTAAGGGGGCCCTCAGCGAGATTGAGGGGTTGGCGACCGTGATTTTTCCGAACGTCCATACCGGCAAGGCGGAGGCCCTCAACCGCGCGGCCCTGCCCCTGGAAACCGACGCCCTCCTCTTTCTCGACAACGACATAGAGCTTCCCGACGACCCGACCTTCCTTTCCCGGCTCGCGACGAAGCTCGGGCGCTTCGACATCGTGGACATGCCCAAGGAAGTGCTGGTGCAGTCTCCCTGGTCGGCCATGATCGCCCACGAGTATCAGGGCCTCGCCATCGCGAGTCTCCTTTTTTCCGCCATCGCCAAGCGTTCTCCCGGGGTTATCGGGGCGGCCTTCGCGGTGCGCAAGGAGCTCTTCGCCCGGCTGGGGGGCTTCAAGCGGGTGGTGCACGAGGACGGGGACTTCGGCGCCCGGGCCTTCAGGCTCCACGCGAAGTACGATTACGACCTGTCCCTGAAGGTGAGGACCGACATGCCCAACGACTTAGGCGAGTGGGTAAAGCAGCGGAAGCGGTGGACCCTCATCAACGTGCTCTGGTTCAAGGACAACTTTCTCTACATGGTCATGAGCGTGTTCCGCCAGCCTTCCCTGATCCCGACCCTGCTGGCGATAGTCTTTCCCTCGGTCCTTTCCCTGGCGGTCTTCCTGCTCCTCAAGTGGAGCAAGCTCTCCTTTTTTAACCCCATCATTTTCCTCCTGGCCCAGCCCCTGGAGTTTCCCGCGGGAATATTTTTCTGGCTTTCCCACCATGCGGTGCTTTCCGACGGCATCGTGAGTACCGTGGTGGGCTTTTTGCTCTCGCTGTGCTTTTTTTGGGCCTTTTCGGCGGCGGCCAAATTCCGGTTCAATCCGCTCTCGTTCATCGCCTACTACTTCGCCTACGCCCCCATGGTCATGCTCATCAACATCGTGATGTTCATTACCCAGTTCCGGACCGTTTCGGTGGACCTGGACTGGAAGGTTTAGGGGCGGTTTGCGTTCCCTCCTTCGGGAGTCTTATAGTTAAGGGGTGAGCGTACCCCATGGTTCCGCACTTACCCGCGAGTTCCTCATGAAGTCGGTGGCCGCCCTGCCCTTCGGCTGGGCGGCGTGGAGACTTGTCACCGGCCGCGGGGGGAAACCCGAGGACGCGGTGCTTCTGGAGGCCAACGGGGCTTTCGCCGAGCATTTCGCCCTTTCGCCCGAGGCAGCCCGCGGAAGGGGAATGCGGGAGCTTTTGGGCGGTTCCGAGGCGGCCTGGGAGCCGCGCCTGGGGCTTATCGGCGCGGTTGCCCTGGGGGGGGCTCCCGCGGCTTTCGAGGAGTACCGCCCGGGGGAAAACCGCTGGTTCAGGGTCACCGTCTCGAGTCCCCAGCCCCTTCATTTCGACACGGTGTCCCAGGACATTACGGAGCACAAGACCCGGGATCTCAGGCTTCGGGACTTGGAGGCGAAGGACCTCCAGATTCTCGACAGCGACCCGGTAGCCCTCTTTTTCACCGATTCCCAGGGCCGCTTCCTGGAGGTGAACCCCTCGGCCTCGAGACTGCTCGGCTATGCCCGGGAAGAGCTGCTGGCCCTCAGCATTCCCGACGTGGTCCCGCCGGACCGCATGGACGCGAGCTTTCAGGCCTTCGAGAGCCTCAAGGCCCGGGGCAGGGTCGCCCACGAGGCGACGCTCCGGAAGAAGGACGGCTCCGCCGCGGAAGTGAGGCTCGAGGCCATCGCCCTGGGGGACGGCACCTATCTCGGCTATTGCTCGGACGTGTCGGACCTCAAGCGGGCTGAACGGGCCCGGAACCGCTATTTTGAGGCCTTTCTCCTGGTGGACCGGCCGGTGTTCCTCATGGACGGCGAGGGCGTGGTCCTGGAGGCGAACCCCCGCTTCATGAGCCTTTACGGCTACGAGGTGGAGGACCTGCCCCGGCTGGGACCGAGAATCCTGGACCCGGGACTGGACCTCTACCGCCGACTCGGCTTCACCGACAGCTACTACGTGGACCGGTTCATGGGCCTTTGGCGCGCCGTGAGGGATCCTTCCTCGAGGGCCTGGTACGGCGAGATTCCGAATCTCCGCGCCGACGGTTCCGTACTCTGGATAAGCCTCACCCTCCGGGGACTCGCGGATTCGCGGGGGAACCTGGACTCGATTCTGGGCTTTGCCCTTCCGATTACGGACCCCCGCCTTACCCCATGACGACGTCGAAGTCCGCCTCCTCCCCCCGCCCGAGCAGGGGCAGCACCGCCTTCCTTCCGGTTCCCGCGTTCACTCCCTTCCCGTTCATCCTTACCTCCCTCACCCCGCACTGAACCCCGTCGGGGTTGCTGAAACGGATTCGGTAAACCGCCCCCCGGAATTCCCGGACCAGGGAAAAGGTTTCCCAGGAGGGGTCCGGGCAGGGATCTACGGCTAAGCCCTCCCAGGTCGCGCGGATCCCGATGACCCGTTCCGTTAGGGAGCGGAACACGGTGGGGGCGGTCCCGGTGAGCCAGGTGTGTCCTCCCCGGCCGAAAAAATCCCTTCCCGCCCCCCGGACGTATTCGGGGTAAACGAAGGGTTCCGCCCGATAGCGGTCC
>QKDA01000113.1 GCA_003246765.1 Spirochaetales bacterium | reverse complement strand
CTGCGGCCGTCTCGAAGCGGGTAAGGGATTGCTCTCCTTCGTCGACGCGGGACATCCCGGCTTCGCCTACCTTGACTCCAGGGACGGGTCATGCTGGGAGGTTAAGGGCTCGAATATGCCTATCGGCTTCGTGGCATGCCAGACGTTCAAGGAATACGTCCTTCCCGTACGCCGGGGGGATTCTCTTGTCTTTTACTCGGACGGAATCACGGAGTCGGAAAACTCCGAAGGCGAGCTTTTCGGGACAGAACGGCTGCTCCGCTTCGTCGCGGCGCACCGGGCCCTGCCCCCGCTGAAGATCGTCGAGGAAATCATGAAAACGGCCTTCTATTATTCGCTTTCGGGCTTCAGGGACGACGCAACCATAGTGGCCGCAGGGGTAGACGCCGATCCGTCGGGCCCCCGCTCTGATTGGCGGGAGGAGCTGAACCGTTCGGACGGGGAGGGGCTCCACGCCCTGCGTAGCCGGTTTGAGAAAGCCCTCGGCGAGGCCCTGCCGAACGGAGACAGCCGGATCCGCGCGGAACTAACCCTCGGCTTCATGGAAGCCCTCGGCAACGCGATACGGCACACCGAGGGAACCGCCACGGCGGGATGGACGATTCATACTGGAGGTGTTACGGTGGAAATCGAGTTTCGGGGTTCCGACTATCAATGGTACCAGGTCCGAGCGCCTCAGATGCGTGACCTCCCCCTCCACGGGTTCGGCTCCTGGATCATGGACAAAACCTTTGATTCGGTGCTGCTTCTCCGGGGACCGGAGAACAAGAAGCGATTGGTCATGACCAAGGTCAGCCTATGATACCGCGGGGACGGGAACCGGTTCGCCTAAACCAGCGGGTATGGTGGCTCGGCCGATGGCAATCGGACGACTTTACGCGATCGAACGCGTACCTTGTACTCGAGGATAACCGGGGCATACTAATCAATCCGGGCTCCGCACCGGATTTCCCCGCCCTCCGCTCGGCCCTGTCTACGCTCCTTGAACCGGGAAGGCTCTCGGCCATCGCGGTTACCCACCCCGCGCCGGAAACCTGCTCAAGCCTGAGACTGTGGGAGGAAGCGGGCTTCACGGGCAAGATAATCGGACACTGGAAAACCACCATGTTCCTTAGTTCCTACGGCGCGGTCTCCCGATTCAAGCATATCTACCGCGAGGAACCCGAGGAAATTATGTCCCTCCGCTTCGTGCCAGCCCCCTTCGTCTATTCCCCTGGATCCCTCCTTATCTTTGATACTCCCTCCGCTACCCTATTTTCCGGAGCCCTTTTCTCGTGCTTTGGGAGGGGCGAGGCCCTTATAGACGAGCCGGAGGCCCTCAAGAGGGTTATCGAGTATCACGAACAGTTCATGGGCGGCGGCCAAGCCCTTTCCGACGCCCTTAGCCTGGCGGAAAACCTTCAGCCTACCCGTATCTGCCCCCAGCACGGCTGCGTTCACGCCTCTGGAATAAGCGGCCTCTACCAGGGCCTACGGAAGGTTCAATGCGGAAGTTCCGGGTCTGGAACCAACCAAATAGACGGGGATATTGCGAGAGAGCTTGAGCGGATCAAGGCGGAGCACCAGCGGCTGAGGGAAAACGTCGTTCTGGGGCATGACGATGCCCTGCGCGACAGCCTTACGGGACTGTATAATCAAGGTTACCTGAAGGCATACCTGCCCCGATTCATCCAGTCCGCGCCGGAGGGAGCCATGGCCTGCCTTCGCCTGGACGGCATGAAGGCCTACAACGACGAGTTCGGTTTCGACAGCGGCGACGAGGCCATCCGAGGCTTTTCGGCGATGGTCGTGGAAAACCGTCCCGAGGAAGTCCTGGTCATCAGGGACAGCGGTCCCGCCCTCCTTCTCCTCTTCCGGAACGAGGAAGAGGCCCTCCGGGCCATCGCCCACGCGCATCCCTCCGTCGCGGTTTGCGCGTCGTTCATTCCCCAAAGCGATCCCCTCGCCCTTTTCGAGGCCTTTTCAAGGAACCTGGGAAACCCTACGCCTCCATTCATCCTCCTGACGGAACAAAAAACCGAGTCTCAGCTTAGGCACGCCTTCGACGCCGGGATCAGGCACGTCTATCAAAAGCCGATAATGCTTGCGGAGCTGGAATGCGTGATCGACGCCTTGAGGAGAGACGGGGATCCAAGCGGCGTTGGCGCCGATCGGAGCGCTTCTCGGCGGCGCTTCGGAACATTTTCGCTGGGAATCCCCCGAAGGACCTCAAGATAAAGCCCCGTGAACGGGCGCTGTTCCTGGAAACCTGGAAAACCCTTACCGACGCGGTAGAAGCGGACCCTGAAACGCGTCGCTGGTTCGAGTCTACCGTATCTAACTGGGACTTATTGCCCCTGACGCAAAGGCTCCTCTCGTCGCGCCTTTTCATCCGCCGCGCCCGGGGCGTAAGGCTTCTGGGCTTTCTCCCGGAAGGGGAACGGGCGACGGCTGCGGTAGCCGCCCTGGGAAAGGAAAAAGCTCCCCTCATAGCCCTGCGTCTCGTCATGACCCTGCTTGAAACCAGCACAGTGGAGGGGATGGACGCCATCGCCTCATTCCATGAGAGGGCGGACCGGCGAACCGCCGACAGGATTCTCGCCATGGTTGAGACCCGGGGAAGGTCCTTGGAGGAATGGGCCCTTAAGCTCACGGTCCGCGGCACGGAAGACAGCGACCCCGCGGTTCGGCGCTATGCATACCGGATCGGCAGCGAGCTTTATCCCGAAAGGATCGATTTGGCCGCGGCCATGGACTCGGGGGATCCCGAAATCCGATCCGCGGCGGTGAACGTCCTGTTGCCCGAGTCGCAAAGCCCCGACTACGCTACGGCAGCACGGCTCCTTTCGCGGGATACGACCCGCGCCCAGGCTATCGCGCGGCTCAGGGACCTCCTTAGGTCCCAGGGAAGGTACGTCGAGCCTTTCCGGTCCTGGTACCGCTCCGCCGTCAACGCGGAGGAGCGGTCCGCCTGGGCGGAGATTCTCGGGGAAAGGCTGGAATACTTTTTGCACCGCCTTGACGAAGAAACCGCCGACGAACTGGCCCCGCTCATAGCGGACAGTATCCGGGCGGGTTACACAGCCGACCTCATCGCGTTCCTGAACGCCAACAAGAATCCCCGAAGGGAAGAAATCCTGAAGCGCGTACTCTCGCCCCTTATCGGGGAGGATGATTCCTTTGCCGCCGACTGCAGGCGATACCTCGACGAGGGAATCCGGGAAAGACTGAATGTCGACGTTCCCCGGGAGGAGGCGAAAACGGAGCGCATCTCCGTCACTGCCCGGGAACGGCTGTACCTTGCGGCGTTGATGGCCGCGACGGTTTTCGCCCTGCCCGCCGCCTACTTAGTCGGCATTCGGCGCTTGATCCCGTACCTGAGGGGCATTGACCTCTTCACCGGCTTTTACCCGTACGCGCAAGGGGTTTTCATCGTCTACACGGCGTCGATCAGCGCCCTGTACCTGTTCCTGATGCTGGTATCCGCCGTCAACCTCTCCCGGCAGCGCGCTGAGTGGTCCCTGGCGGACTCCCGGTTCCTTTTTTCCCCGGGAGTCATGCCCGGGGTATCGGTCATAGTGCCCGCCTACAACGAGGCTAAAACCATCGTACAGAGCCTCCGTTCCCTCCTTTCCATGGCCTATCCGAAGTTCGAGATCATCGTGGTGAACGACGGATCCTCGGACAGTACCCTGGAGGAGGTTATCGGGCATTTTAACCTGGAACGGTCCGATTCCCATTCCCGACCGCCCATCGCGACGGCGCCGGTCCTGGGGGTATACCGCTCAAGAACCGAGTCGTCTGTCCTTCTTGTAGACAAGATGAACGGGGGAAAGGCTGATTCCCTGAACGCGGGCATCGGTTTCGCGCGGTTCGAGTACGTTTGCAGCCTCGATGTCGACAGCCTTTTGGAGAGAGATTCCCTTACGAAGCTCCTGTTCAGGACCATCACGTCAAAGACAGAGACCGTCGCCTCGGGAGGCAACGTCATACCGGTGAACGGGTGCGAAACCCGCTCGGGACATCTCGAGCGAATCCGGATCAGCGATAATCCCTACGCCCGCTATCAAACCGTCGAGTACCTTCGTTCCTTCATAGCCGGGCGTCTCGGCTGGGCGCGGCTCCGGTCCCTGGTGATCCTGTCGGGCGCCTTCGGGGCCTTTTCCCGCCAACGGCTCATCGATATCGGCGGTTACCTGACCGGAAGGTCGGAGCTTCGCCGCGATACGGTGGGGGAGGATTTCGAGATCGTCGTTCGGCTCATCCGCCGATTGCGGGAATCGAAAACGCCCTTCCTCGTCGATTACGCCTACAACGCCAACTGCTGGACCGAGGTTCCCGAGGATATCGGCCAGCTCTCCCGCCAGAGGGACCGCTGGCACCGTGGCCTCATCGAGTGTCTCACCTTCCATCGAAAGATGCTGTTTAATCCCCGGTACGGGGCCGCGGGACTGGTCGCCCTGCCCTACTACCTCGTCTATGAGCTCCTGGGCTCCTTCATCGAGGCCCTGGGTTACCTCCTCATGGCCGCCGCCTTTCTTCTCGGCCTGCTCTCGCCGGCTTCGGCGCTCCTCCTTTTTTCCGTCATCGTGCTTCTCGGCCTTCTGGTGTCATCCGCGGCCCTTTTCCTTTCGGAGCGGGGAATCCTGTACTTTCAGGGCCGGGACTTCGCGGCGATCATTCGGCACTGCGTGCTCGAGAACTTCGGGTATCGGCAGTACGTGGGATTCCTCAGGCCCTTAAGCTATCTTTCCTTTCTTTTCAGACGGGACAAAGGATGGCAAAAGCTTGAGCGCAAGGGTTTCCGAAGCGTGCAGGGACGGGAGGGAGGTCTATGAGGCACCATCAGGTTATCCGGTATGCCCTGGGCGCCATTCCCTTGGCGCTCCTTGCGTCATATCTATATGCGAGGGCCGCGCTCCTTTTCAGCGGCCCCTCGGAGCGGGGAGATGCCGTTATCCTGGCCCCCGAGGGAGGGCAAAGCGGCGAGTACCTCCGCCTTGCCGGGGCCCTCATCAACTGCGCCGATCCCTCGAGGGGAACCTTCCTCGACGATGGGAGGCTCTTCGAGGCCTGGCCCGGTCCCGACACCCTGCGAATTTCGCCCTCGATGTCCGTAACCCTGCAGGGGGCGTACCTAGGGAACGAGGGCGCCCTAACAGACTGGTTTCCCCGAAAGGGGGACGAATTGACCGAGGCTCTGTCGGTACCCCTGCGGGGGTGGGTTACGCCAGACTGGAAACAGCGGAGGAAGGACTCCTGGCAGATCCTTACGGATTTCTTCGGAACCTACTGAGCAGCG
>QKDA01000093.1 GCA_003246765.1 Spirochaetales bacterium | reverse complement strand
GCGTTGAATACCTGGTTGATCCGCTTGATCATCTGGGGGTAGCCGGTAACCTTTCCAACCTCGGGAACCTCCCCCTCGAGATAGACCGAGAGGTCGTCCATAGCCTTCAGTATCGCCGGGTCCGTAAGGTCGCCCCGCTCCTTCCCCCGGACCACCACGGAGAGGGTTTTCGAGCCCGCGAAATCCTCCCGGATAAAGCGGTCAGAGCGGGAGATATCCGTATCGCTGCGGAAATACTCCACCAGGACGTTGTCTATCACGATCCTGCGGATACCCCAAACGGAAAGGATCGCCACCGCCGTCACGGCTAGGCCCACCGCCGCGGGGTGGCGCACCGCGGAACCGAAGACATTCGCCACGGTCCGCGAAACCCGGTCCGACTCGAGATAGGAATCGCTGTCGACAGCGTTTTCGCCGTTTGCCCCGGCGGAAGCCGCGCCCCCGGCGGGTCCCCGGAGGAGCAGGAGGGAGGGGATGAGCAATACCGATACCCCGTAGGCCACGAGCACGCCGAAGCTCGCGAAGATGCCGAATTCCCGGATGGGAACCACCCTCGTGAAGGCCAGGGACACGAATCCCGCGAGGGTGGTAAGGGCCGCGAGCAATGTGGGCGCGGCCACGCGGGAAAGGGCATGGAACACGATCTCGGCGTGCCGTTCACGGTTCACGGCGCCCCCCGCGGCGGTCTCGTCGTAATAGTGGCTTACGATGTGTATGCCGTAGGCGCTTCCCACCGCCACCAGGATTACGGGCAGCACCGTGGCGAGCATGGACAGCTTAACCCCCAGGAGAACCATCAGGCCCACGGCCCAGATCGTAGACACCGCCACGGTGAGCATGGGAAGGACTACCCCCCCTATCCTCCGGAAGCTGAGGAAGAGAATGCCCAGGACCACCACGGCCACCAACGGGATGAGAACCTTCAGGTCGGCCCTCATGGATTGGTTCATCACCGAGGTAAACGCCGGCAGCCCCGTGACGAAGACCTCCGTATCCGGGAAGCCCACGGATGAGGCCAGGGACTTGATTTCCTTGTAAACCGCCACCGCGTCCTTATCGCCTGAATCCTCGTCCAGGGAGGCAAGGTTCACCAATACTTGGGTCGCCTTCCCGTCGGCCGAGATCACCGCGTTTCGGTAAAGATCCCAGTCGGCGAGCCGGTCTTTCAGGGCGGAAACCTCCGCCTGAGTCCCGGAGAAGTCGGCGGGAACCAGGGGTTCCACGGTTACGCTCTCGGAATCGCCGGTAATGTAGTCCACGTTCATGAGAGAGGTCACGGATTCGACGAGCCTTAGGTCCGCCGCGCGCTCGCCGAATTCCTTGAGCTTCAGCAAAAAATCCGGCTCGAAAACCGTGCCGTACTCGCGCTTCAGCCCCACGAGAACGGTAATCTGGCTCCCGTACTGGTCTTCCAGGCGTTCCAGGGCGACCCGCTGGGGGTCGTCGTCGGGGACGAACCGGAAGGTGTTGTTGTCCAGCACCGCCCGGGGCAGCTGGAAGGCGAAAAAGGCCGTTATCGCGGCAATGATACCCACCGTGAGCCAGGGGTATTTGAAAAGGCGCTTCATGGGATTTTCCTCCAATAGGGAGAGAGATCTACCGTCTCCCCCGGTTCGAAGCATCGGTCTATCAGGTTCCGGGGTATCGCCGGATGGGCGACCGCCCGCAGCATCATCGAGAAGGCGTGGCCTATGATCGAGGGCACGTCCAGGGAAGAGCGCAGGTCCCTGGGAATCTTCGCCACCCGGTCCATGAGGGAGGTGGCCATGAAGACTATGGAAACCGTAATTCCCTCGGCGTCGAGGTCCGGGTCGAGGCTCCCGTCAGCGCTGCCCCGCTCGAGACTCGACCGGACCATGCGGATGAACTCGTCGGGGAGGTCCCGGAAAAGGGTCTTTCGCACGAAGGGGAAGGCGGGGGAGAAATAGTCCATTAGCCCGAAAAGGATAAAGGCGTCTTCCTGATTTCGGTAAAACTCGAAATAGGACCGCCCCATGGCGACGATCGCGTCGATGCCGGACCGGGCCAGGGCGACCCGGGAGGAAAGAAAACCCATGAAGGATGAGCCCGCCTCCATGAGAATCTCCTGAAGGAGGTCGTCCTTCCCCGGAAAGGAAAGATACAGGGTCCCCTTGGAGAGGTCGAGTTCCCGGGCCACGTCGTTGAGGGTGAACCCCGCCGCCCCCCGGGAAAGGATGAGTTCCCGGGTAACCTCGAGAATTCGCACCCGCCGCTCGTTTTTTTTTCGTTCCCGCCGTTCCGAATTCATCATCTGCGTCCCCACTTTTCTGACCTTTGGTCATTTTTTGACCCTTGGTCAGAAATATAGATCATCGCGATTAGAAAATCAAGATAACGAGGGGTAGTACATAGGTGACTTTATCACTGCACATACGCCTGGTATTTACTACACTTACCGTAAGATCACGAGTCAAGCACACTGACGCGCACGAACAGGAGAAACGCCATGAAAAAGATACTGATTATCGGGGGAGTAGCAGCGGGGGCCACGGCGGCGGCCAGGGCCCGGCGGCTGGACGGGGAGGCGGAGATAACCCTCCTCGAGGCGGGAGACGACGTTTCCTTCGCCAATTGCGGCCTTCCCTATTTCCTTGGCGGGGACGTAAAGAACCGCTCCGACCTTATCCTCGCGAGCCCGGAAACCTTCCGGGACCAGTACCGCGTCACCGTGCACACCGCCACCGCGGCCACCTCCATTGACCGGTCAAAAAAGGTCGTCGCTGCGGTGAACGCGAAAACCGGGAAGGAAAGCTCCTTCCCCTACGATACCCTCATCCTGGCCCAGGGCGGCAAGCCCATCGTGCCCCCCCTACCCGGGGTGGACGGCAAGAACGTGTTCCAGCTATGGACCTTGGACGACATGGACAGGATCAACGAGTACATCGCCGGAGAAAAACCGAAGACCGCGGTCGTGGTAGGCGGCGGCTTTATCGGCCTTGAGATGGTGGAGGCCCTGGTTAAGCGGGGCCTCGAGGTCAACCTCGTGGAAATGGCCCCCCAGATAATGCCACTTTTGGAAGGGGAAATCGCGGGCTTCCTCACCAAGGAACTCCTGGACTACGGGGTGAAGCTGCACCTCGGCAAGTCCATGCAGGCCATCGAGGGGAAGACCGTCAAGATCAACGACGGCTCTACCCTGAGCGCCGACCTGGTGCTCCTTTCGGTAGGCGTGCGCCCCACCCTCAAGCTCGCCCAGGAAGCGGGCCTCGAGATCGGCAAGGCCGGGGGACTCCTCGTGAATGAGTACCTCAAGACCAGCGACGACAGCATTTACGCCGCCGGCGACATGCTGGAGATCGAAAACCGCGTCAACGGCCGCAAGGCCCGGGTTCCCCTGGCGGGGCCGGCTAACCGGCAGGGACGCATCGCGGCGGAGAATGCCCTGGGGGGCAAGAAGCCCTACAAGGGCGCCACGGGAAGTTCCGTGGTCAAGCTCTTCGGCGCCGTGGCGGGCTCCACCGGCCTCAACCTCAAGCAGGCCCGGGAAGCGGGCTTCGACGCCGACGCCGCGGTGGTGCACAAGTACAGCCACACCTCCTATTACCCCGGCGCCGAGAAGGTCACCCTCATGCTCGTCTTCGACAAGCCGACGGGCAAAGTACTCGGTGCCCAGGTAGCCGGACGGGTGGGCGTGGACAAGCGGATCGACGTGATCGCCACCGCAATCGCGGGGAACCTTACCCTGGAAGACCTCTCGGAGCTCGATCTCGCCTACGCCCCGCCCTTCAACAGCCCCAACGGTCCCGTGCACATGGCGGCCTTTACCGCGGAAAACCACCGCTCCGGCTTCAGCCCCTCCGTCCTGGCCCAGGACGTCGAGAAATTCGCCCTCGAGCGGCAGCCCATCGTGATCGACCTCAGGGACCCGATCAGCTACCGCAAGGCCAGCCTCGCGGGCACCAACAACCTGAGCCAGAACATCCTCCGGGAAAACATGGAACAGCTCCCCAAGGATCACCCGATCCTACTCATCAGCGACGACGGCCAAAAGGGTCACGTTGCCTTGAGGATGCTTAAAGGGGCGGGTTTCGACCAGGTATTCAACCTCTCCGGGGGCTATATCTCCCTGGAGCGCCAGGCAAGGGCCTATCCCTTCGCCCAGATTCAGGTGGGGCTTTTCCCCGTGGAAAAGAAGAACGTCGCGGATCTCGAGAAGGGCGCCGACCACGGCAGCGCCGCCGGGGAAGAATCCCCCGCGGAGGGCTCCGGGAGGCTCATTCTGGACGTCCGCACCTGGGAGGAGTTCAGCATGGGCGCCGTCCCCGGCGCGGTGAGCATTCCCCTGGACGACCTTCCCTACAAGGCCGAAGAGGTAATCGGCTCGAAGGACCGGGAGGTTATCGTATACTGCGCCTCCGGCGCCCGCTCCGCCTACGCCTTGAGGGTGCTCAAGCAGCTGGGATACTCAAATGTAGAAAACGGCGGCGGCCTCCACGACATGATGGCCAGGAAGGACCTCGGCAGTGATTCTTCCGCCGATAAGACCGGCGGTACCGGCTCCGGTCCCCTCATCCTGGACGTTCGGACCCCCGGGGAGTTTGACATGGGCGCCGTTCCCGGCGCGGTAAACCTTCCCCTGGACGACCTCCAGGCCAAGGCGGACTCGGCGATCGGCTCGAAAGACCGGGAGGTGATCGTGTACTGCGCCTCCGGAGCCCGCTCGGCCTACGCCCAGAGGGTGCTCCGCCAGATGGGCTACAAGAACGTCGAGAACGGCGGCGGCCTCCACGACATGATGGCCCGTTTCTGATACGGAAGGCGCTTCAAGAAAAACAAAAAACCCGCTAGGCCCTAAAGCCTGCGGGTTTTTCTGTTTTTAACAGCGTGAGGAAAGGGCGGTCCCAGCCCCCCCCCCCGCCTTCCTGCCTTCAGGCCTTCAGGCTAAAACTTCCGGCAGCAATCCGCCAGAGGCGTCGCGCTTCCTGGTTTCCAGAAAGTCCGCCGCTATAGCGCGGGCCTCCTCGAGGTCCGCCTCGTTCACCGCCACGATCACCCCCGTATCCAGGGTGTACATGGAGCCGTACTGGGCCCTCTGGTAATTGGAGGCGCTGGGCACCGCCTCGATGTCGGCGGAATCGAGCATGGAGAGCAGCACGCTTTCGTCAATGGCGGAGTATACCCGCATGAGGGCTCTCATGGGCGCCCCCTTCCCGTCGTCGGTATCCTTCATGGGCCTACCCTACCCCAAAGACTCGCCGAGGGCAAGGGCCCTCGCGACGAAGTCCTCGGCCTCGCCGGAAAGCCACCGCCTCATGCGCTCCACGAAGAAATTCCCCCGTTTTTCG